>CAZAPZ010000024.1:0-19364 GCA_964487285.1 uncultured Campylobacterales bacterium | reverse complement strand
TTGGCGATGATTATTTAGGAACAGTTTTAAAAAGAACTACCGATATCGATGATGATATAATCATTGCGGTTGAAAATAAAACATAGAATTTTATGCAGTTGTCTCATTATACCGCATGCTTAAAAGCTTGTGTTTAATTTAAGGGAGACTTTATGGCAAAAAAGGTTGCGTTGGTACTTGGCGGCGGCGCAGGAAGAGGCATAGCACATATAGGTGTAATAGATACGCTCATTAAAGCCGGAATAATACCTGATCTGATAGTAGGATGCAGCATCGGTGCTTTGGTGGGTGCTGCTTTCGCATCATCAGGCAGCATAGATGAAACAATTGAGAAAATGAAGGGCTATTTTTCAGGTCCTATTTTTAAGAAATTGCGAATGGGTTTTTTTAAGCAGATAAGCAAAAGTGAACAGGACGGTTTATTTGACACTGTAAGTACCTTTGTAAAAAAAGGTTTGCTGCTGGAAGAATCATTGACAAAAGAATCATTTATTACAAAAGATGATTTTCAATCCAATATCAATCATTTCATAGATAATATAAGCTTCGATGAGACAAAAATTCCTTTTATATGCGTTGCAGTTGATCTTGTATCTTCAAAAGAGGTCATATTGAGCAAGGGTTCTTTAAGAGAAGCGGTGGCTGCATCGTCTGCTATACCAGGTGTATTCCCTCCTACTAAAATGGGTTCGATGCTTTTAAGTGATGGGGGATGGTTGGATCAGGTTCCTGTTTCAGCAGCACGAAAAGCAGACGCTGATATTATAATAACCTCCAGCATACAAGAAGATCTATCGGAAAATAAAACTTTCAAAACAGCGATGGAAATATTTATGAGGGCATCGGATATAACCAAAGACACGCTCTCCCTTTTTATGTCGAAGGACTCCGATATTACCATAAAGCCGGATGTGGGCGGAATAAATTGGGCTGATTTTGAATCTGTTGATCAGTGCATAACAAAAGGATCTCAGGCTGCAAAAAATGTCATACCGGATATAAAAGCTATGATAGGCAAAGATTCTAAATTCATACGCATAGCTAACGGATTAAAAAATATATGGAGTAAAAAAAGAAACCGGTAACTTAAAAAGATTTTTTCAAAAATGCTACCCTTTCTATTCCCGCAAGATCCATGATAAATTCTGTTTCAAACAGCCTGTTTTGTTTGACGGTGTTATACTGACCGTCTCCAATCTCCATCAGACAGATGTTATCCGTCAGCTCTGAAAGTTTATACAAAAGTTTTTTTATAAAATTTAGTCCGCTTTCACCTCCCGATAGAGCTTGAAAGGGTTCATACAACAGTTCATCTATTATTTCAGAATCTTTTACATAAGGAGGATTTGCAAGAATAAGATCGTACTTTTTGTGTGGTCTAAAATTAAATATATCAGCCTTGAAAAATCGGATATCTTTTGCCGTTCCTGTTGAAAAAGCGTTTTTTTTTGCAACGGAAAGTGCCGAGTCGGATATATCCATTGCTTCTATGCTGAGTTTTGCATTTGAATAATAAGCCAACGAACAGCTTATAGCTCCCGATCCTGTTCCAATTTCAAGAACCGATCTAATATTCTTATATTTGATAATATCAATAGCTTCTTCAACAAGAATTTCGGTTTCAGGTCTTGGAATCAAAACCGACCTATCAACATAAAAATCAAGCCCCATAAACTCCTTTATGTTTGTAATATAAGCTACCGGTTCATGGTTTTTTCGCCTGAGAATAACTTTTTCATAAGCTTTTATATAAGCGGCTTTTAACGGAAAATCATAATGTGTTATTAGCCATGGTCTCTCTTTTTTTAGAATAAAAGAGAGTAAAACATCTGCATCCAGCATGGAAGTTTTGCTTTCCGAAAGCAATATAGATGCCTTTTTTAGAGCACTTATTATAGTTTCAGTTTCTGAAAACATGCTGTTTTATGGTTTATTTAGTTATTTTTATATGTTGATAGGAATCAAAATTCCGCCAATAATCAATTGCAATTTCTTTGTCTATACAGCATTATATATTTGATATCTGAAGCGGAATTACGATCTCATCAAGACCTCCGTCCATTATTGCGGCAAGGTGATAAATTGTGAGCCCGATTCTGTGATCGGTAACTCTGTTTTGAGGGAAATTGTATGTTCTGATACGAAATGATCTGTCTCCTGTTTGTACTTGATTTTTACGTTCTTTTGCCAATTTATCGTCTTCAATCTTTTTATAGTGAGCCGCAACCCTTGCACGAAGAATCATCATTCCTTTAGCTTTATTTTTGAACTGTGATTTTTCATCCTGCTGGGTAACGACGATACCTGTTGGAATATGCGTAATTCTCACCGCCGAATCGGTGGTATTAACACATTGACCGCCCGGACCACTTGATCTATATACATCAATTTTAAGATCATCCGGCTTTATGTCCACTTCTTCTCTGTCAACTTGAGGCAAAACAGCAACAGTAGCGGTAGATGTGTGTATTCTTCCTTGAGATTCGGTTACAGGAATTCGCTGGACTCTATGGACACCCATTTCATGTCTAAAAAGTGACCATGCCTCTTTTCCCTTAACAAACGCAACAATCTCTCTAAAACCTCCGCCTTCAAGTGCGGAACTATTCACGAGTTCGACTTTAAGATTGTGGCTCTGTGAAAACCGATCATACATTCTGTACAGATCTCCCACAAATAATGAAGCTTCAGCGCCTCCTGCTCCTGCCCGTATTTCAACGACGATATCTCTGTTTTCATTGGGGTTTTTTGGCTTAAGAAGCAGTTTGAGCTTTTTATTTAATATATCGTTTTGTTTCTTTAAAGATTTTATTTCTTCTGCAGCAAGTTCTTTTAACTCCAAATCGCTGAGCAGCTTTTCGTTTTCTACTATTTGTTTGGAATTATCCAAGTAGCTGTCAAAAACATCTTTGATATTCATAAGATGTTTTTGCTTACTATACAGGGCTTGTACCTTTTTTTTATCTTTAAAGCTGACAGCAGAAATCTCTTTCGCAATTCCTTCTAATTTATCGAGCTCTCTTGAAACAGCTTCCATTATATCCATTCATACACCTTCTTTTTCCTAGTTCCATATATTAGTTTCATGCATTTTGCAACATCTCTTGCCGATATGTTTTCCTCACTGAGTTTTATAGCAATTTCTTTTTCATCGTAAGATTTCTTTGATTTAATACTTATTATGCCTGTAAATTCTCCTTTAACATTGTTGCCTATTTTTTCCATCATCAAAGCTGCCTTACCTTTATAATAAGCTTCATTTATTTTTGTCAATTCCTTTCCAATAAATAGCTCCGCATCAGGAAATTCATCATTGATAATAGATAATGTATCAATTATTCTATGCGGAGATTCATAAAAAACTGCCGGATATGAGCATGCTTTTACTTTTTCTAGTAGCTTTATTATATCAGACCGCTTTCTCGGTAAAAACCCTAAAAACAGAAATGGTGCTTTTGTGCCAAACATAGAAACAACGGCAGTCATTGCCGATGGCCCTGGAACAACGGCACTTTTGTAACCTGCGTTTCTGACAATTTCGACGAGACTGCTGCCGGGATCACTTATAACCGGAGTGCCGGCATCTGATATCAACGCTATATTGCTGCCTTTTTCAAGCAATGCTATAGCAAGTTTTGTAGCTCTATCTTTTGTTGCCTCGCTATACTGCATAATACGGTTATGTATATTAAAATGGTTAAATAGCTTCAATGACCAATTAGGCCGCTCGGCAAATACCGTATCAACATCTTTTAATATACTTATAGCTCTTTCTGATATATCAGAGAGATTGCCGATGGGTGTAGCAACAATAAAAAGTGTTGATTTAACATCTATCATGTAGTTATCGTTTTTTCGTTATTCATAAATGGTCAAAGTTCAACGCTTTCTTTACGCCATTTTGCGTAAATGCAACTATGTTACTCCTATCTGCTTTATTTCTATGGTATTTTTTGTCTTACGCATCCAACGCAATTCTAAGCAGTAATAGTAGCGTATAAGTGCAAGGAAGTCTAATTTTTTCAGTTCTTTTTCATCAAGGAAAAAGAACGTTTAAACAAAAGGGTTTTTTGATAATGTTGAATGTTAAATGAAAAAAGAGATATTGCCGCAGCCTTCGGCCTCGCAGTGGCAGAAAGGAATTCGTCTTGCATCTAATACTTTTTTTCTCTATGCTAATGGCTATATTAGGTGCGTAAGGTCAGTTAATAAAATATAAGAAGGGGAACTATAAATGAAGTTTGTAAAATTTTTGTTAATTTTTGCTATCGGGTTGTTTTCAACTTCGGCATATGCCTATCAACTGCACACACTTTCTAACGGACTCAAGATAGTTACCGAAGAAAACCATTCAAGTAAAGTTGTGGCAGCAAGTATATGGGTGAAAGTAGGCAGTGCCGATGAATCTGAAAAAGAAGCCGGCATCAGTCATGTTATTGAACACATGACATTTAGAGGCTCAAGGCGCTATAAACCTGGTTTACTTGCAAAAATAGTTGAAGAAAACGGAGGAACAATTAACGCCTTCACATCAAAATCTGAAACGGTTTTTCATTTCGTTATTCCATCCGAGCAGTTTGGAAAGGTGTTTCCTGTTTTTGCAGATGCTGTTATAGAGCCGCTATTTAGGAGTGATTTACTTGCCAAAGAGAAAAAACCCGTGCTTGAGGAGTATCGCATGGATAAAGATGAACCTTCGAGAAGATTTATCGATGCAGCGATAGATGAGAGTTATGGAGTAAAAAGATATGGACGACCTACTATCGGATATCCCGACAATATAAAAAGATTCGATAGAAAAGAACTCTTAAACTATCATAACAAATGGTATGTTCCCAACAATATGGTTGTTGTTGCGGTAGGTGATTTTGATACGGCTTCAATGGTCAAGCGAATACAAAAGATATTTGGAAAATTAAAAAGATCACCGGTATTTCATGTAAGGCCTGCGGCAGAACCTAATAGTTTCAAATTTTTTCATATAAATGCTGCATCGGAAAGGGATCGATTGTTTTTATCATATCCGATACCGAATATTAAAAATCCTGACAGTGTAAAGCTTGATCTGCTTGCAGAGATTTTGGGAGGATTGGATACAAGCCGTTTGAATAAAGCGCTAATAGAAACCGGTCCGCTGGCAGATTCTGTTTATGCCTATGCAATGACTCCTCTATATCCAGGTTTATTTATTATTCAAGCAGTGACAGGACCTAAAAATATCATTTCCGTATATACGATTATACTTTCTCAGATAAGAAAAATACAGGATGATGGAGTTTCAAAACAGGAACTCAATGATGCAAAACTTTCACTCATTGCTGATTTTATACATCAGCGCAGTACAATTCCCGGCAGAGCTATGCAGCTTGGCCAATTTGCGATAATGAATATGCTCAATTTTGAATCTCAATATGTTAAACGATTAAAATCTGTGACACCGGCGGATATAAAAGAAGTTGCAAGAAGATATCTAAATCCATTCCATCTTACAGTAGGCACGTTGTACAAAAAACAGATTGTTTACGGCAAAGAACTTAAAAAACTGAGCCTCAGAAAAATTGCCGCGGTTCATAAATTTGTTTTAAAAAACGGTATAAGGGTGATTATTAAAGAGAATCATTCCGCTGAAACTGTGAGTGTTGTTGCTGTATTTAAGGGCGGCCAGCTTCTTGAACCAGTTGGCAAGATAGGCATAAGCCATCTTACCGCCGCTATGCTGACGCGTGGCTCAAAAAAATTGAAAAGAGCGGAGATTTTGAATAAGTTAGATAAAACAGCAGCTTTTATAGGCGGATTTTCAGGAAGAAACAGCATCGGTCTATCCGGAAGTTTTCTCTCAAGATTTTTTAAAAACGATTTTAAGTTGTTCGGCAATCTTCTGCTTCATCCGCAATTTCCTAATAATCAGATAAGGATAGCAAAAAAGGAGATGCTTGACGCTATAAAGAGAGAAAATGAGCGTCTTGCAACCGTTCTTTTTCAGAGTGTCAACAGATCTATATACAACAACTACCCGTATTCGTTTAATATGTTGGGAAATGTTAAAACCATTAAGGCAATCAGCAGAAGTAATCTACTAAATTTTTATAAAAAAATAGCAGTACCTAAAAATATGGTAATTTCAATAGTAGGAGATATAAGTACAAAAACTGCGTTGCAGTTTGTAAAAGCCGTTTTTAGAAATATGAAAAATAGTGCAGTTGTAAGTTATCCGCCTCTTATTGTAAAGCCTAAATACAGACCAATCTATATCCATAAAAATGCTCTGCAATCTCATATTGCATATAGCTGGATTACAGGAGGCATAAGATCAAAAACTTATCCTGTTCTTGACATTATTTCAGCGGCGCTTGCGGGACAAAGCGGCATACTTTTTACTGATTTAAGAGATAAACATGCCGTTGCATACACGGTTACATCATTTTTAAGACCTGGAATAAATATAGGTTCATTCGTAATATACCTTGCGACTAGGAAAGGCAATTTGAAGCAGAGTTTAAAACTTCTAAATGAAGAGATGCTAAAGTTAAAAAGTGGTTTGAGTAAAAAAAGAATTGATGCGGCAAAACATTATCTTGTTGGAAATCTTAAGTTATCATTGCTGTCTAATTCTGCTCAGGCACAAAATTATGCCTTAGACGAGTTGTACGGACTTGGCTATCAATATAACCGAAAATATTATAAGAAAATTGCCGCTGTAACCAATAAAGAGATAAATAGTACTCTGAAAAAACTGCTTAACTCAAAATATCTTATAGCAATTTTGGGACCGGATAAACCATGATGAGACCGTTGCATGCGAAAACTTTTTATATCAAGGCAGCTGCAGTTAGATTGCTTTAAAAAGATATTATATTTTATTTACCTTGACATTATATACATGCTATGGTAAAAGATAGCGATTGCCGAAGTGGCGGAATAGGTAGACGCGCTATCTTGAGGGGGTAGTGGGGTATACCCGTGCCGGTTCAAGTCCGGCCTTCGGCACCATTTAAGCAAAAGGTTTTTCTAATAATGTTAAATGCTTAATGTTCAATATTAAATGAAAGAGAAACTGCCGCAGCCTTCAGCTTCGCAGTGACAAAGGCGAATGCAAGACTGTTTCGAGTGACGGAAATAGGCGTTACTACCGGCGGAGTTGCGGCAATCTTTCTTTAATCTATTGAGTATCCCTACTTAGTTCACGCAGGCAACTAAAAAATTATGAAATTTCAGCGGATAGCTACTGATTTCAGAAAAACCGCTTACTTTTAAATCGTCTTCTATTTCGGCTTTTTCTACTTTTACAGAAACGGGAGGACCATGCTCTAATTCCTCTTTTTTCCAATCTATGATGGCTATTTTGCCGCCCTTTCTTAATATTCTTGAAACTTCTTTTAAGGATTGTAATCGGTTGTCAAGTTCATGATAGAGAAGTATCATATATACTACATCAGCACTATCATCCGCCAAACTTATTTTAGATTCTTCAGTTTTTTGTATGACAATTCTATCTTTGTAGATAGACAACCGATTTTTCATATGATCAATCATTGTATCTGAGATATCAAGTGCGTAGATTTTTCCATGCTTCATCTTTTGTATAAATTCTTTTGCGAAAAATCCTGTTCCTGCGCCTATATCTACAACAATTTTGGGATCTTTAACACCTATTTTATTCCAGATAAAGTTCGGACTTAGGTCTTTTTTACGATTAGGATTGTCCAGAGACGAAAGCTTTCGAAGATCAAACTTTTTTTCCATTGTCATCTTTTCTCCTTTTATAAAAAATTAAAAACAGCTGCAGTTTAGACGCAAATATGCGTCGTTTTAGCTTTTCTTTGCAATTCTTACAAGATAGTCGTCATTAATGCCTGTTTCTTTGAAAGCTGCCTGTCTTAGTTTGCAGCTGTCACAATGCCCGCAGGGGATTGGGTCGCCTTTGTAGCAGGAATAACTGTATGAATAATCAGCTCCATTTTCCTTGCCAAGCTTAATTATCTGGCATTTTGTTTTATCTATAAGCGGAGCTGATATATTGAATGTTGTTCCTGTGCTGCCTGCTTGTGTTCCGAGATTTATTGTACTTTCCATTGATTTAATAAATTCGGTTCTGCAGTCAGGATATCCGCTATAATCGAGTTGATTCCATCCTCCTATAATAGTTTGAATTTTCTCTTTCTCGGCCATTGCAGCTGCAATTGACAAAAATATTCCGTTTCTAAACGGAACATAAGTTGCCGGAATGCTTTTTCCTATCTCTTCGTAGGAAATATCAGGAATTGCCATAGACAAATCCGTTAATACGGAGCCTCCGATTTGTGACAGATCTATTGTAAGTATTCTGCGTGATATATTATCAAATCCCGATTCCGCCAAAACCTTTTCGGACATTTGAATTTCAATCGAATGTCTTTGTCCGTAATCGAATGTTAAAGCTAATATTTTTTCGTATCTTTTTTTTGCCCAATAAAGCAATGTTGTTGAATCAAGTCCACCTGAAAAAAGTAATAAAGCATTCATAGTTTTCAGTTTATTCGCAATCTACTTTTTATCAATAACAATTTTATGATTATTGATCAGTTGGCACGAAAGATAAATTTTTGCCTGCATGGCAATGACATAAAAAGAGCTTCGGCGATGTGAGAATTAAACCGGCTATTACGTTTTGTTATAAAGAATTTTTGTGCTATGATACCCTATTGTATCACAGGGAATAAATTAGAAAAAAGGAGAAGACATGGCTATATCCAGAGATAAGGCGGAGGCTCTTCTGCAAAAATATGTAAAAGGCAACTATTTAAAAAAACACAGCATGGCAGCAGGTCTGATCATGGAACAATTGGCAGGTGAATTTGGAGAGAATAAAGACAACTGGTATGTAATAGGCATACTTCATGACCTTGATTACGAATTGGTAAATGAAGATCCAAAGCGTCATGGCATAGAAACAGCGCAAATACTTACTGAAAATGGTATGGAGCAAAATCAAATCGACTCTATCAAGGCGCATAACGGAGAAAATCTCGGCATTTCTCGTACTACATTGTTAGATCATGCGCTTGCGGCAGCTGAAACGGTTACCGGTCTTATCTTCGCAAGTGCATTAGTGATGCCCGATAAAAAGATTGCATCGATTAAAGAAAAATCATTGAAAAAGAAGTTTAAATCTAAAAGTTTTGCTGCAAAAGTTGACAGGGATATTATAAAAGAGATTAGTCAAACCGGTATTGAATTGAATAAATTTCTATCTATGGCATTAGAAGTAATGAGAAGCAATAAGATTTTGGAGGATCAATGAGAATCAGAAGAGCGCTTATCAGCGTATCCGACAAGTCGGATCTGACGCAGCTTGTGAAAGTGCTTGATAAATATGATGTTGAGATTATCTCAACAGGCAACACTGCTCTTGCGATAAAAAAAGCAGGATATGATGTTACTTCAGTAGCAGATTACACGGGATTTGCTGAAATCTTGAGCGGTAGAGTTAAAACGCTTCATCCGAAAATTTTCGGGGGAATTTTGGCAGCCGATCGAAATGATGATATTAATGACCTTAAAAAACATAACATTTTTCCTATAGATCTCGTTGTCGTTAATCTTTATCCGTTTGAGAAAGCTATAAAAGCCGATGATGATAAACTGGCAATAGAAAATATTGATATAGGAGGAGTTGCACTTTTGAGAGCGGCTGCAAAGAATTATGAGAGGGTGGCTGTGATAAATAATCCGTCTCAATACAGTATTTTAACCGAAGAGCTATTAAAAAATGATGGTATGCTTTCCATTGAAACGAGACGGAAGCTTGCGGTCAGTTCATTTGCTGCAACGGCATATTATGATTCGGCTATATTAAATTGGTTTAATAAAGATGAAAAATTTCCTGAGAAAAAACTGCTGAGATTAAATAAGATAGATAGTTTGAGATATGGCGAAAATCCTCATCAATCTGCATGTGTATATAAAGATAAAGATTTCATCGGAAGCGGATTGAGCGATTTGGATATTCTCGGCGGAAAGCAGCTATCGTATAATAATGTTTCCGAGCTTGACACATTGTGGCAGATGGTTTCAGAGTATAAAGATGAAAATTTTTGTGTTATATTAAAACACGCAAATCCATGCGGTGCCGCAGTTGGAAATAACATTATAGAAGCTTATGAAAAGGCTTTATCAACTGATCCTGTTTCTGCATTCGGAGGCATAGTGGGTTTTAGCAGAACGATTGATAAAAAATTAGCAGAACGATTGATAAAACTATTTTATGAGGTTGTAGCCGCACCTGATATAGATGATGATGCGTTAAAGCTGCTTTGCTCAAAAAAGAATTTGAGAATAGTGAAATTTCCGGGAATGCTTAAAAAGTCTGCAAACTATAATTATAAACGCGTAAGAGGCGGTTTTCTTGTTAGTGATTTTGATCAAAGCGATGATCGATACGATGATTTTAAAGTTGTGACAAAGGCTGCTCCTTTGTTGAAACTGAAAAAAAATATTGAATTTGCGTGGAGCATGACTAAATATGTCAAATCCAATGCGATTGTATATGTAAAAAATGAGATGCTGATCGGTGTTGGAGCAGGGCAGGTGAGCCGTATTGATGCGGCAAAAATCGGTGTTCTGAAAGCCGAAGCAAGCGGTTTTAATCTTGAAGGTTCCGTGATGGCATCGGACGGATTTTTCCCGTTTCCCGACTCAGTCGAAATAGCGAAAGAAAATGGCATTGCTGCTATTGTAACGCCAGGAGGTTCTATGAGAGATGGCATTGTAATAGCCAAAGCCGACGAACTTGGTATTCCGATGATTTTTACCGGAATAAGACATTTTAGGCATTAGGAGATAATATGAATGTTCTTGTTTTAGGATCAGGCGGAAGAGAACATGCAATCGCATGGCGTCTTAAACAATCGGAATCTGTAAACGGATTATGGTGTGCTCCCGGCAACGGCGGCACTTTATCGGTTGCATCAAATATTAATATAGACCCGCTCGATTTTAAGGCTGTCAAAAATACAGTCAGAGATCTTAAGATAGATTTAGTTGTTGTTGGTCCTGAACTACCGTTAGCTGCCGGCATTTCAGATTATTTACAAGAAACGGCTTTGGTGTTTGGCCCGGGCAAAGCCGGTGCACAAATAGAATCAAGTAAACTGTTTTCAAAACAGTTTATGAAGCGAAATGGAATTCTGACTGCTGAGTTTGAAACATTTGACAACTATGATAAAGCAAAACAATTTTTGCAGGAAAATAGTGGAAGCTGGGTTATAAAAGCCGATGGTCTTGCAGCAGGGAAGGGCGTTTTTGTAACAGATACAAAAGAACAGGCGATTGAAGCTCTTGATACAATTATGATAAAAAACAGGTTTGGAGCTGCGGGAGATATGGTTGTAATTGAACGGAAACTCATAGGACTTGAGGCTTCGTATATTGTGATAACCGATGGCAAGCAGTTTCTTCCCATGCTTTCCGCACAGGATCATAAAGCTATTTATGATGGTGATAAAGGTCCGAATACAGGCGGCATGGGAGCTTATGCACCTGCTGCCATTGTAGATAATGAAATGGAAAAGAGGATTCAAAAAGAAATTATAGAAAAGGCTATTGAAGGATTTAAGCGTGAAAATATAGAATACAAAGGTGTTTTGTATGCAGGACTTATGATAGTTGACGGCAATCCTTACACTCTTGAATTTAACTGTAGATTTGGTGACCCTGAGACACAACCCCAAATGGCGCTGTTTAAGGGAGATTTGGGAAAAATTATGTATGATGCGGCGAAGGGTAAGCTTTCCTCATATAAAGATTTTTGGTTAAACCAATATGCTGTGTGTATCGTTGCTGCATCGGGAGGATATCCCTCAAGTTACAAGAGCGGTAAACTTATAACCGGCATTGACGATGCAGAGTGTACCGGAGCTGTTGTATTTCACGCCGGCACGGAAATTAAAAATGGCAAATTGGTTACAAACGGAGGAAGAGTGCTTGGTGTAACTGCTGCTGCAGATACGCTAAAAGAAGCAAAAAAGAAAGCTTATTTGGCTCTTGCTAAGATAAAATTCGATGGTATTTACTACAGACACGATATAGCTGACAAAGCACTGAAAAGTTATAAGCATCCATCGGTTTCAGTATTAATGGGCAGTAAATCAGATTTTCCGCTCATGAAAAAAACGGGCAGCATGCTCGGTAATCTTGGCATAAGCTATGAATATTTCGTAAGCTCTGCGCACAGAACGCCGGAAAGAACAATTGCCTATGTTAAAAAACTTGAAGATAGGCAGTTTAAAATTGTTATAACGGCAGCCGGTATGGCAAATCATCTTTCGGGGATAACTGCAAGTCTGACATCTATTCCAGTTATCGCCGTTCCTGTGTCGGCCACACTTGACGGCATGGATGCTCTGCTTTCATCTGTTCAGATGCCGCCTGGAACCCCGGTTGCGGTAATGTCTATTGATGGAGCTGTAAATGCCGCCCTTTTTGCAGCGAGAATTATTGCTTTGACAGATGATAAAGTCAAAAAAAACCTGATGAACTATTTGAAAAATAGAAAGGCAATGTATGAGAGGGATAATAGGGTAGAATAGCGTTAAGTGATAAGCTGATTTTTTGGGTTTTGATTAAAATAGAATACGTGTCTTAAACTTGAACCTAAAACTTTTAACTTTTTTGAAAAATTACCGTACCTTGCTCTCAAAATAGAAAAAATGAAATATCGATTATTTAAACTGTTGGAATAGGTTTACATTGCTACTAAAAATGAGAATTCATATATTGAGTGTGAGATTTGACAAATATTCTTGAAATAAAAAACTTTTCTGTTTCGTTTGGAAGAAATGAAGTGATTCACGACTTTTCTATAAATCTTCCTAAGGGTGCGGCCATTTCATTGATAGGTGAAACAGGATCAGGCAAAACCGTACTGCTAAAGTCAATTCTCGGCATAGCCGGCGGAAAGGCTAGAGGCAGGATATTATTTGAGGGTAATAACATCATAGAACAATCTCAGGAAGTTTTATCAAATATAAGGCGAACAAAATTTTCTTACATACCGCAGAATCCTAATGATGCGCTTGATCCTGTTTATAAAATTGACAAACAGATAAAGGAGATCACTCAAACCAATGATCCTGAATCGCTTATCAAAATGTGTGGTGAGGATAGATCGGTTTTGAGCCTTTATCCTCATCAGCTTTCCGGCGGCAGAAAGCAGCGGATACTTATTGCGATGGCAGTTTATTCAAATCCTCCTTTGATTCTTGCCGACGAACCTACCACTAATCTTGATAAACCGTTGAAAAGAAAAATCTTATCTTTGCTTCACAGCTTGAGAAAGGAATGCGGTTCTACGCTATTTCTTGTAACACACGATTTTTCAACCCTTGACGGATCTGATAGAATAGCTGTAATATACAACGGCTGGCTTATGGAATACGGAGGATCTGATATTGTTGACAATCCAATTCATCCTTATACTAAACTTCTCGCCAATGCAGCTTCATATAACAGTACGCCGGCATCTCGATTTAGTGTAAAAGGCTATGAAAACGATATAGGTTGTCCATTTTTGAAAAGGTGCAATATTAGCAATGAAAAATGTAAAAAATTGCCTGAGCCGGTTAAGCTTAAAGGCAGGATAGTAAGGTGTTGTAATGCGGCAGATTTTATATAAATCTATTGATTTTGAAAAACCCATATATTTTGTGGGTATTGGCGGCATAGGTATGAGCGGTTTAGCCCAGCTGCTTTATGGAAACGGATATAGCGTGTTAGGCTCTGATGTTAAAGAGACATTTATAACTAAAAGCCTGCGCAATATAGGTATTCCCGTATTTATAGGGCATAGCGGCAATCAGGTGCCGATAAACGCTCAAATTGTTTATTCATCTGCGATAAGAGATGACAATCCTGAAATTATCTTCGGTAAAAATCATGGGTTAACACGTCTGAAGCGAGGCGAAGTGCTTTCACTCATAATGAGAGATTATCATGGTATTGCAGTAACAGGCTCGCATGGTAAAACAACCGTAACTTCTATGATAGCTCAAATTTTAGATCGTGCTAATTTATCCCCGATTTCTATAATTGGTGGAATTGTAAATAATACCGGTTCGAATCTTATGACCGGAAACGGTAAATATCTTGTAGCCGAAGCCGATGAAAGCGACGGATCGTTCAGTTTGCTAAATCCTAAGATGTCCGTTATTACGAACATTGATTACGAGCATATTGATTATTATAAAAGTTACGACAATCTTATTGACCGATTCAGAGAATTTGTGAGCAGACCCGAACATAAAGTGGTTGTAAATGGCGATGATTATGGCATAAAAAAGATAGATGCTCCGAATATGATACGGGTTGGAACAAAGGGAAGCTATCAAATTAAAGATGTTGATCTTTTTAAAGGAGGCTCATCATTTACTTTAAAATGCAGAGAGGATAGTTATCTTAAAATAGAAATCTTTGTACCTGGAATGCATAATGTGATTGACGCATCGTTAGCTGCCGCAAGCGCAAAAGAACTTGTTGTTGATGATGATGTTATTTGCGCGGCTTTAAGAGAATATGCCGGTGTAAAGCGCCGAATGATGCATGTTGGTGAAACCAAAGGTATTTTAGTTATGGACGATTACGGCCACCATCCCACGGAAATTGCCGCAACACTGACTGCACTGAGAAATTACGGCAGAAGGATAGTTGTTCTGTTTCAACCTCATAGGTTTACAAGAACAAAGCTTCTTTTTGACAAATTTCCTGTCAGTTTTAAAAATGCAGACTTGGTTTATGTTGCCAATATTTATGCAGCAAGCGAACGACCTATTAAGGGAGTTACGGGAGCGGCTCTATCGAAAAATATTAACACCGTTACAGAATGCCATTATGCAGGGGAGCTGGATAAATCCATAGATAAGATAGCAGGCATCTTAAAACCGAATGATCTGATTTTAACGCTTGGTGCGGGAGATGTCGGATCAGCGTCATTGAAAATATTAAGGAAACTCAAATTGTGAGACCACTGCACAATCAAGCTCTTACGCTCTTTGATTTTTGATTAAACCGGCTTGATGCCGTAAAATCAGATTAGAAAAAAAGGTTGCAAAATATAAGATAAAACGCTCAGTTTGTCGTATATTCGACATTAATGTCTATTATAACGACTCAAACACCGCTTTTTGCATAGAACAATATTTGCTTGATTATTGTAAATGGTTTGGAGGTAAAATGATTAAGATTTCAAAATCGGTTTTTACCGGATTTCTGGCAGCCGGTTTAATGGCGTCAGGAGGTAATGTTTATGCTCATTCTACAAATAAAAATAGTAGCTATGGTACAACGATGATGAATCAAGGACAAAAAAATATGCCTAATTCAAATGAAATGATGAATGGTACTGAGAACATGCGGAGTAGATGGGGCGGCGGAAAAAATGTACCTTACGATATAAATCATGAAGGTCGCATGGGGTTTCGTATGGGTGGTATGATGAGATATGAAAATGGCTATGGCATGGGTCAAGAAAATTATATGGGTTCTAACATGGGTGACATGGAAGGCTTCATGCACAACCGATTTTCGGGCAGAAAATTTATTATTTCAAGATTCAAGGAACTCAATCTCACTGAGATTCAAATTAAAGCTATGAGACCTGTAACCACGCAGATGCGGAAAGAAAAAATCCTTTTCATGGGGAAAATGGCTGCGCTAAAAAGCAAAATAATGGCAGCTAAAATTGGTTATCCTGTAAATTTTGATAAGATATCAAGTTATATTGACGAACGTTCAAAATTAATTAATGATTTTCAAAAGGATCAACTGAACAGTTTAAAAAAAATATACAACGATTTAACACCTGGTCAAAAGAAAACTTTGGCCTATTATTAAAGTTACCAACAATTCATATACACCTCCTTAGTGTATAACCCTCCTTGAAGTTTAGCCCCGAGATGATAACATCGGGGCTAAATGGGTCAATTGAAAATAATCTATATTAATTTTATCATTGTAAAACTTTTGCTTCGAAGTTAAAATCTTACTGTGAAATATAAAAGAAATGATGCTTTTTACCTATCGGCGTTTGTTGCAGTAGCAATATTTGCTACAATAGTCTTTGCTTTCAGCTCTATATGGCATGTTGAAAAAAATCTTAAGCAGCTCGCCATAAGACAGGGCGCATTTACAACGGAAACTTTACTCAAAAACTTCATCTCGGTATTCACCGATAGAAACGCTTTTGAGGAATTGATATACAATAGAATACTGAAAACAGCTGAACTTATAAAGGGATCTATGCGAAACGGGAAAATCGGTAAACGGTTAAAATTTGCTATAGATAGAGACATTATTGATGAAGCAATCTATACTTCCGAATCCGGTAAACAATATATAATTGAGAAAGGCTATTATATGAAACGATTTTCCTATCTTCATCCAATGTTGTTTTTTATGTATCAGAATAGACTTAATAATGTACTATCCAAACTAAAGAGAGGCAAATATATAATTATTGGAAAACAATTATTTTCCAAAATGGCAATATCCCCAATAACTTATATTGAACATCTTACAAACGGGGGCTATCTTTTGATTACATCAAACCCAAAAAAATTAAAAACTTTAAGTTTTAAAAGTGCATTAGATCTTATATTTGATAAACTTAAATCGGATCGGAGAATAAATAATATTTTATTTTTTAACATAGATGGAAATCTTATAAAAAGACTGCGAAATGCAAAGTTTCCAAATGAAGATTTAAAAGCTCCCTATAGCTTGATAAAAATCGGTGGATTTTATCATCTTGTTTCATACAATATCGTACGCTTAAACAACAAAATAGTAGGGTACATGGGTATCGATCTAAAGGAAATAGAGCTTAGCAAGGTAATAAAGTTAGAAAAACTGTATACCGTAATTATTAGCCTAATGCTGATTATAGCTGCAACCATTATTATAGTTGTAATCTATGTTTTGAGAAAGAAAAATATAGATGAAGTCATAGGCTTAAAAGAAGACATTGAAAGAATGAGTCGTTCTGAAGCATTAGACAATCTCGCCGCATCACTTGCACATGAAATAAGAAATCCTTTAAATGCCATATCTCTTATGGTTCAGGCAGCCTCAAAACGCAAAGAATTACCTAAGGGCAATGCAGTGCTTATAAAAGAAGAAATAAACCGATTAAATAAACTTGTTACCGATTTTCTTTCATTTTCTAAAATAAAAGTTATAAAAAAAGAAACTATCGTATTGTCAAAATTTTTAGATGATACTGCAGATATATTTAGAGCATCAGCTGGAGAACAAGAGATTGAAATTATTACTAACGCACCTGATTATAATGTTATGATAGACAAAAATTTAACTCGTCAGGCGATAGAAAATCTCATTTTAAATGCCATAGAAGCATCGAATCGAAAATCAAGGATAGTGTTAAGTGGAAAAGTTGCATCAAAAGAGGTTGTAATCACAGTAGCCGATGATGGCGTGGGCATGAATGAACACACAATTTCGCATGCACTTAATCCGTATTTTACTACGAAGCAAAGCGGAACAGGACTCGGACTTCCAGCCGTTTCAAAAATTGTTTATATATTAGGAGGATCAATGCATATTGATTCTGAATTAGACAAGGGAACGTTAATAACCATAAGGATACCTCAATAACTATGCAAAGTAAAATTTTAATTGTTGATGATGAAAAAGCCCAGAGAGAAGTGTTGGCTCAATTGTTAGATATGGATGGATACATAGTGAAAACAGCTGAAAGCGGATATGCTGCGTTAAGCATTATCAATGAGTTTATGCCGTCTATTGTTATAACGGATTTTAAAATGCAGGGTATGAGCGGAGTGGAGCTTGTTTGTGCAATAAAGAAAAAGAATCCTTTGATAGAAGCAATTGTTGTAACTGCATATGGAAAGATTGATGTTGCTGTTGATGCGATGAAAAAGGGAGCTTACGATTTTATAACAAAACCGATCGATTTTGAGCATCTTTCCATATTAATAAAAAAAGCTACTGAAAAACGAATGATGACCATGGAAAATATTGAGTTAAAGCAGCAGTTGTCATCCGTTAATCACAATATCATAGGCAAAAGTGTTGCCATTAAGAAGGTGCTTTCTATAGTAAAAAGGGTTGCGGAAACTGATGCTGCGGTAATGATTACAGGAGAAAGCGGGACAGGGAAAGAGCTTATTGTAGATGCTTTGCACAAGTCAAGCGGTAGAAAGGGAAGGTTAATCAAAATAAATACAGCCGCTATACCATTAGATCTCATGGAAAGCGAGCTTTTTGGATATGAAAAGGGCGCTTTTACAGGTGCCGAAAACAAAAAAGCCGGCAAGTTTGATCTTGCTTCAGAGGGAACACTCTTTCTTGATGAAATAGGCGATATGCCGTACAATCTGCAGTCTAAACTTTTAAGAGTTATTGAGGAAAAAACGATTATGCCTATTGGTGCTTCGTCAGAACACCATATTAATGTAAGAATGATTGCAGCAACAAACCAAGATTTGGACAAACGGATTAAAAGCGGTGAATTTAGGGCTGATTTATACTATCGGTTGTCCGTTATAAAAATAGAAGCCCCTCCGTTGAGAGAAAGGAAAGAAGATGTACCGATTTTAGCTGAAGAATTTTGCAAAGAGTTTGCAGGTAGATACAACAAAAATGTTATAGGATTTACGCAAGATGCACTCGAAATACTTGTTAATTACGATTATCCAGGAAATATTAGAGAGTTAAAAAATTATATAGAACGTGCCGTAATACTTTCGCATTCCTCTTTGATAGATCCGCTGCTGCTGCCATCAGAGATTAAGAAAACTCAATCTGAGAATACTACCGATAACGGACTTGAAACATCGATTGCTACTGTAGAAAAAAATCTAATCAAACTTGCACTTGAAGAATCCGGGGGAATCCAAACAAAGGCAGCCCGAAAATTAAAAATAAGCGAGAGAGTTCTTCGCTACAAACTAACCAAATATGGATTCAAATAATCCTTACAGGTAAATGAAATATTTACTTTTAGTGCCTCAATTTTGATTCTAATCTATAGCTTTCATCTCCTAACATAAAGATATGAGAATGATGAATTATTCGGTCTACTATCAGAACCGCTGCATTATAATGCTCCCATAAAATTAGACCAAAGTTTAAAGCAATTTAAGGTTAATAAACTTCTATGCTAAAATGATAACAGCAAGATAGGAGGAGTATAAGGATAATAAGCCCACTGCATAATAAACCTAATAAACCGGCTCTCATTTTGTCTCATTCATCAGCTTGAGAAAATAGCTGTTTCCTATAGCATAGCTGTTTTCTCAAGTTTAACCTCTGATTTTAGATGAATTCAGATCTTCTTATTCATATTCATCTAT
>CAZAPZ010000023.1:17641-19430 GCA_964487285.1 uncultured Campylobacterales bacterium | reverse complement strand
TCTCGGAATCTTGAATTTTGCAAGAATGTCCATGGTATGCTGAAAAAGTTCAAGCGCCAGCTCTTTTGAAGGCTCATACCCCTGGTTTAAAATAACAAAGGCTTTTACCAGCTGATATCTCTTTGGATCAGGCACACCTACGATAGCAGCTTCTCCAACAGCAGGATGCTCAACAAGGGCACTTTCAACCTCAAAAGGTCCTATACGATAATCGGAAGACTTGATAACATCATCAGCCCTTCCCACAAACCACCAATAGCCATCCGCATCAAAAGAAGCACGATCGCCTGTATAATAGTAGTTGCCAATGAAAACATCTGCCATCTGCTCAGGATTGCCGATATATTCTGCAAAAAGTCCAATTGGTCTCCATTTGGTAAGTCTCACGGCAATATGTCCCGGTGTATCCGGAGCTGCTATCTCTTTTCCTTCATCATCAAGCAATACTATATCATACATAAAGGAAGGATATCCAAAAGAGCCATAACGCATTTTGCCTGTCATCCACGGAGGATTGCCTATCATTGCCGAGGACTCTGTCTGACCGTAAAAATCGCGGATCTCCGTTCCGGTAGCTTTTTTCCACTGGTTTATAACTTCAGGGTTCAACGGTTCACCGGCACCAATGGACTGGCGCAGGTTGGAAAGATCAAATTTTGTAAGATCAAGATTGATAAACATTCTCCATGCTGTTGGAGGAGCGCAGAAAGTGGATACCTTTGCTGCTACCAGAGATTCCATATATTGTGTTCCGTCAAGAACTTTAAAATTAAATCCTGTTACAGTTGCTCCAACATTCAACGGGCCGAAAAAGCTGCTCCATGCCCATTTTGCCCATCCGGGAGAACTTAAGTTGTTGTGAATATCATCCGGTCTTATGCCTGCTATAACAGAAGTGGAAAGATGTCCTATGGGATAAGCTGCAGAGTGCCCGACTCTTTTTGCAAGTCCCGTTGTTCCCGATGTAAAAAAGCAGAACAATGTTTCTGATGATTTAGTTTTTGCAGGTTCGGCAGTTGCAGCCTCTTTTTCAATATCACTATAACTCTTCCATCCATCAGCCCGGCCGAGAACAATTTTTATTTTTGGCGTAACGCCGGTAATTTTTATGGCTTCATCCACAATATCCGTAAAAGCTGCATCAACCATTATCACATCGGGAGTATAGATTTCAAACCGAAACTGAAGTTCTCTGACTGTCATGGTTGTTGCTGTGGGAACAGCAATAATTCCACCTTTTACGGCTGCAAAACTTGAAAACCAGGTTTCAGGAACAATGGAAATCATCATATACATATTGTTCCCTTTTTCCACACCGGCGCCACGAAGCAGATTCAGTATCCTGTTTCCATTGGCTGCAAATTCTCTGTAGGAATAGCGTTTTTCCTCTTTAGCGGCAATATCTCTCCAGATAAGAGCCGTCTTGTTGCCCCGATCCTTCACATGAAGTCCTTCAAAAATTTCTTCGGCCCAGTTAAAGTATTCGGGAAGCTTCATATAATTTAACTTTTCAAAAAAAGCTCTTGCTTTAGCCTCCTTGTTGTCATTATCATCCATCATATTAAGATCCATGACTTCTTTAAATAAATTTTTCATATCCATAAGAATTCCTCCTTATTATTTTATGTTAATAATTGACCTTACACACTGAATACTTTCTCTCTATGCTGAGAGCTATGTTAGGTGAGTAAGGTCAATAAATTTATAAACACCGGCACCCGTTTCTCTTTGGGAAATTCCGGAAGATTGACTCTGTAGAGGAAAATTTTGATTTTTTCAGCTCTATCAA
>CAZAPZ010000023.1:0-17541 GCA_964487285.1 uncultured Campylobacterales bacterium | reverse complement strand
ATCAACTTCCTTTTATACTCTTTCTACTGCTATTGCCGTTGCTCCACCAAGACCATGGCAAATCATTGCTATGCCTCTTTTTGCATCTTTTGTTTTCAGGACATTTAACAATGTACCTATTATCCTTGCTCCTGATGATCCGATTGGATGTCCAAGCGCCACAGCACCTCCGAACACATTTATTCTCTCATAATCGATAGGAAAATGTCTATGAAGCAGAACATTGTTTATTGCAAAAGCCTCATTTGATTCAAAATAATCAAAATCATCAATTTTCATACCGAGTTTTTTTAATAAAACATCGGTAGCCTTACCGGGAATATTGGAAAATTCCCATCCTTCTCCACCAAGCCACGAATATCCGAGTATTTTTGCTGTTGGGATCAAGTTGTGTTTTTTGATAGCATCATCATCTGCGAGAATCAGCATGGCAGCACCATCTGAGATTTGTGAAGAATTACCAGCAGTGAGAACACCGTCTTTTTTGAAAGCGGGTCTGAGTTTGCCGAGCGATTCCATAGTCGTTTGAGGTCTTATTCCTTCATCTCTGTCAACTATTATATCGCCCTTTCTTGTTTTGACTGTGACAGAAATTATCTCTTTTGCCAAGATACCGTTTTCCGTAGCTTCCGCCGCTCTTTTATTACTATTATAAGCAACTTCATCAAGTTCTTCCCTTGTTATGCTGTGAACAGCCGCAACCTTTTCGGTTTGAATTCCCATCATCTCTCCGCTTACAGGATCTATTAAACCGTCGGTGAGCATCAAATCCATAAGCTTAACCTCTCTGCCTATCAGATGTTTTATTCCCCATCTTACAGAAGGCGCGTATGCCAAAGCTGCCTGGCTCATCGATTCGGTGCCGCCTGCTGCAACAAGATGCGCATCTTCGGCTTTTATTGCCATAGCTCCTGTCATAACCGCTGCCATACCGGATGAACAGACCATATCAATCGCAAATCCGTCAACAGTTTTTGGAACACCTGCCAAAAGAGCAGTTTGCCGTGATACAGCCTGACCCTGTCCTCCTCTAAGCACATTGCCCACGGTATAAAGGTCTAAATCTCCGCCTTCTATATTCGATCGTTTCATTGCCTCTTTGAACGCAAAAGCACCGAGTTCTGCCGGCCTCAAATTCTTAAACGCACCTCCGAATTTTCCACTGGGAGTTCGCGCATTGCCTATTATATAAACATTATTCATTTACCGCTCCTTATCATGCTTTCCTGTCTTTTACCTTTCTCGTAGCGGTAAAAACCACTGCCTGACTTTTTCCCCATATTCCCCGAATTATAAAGCTGCATCAAAAGTGAATTTGGAATATAACGATCGCCGAATGCTTTTGACATAACATTAAGCATATCTACTGTTACATCAACACCTATAAGATCAATAAGCTCACATGGTCCCATAGGCATATTGAAACAAACTTTCATCATCCGATCAACTTCAACAGGATCGTTGCCTTCAAGAACCGTTTCAGCTGCCTCGTTTAGATAGATTCCAATAAGCCTGTTAGTTATGAAGCCTGCAGTATCGCTAGCCTTTGATGGAATCTTACCCATATCTTTTACAAATTTTACAGCTTCCTCAACAGTCTTTTTTGTTGTCTCAATTCCCGGAATAATCTCAACACCTTTCATCAGCGGTACAGGGTTCATAAAATGAATGCCGATAAAACGCGACGGGTCTTTAAAGCTGTTTGCGAGAAGCGATATTGGAATAGAGGAAGTATTTGTGGCAAATATTCCACCGTCTTTAACAAACTCGGATGCCTGCCTAATTATCATCTCCTTTATGTCAATAAGCTCAGTGGCAGCTTCAATAGCTAAATCAACCTGTTTCATCTTATCATAGCTATTGGTATATGCTATATTAGATAACGCATCACTTCTTTTATCATCAGCAATGATCCCTTTTTGTACAAGCTTGTTTAAACCGTTTTCGATCTTTAATTTAGCAGCTGATATTACTTTGGTTGAGACATCCATAAGTGTTGTTGAATGTCCTGATTGTATTGCAACTTGTGCAATGCCGGAACCCATTGTACCCGCACCGATTATAAGAATTTTCACCACAAACCTCCATCAGTCATTTGTAATTATCAATTATCCCAGATGCACCCCAATTGATGTACTGAATGCAATTATAAAGAATATAATTCCATCTACTGCCGATATAAATCCGGCAACTTTTGCAAAACCATGTTTACCTGTGTATGTTGCAATGGCAAGAAACCATAAAAGTGGAACCAATAATCCAAATGCCACTGTAAGCCAAATTAAGCCATGTGAACCCAAAAAGATTGCTGCACATAAGAAATAAAAGCCTGTAAACCACATCGCATGCGTTTGTACCTGACTCGGCTCCTCATTCATAACCAAGGGTGCTCCCAATATCCATAACAGCAATATGAAAGCAGCTGCAGCAGTTGCCCCGAACATATCTCCTGCTGCAATAAGAAATGCCAAAGCTATTGTTTCCATTAAACCACCCGTAACTAACACCCATCCAAAATCTCTCGGCTTATTTTTACCAATCCCCATTTCCACAAAACCTATAATCCACAGCACTACGGCAGCTTCCCAAATTAATGTATTCATTGCAACGTGTTCCATTTTTTCTCCCCTTATAGATATAATCTATAAAATTATTTAATTATGATTAATGCATAGCCTGCATAGTCATTGTAAATAGATGCAAACCTCCATGCCTCCCCTAACTATAAAGAATTACCGCAATCTCATGCTATCCTCCTATACAGTTCAAGCTGTTTTTACAAGTCTGAATCCATATTTTTATAAACGATTTCAGCAATATCCAGAATTTCTTTTTTTTCGTCAAAATTCCTAACTCCATCTGTTATCATCGACATGCAGAAAGGGCATGATGTGGCAATGATATCAGCTCCCGTTAAAAGTGCCTCTCTTGATCTATGCTGATTTACTCTCTCGCCTTTTTCTTCACTCCAATACAGCCCTCCGCCTCCTCCGCAGCAAAAACTGTTTTTTCTATTTTGTCCCATCTCAACAAGATTTCCCGCTACTGCGAGTGCCTCTCTTGGTTGCTCCGTAATATTGTTATGTCTCGAAAGATAGCATGGATCATGATATGTTATGCTTTCCGTTGATTTCTTCAGCTTTATTTTGCCCTCCTTAATAAGACGATCAATTAAAACCGAATGCATTGTCATTTCATAATTTCCGCCATAATCAGGATAATCGTTTCCAAAGCTATTGAAACAATGCGGGCACATGGTGATAATCTTTTTAACACCAAGCTCTTTGAACTCGCTGATATTTTCCGTTGCTAGCAGGCTGAATTGATACTCATCACCCATTCTCTTTGCAGGATCACCCGTACAGCGCTCGTTTTCAAGTATTCCAAATGATACACCGGCTTTTTTCAATATGCCGACAGTTGCCTGGGCAATCTTCTGATTTCTCTCTTCAAGCGCAACTGAACATCCAATCCAAAGCAAGTACTCTTTATTCTTGTCAAATATCGGCACATCAATATCTTTTCTCCAATCGGAACGAGTTGATGCGGTTCCAAAAAACGGATGCTGTCTTGCTTCAATGCTTTTTAGAGCCTGCCCCATCAATGACGGCACAGCTGCTTGTTCCATAACAAGATTTCTCCTCATGTCGATAATATCCCTTAAATGTTCGTTGCCGACAGGGCAGACATTCGTGCAAGCTCCACAGGTTGTACATGCCCATAACTCCTCTTGGGTTATGGAATTTCCTATTAATTTAACAGGGAGCTCATCGGCATTTGCCTTCAAAGCTTCGGCATTTTTCAACAGATTATCTTTTGTACTAAGAATTATCTCTCTCGGAGAAAGGAGTTTACCTGTATTATTAGCAGGACACAATTCTGTGCATCTTCCGCACTCAGTGCAGGAATATCCGTCAAAGAGCTGCTTCCATGTCATGTCTCTTACGGATGCCGCGCCAAGCGTTCCAAGATTTTCATCTTCAAAGTCGATTGGTGAAAGCTTCAGCAGCGGAGGAGTGAAATTCCGAAAAAAGTTTGCCGGAACTGCACATACAACATGAAAATGTTTTGAATTGGGAATATAATCCAGAAATGCTAAAATTGCGACGATATGAATCCAGAAAAAAATCATAAATGTCAGGTGACTGTATGCTTGAGGGTGAAAGAGATGAAGCGAAAGCATTGTAAAAGGAGCCCAGTTTGCCGCCACAGATGTAAACGGCTGATCGCCTGCAGCAATATGTTCAATATTCATACCGAGAAGCGTAATCATTAAAATTGTAATCGCCGCAAGAATAAAATATGATCCGAGATGATAATTGATCTGTCGAGGATGCCATACAAAACGCCTTACAAACGCCATAATCATAGCAATGACAATAAAAAATATGAACAGATCTTGAAAAAGAATATAGATCGGATAAACGGGCCCTAGAAACGAGAAATTGAAATTAGGTATAAAAACAGAGAGAGCTATTTCAATTTCGCCAAACATTAGCACCATAAATCCCCATAGTATTAAAATGTGCATGATGCCGGCATAAACATGGTCGGCTGTTTTCACCTTAAACTGCGCACCCTGAAGTATGCTTTGGCGAATCATCATCATTATCCGTTTGCCAACATTATCAATTCTATTCTCAGTTTTTCCAAACTTAAGAAGTCCAAAAAGATAAATAACTCTATAAAAAAAATAGCCGAATGCGGAAAGTATCAATACCGCTGCAACAATTCTCTCTATAATATTCATTTATAACTTTTTAAACATCGCAGGGCGTTTTTCAAGAAATGCATTCATTCCTTCGGCAGCATCAGGATAATTAAATACAAGCCCAAACCTCGCCGCTTCAAGTTTAATCGCATCATGGTTGGATAGTTCTATTCCATCTGCCATTGTCCTTTTTGCCATAGAAACGGCAGACCCGCTTGCTTTTAGTATCTTATGAGCCAACTTTACAGAAGCTTCGAGCGCATCATCGGCTATACTGTTTACAAGTCCTATCTTCTCAGCTTGCAGGGCATCTATTTTTTGTCCCGTGAAAATCATCTCTTTTGCATATCCTTTGCCTACAAGCCTCATTAATCGCTGCGTTCCTCCAAAACCGGGAATAAGTCCAAGCGTTACCTCCGGAAATCCGAATACGGCTTTTGGCATGCCTATGATGATATCGCAAGCTAAAGCAAGCTCCAATCCTCCGCCAAGTGTATAACCGTTTACGGCGGCAATGACAGGATGCGGATAGCTTTCAATAAGACTCATAAGTTTGTTGCCTTTAACGGAAAACCTCTCGGCTTCAATAGGAGAAAGTTTGCTCATTTGAGAAATATCCGCACCGGCAATAAAAAATTTGCCCGTACCTGTAAGAATTACAACGGATGCATCAATATCTAAAAATTTACTATAAAACTCATCTATAAACTCTATATCCAAAGCGTTTGCAGGCGGTTTATTCATTCTGAATATTGCCATGCTGCCGCCTTCTACGGTCTGTTTTTCAATTGTCACATATTGCATCTTGCCTCCTCTCTTTTCAGAACCCAAAAGGGTAACATTCTTTCTGAATTAATAGTTCCGATATCTTCCTATTCAGTTTTACCTCATCTGCTATATTCCAATCGGCATACGCCTTTATGCAGCTATTCTTCAATTTATCAGAACCAAATGCTAACGCCAATCTTCTCATTGAATCCAAAAATAGGGGGAATGCGTCAATGCTATAACGGTGAGCCAATGTCAGCATCATGCTATCACCTGTCTTATTTGCTCTAAGATACGCCGACTCAATAAGATAAAACATGATTGTCATATCAGATAAATATCCGACAATCTCCTGATTTTTATTCAAAAGTTCAGCTGCATCATGTCCAGTTGCCTCTTTATAAGCAAGGTTAAGCAGCGATCTGGCACCTTTTATGGTATTTGGATCGATTTTTGAAGGCTCCGACTCAAGAACAATTTTGCCTTTTGATATCTGTTTGGTAAGCATCTTAGCTATGACCACACGATTTATCTCATTGGTACCCTCAAAGATGCGAAAAACCCGTTCATCACGATAGGATCTTGCGGCAGGATAATCTTCCATGAAACCGTTTCCGCCGTATATTTGAACTTCATCATCAACAACAGATGCCAATATATCAGAAGCAGCAGTTTTGAGAATGGAAGATTCTTCCGAAAGCTCTCGCAATATATTCATCATCTTTTTACCGTAGTCATCTGCAGTTCTATCCAAATTCGAGCAAAGTTTTTCCCATTTTCCTGCAAATCTGTATATTCCCGATTCAACCGCATATATTTGACTTGCTGCTTTGGCAAGTTTTTTCCGTATCATGCCGAAATCGCAGATAGGTGATCCAAATTGTCGGCGATCTTTTGAATATTTTATCGCATTGGCAAGATCGTATTTTGACTCACCCAAAAATGCAGCCGCAAGATCAAACCTTCCTACATCAAGAGCGGTAAGGGCAACATAGTGACCTTGGTCTTCATGATAAAGCAGATTTTCTTTTGGAATTCTTACATCATCAAAATATAATGTTGTGGTTGAAGAACCTCTAAGTCCAAGTTTGTTTTCCTCTTTACCTGTCGAAAAACCTTTCATCCCTTTCTCAACAATCAATGCAGCAAAGCTGTCGTTTAATTTTGCAAAAACGGTATAAATATCCGCAATTCCGCCATTAGTTATAAATACCTTTTGACCATTAAGCAGATAACTGCCGTCAGGCTGTTTTACCGCTCTGGTTTTCATACCTCCGAGCGCATCAGATCCTGCTTCCGTTTCGGTAAGAGCATATACAGTTGCGTAGTCACCGGAACAGATTTTTGGCATAAGCCGTTTTTTCTGTTCTTCTGTTCCGTAATAGGCAAGCGGCATTCTTCCTATGCCAATATCAACATTCCATGTAATTCCAAATGATGCCTGTCCTCCAAACAATCTCTCGGCAAGTACGGTATAGGAAACCTCTCCCATGCCGAGTCCTCCGTAACTTTCATCAATTCCAACAGATGTAAATCCAAGATCGGCAGCCTTTTTTATCAATTCTTTTAAAAGACCCGGTTTCTTAGATTCAATCTCATCTGAGATCGGAATAATCTCTTTAGCCATAAATTCATCGGCACTTTTTGCGAGCATTACATCTTCTTCACTTGCTTCCTCAGGTATAAACATATCAGGTGATTTCACCAAAAACGATTCGCTCATTTTCCCCTCCATTCGGGTTTAATTTTTTTCTTAAATGCGTCTATGCCGATTTTCAGATCCTCCGACGCAAAATTTACTATTCTAAGCAGTGATAAATATTTAGAATTAATACTATCTTCTGAATCATTGTTTATTGCATTCATAGACAATTTTAACACGGCAGGACTGAGAGATGCAATCGATTTTGCGATAACCATTGCCTTTTCAAGCGGATTATCTGCAATTTCATACACAACGCCGATTTTTTTTGCCTCTTCTGCATCTATAATCTTTCGAGTTAAGGCAAGCGACGTTGCTTGCCTTCTTCCAATCGCTTCTATTACATAAGGAAATATTACATAAGGAAATATTCCAAGCGAAAGCTCAGGCATGCCAAACTTGCATGTTGGAGAGCTTACAACAATATGAGCGCTGCAGGCAAGTCCGAATCCTCCGCCGAGTGCATAACCGTTAACAGCTGCAATTACAGGTTTGCCGATAATTTTTACTATATCAAAAACTTTAACATCTACCTCTCTATTTTTGTAGTGACCCAACGCATCTTTTGTCAATGCGGCAGAAAATTCATCAAGATCGGCACCGGCACAAAAGATATTATCTACACCTGTTAAAACAACGGCTCTTATACTGTTATCCGTTGAAAGTTCTTTAGCTTTGTTTATAAGCGCCTTTGACAATTCGCTATCAAGCGCATTCCGCTTCTTTTTATTTGACATAAAAAGAACGGCATATCCCTCATGTTTCTCTACAATGACTTCTGACATCTCATTTAAGGTTGTATTTTAATATTTTTCAGCAGATCTTCAGGAAAATCAAGCTTAATTGTGCTGAATATTCCTCCGATTGATTTTCCAAGATTATCAATTCTTAGAGATCCGGAGGCTCCTCCTCCGAGTGCATCCGAGAGCAAAAATTTTAGTGCCAGAAGATTAGGTACTTCAAATCTGATAACTTCTCCGTCAACAATGGAAGAGAGTTCGGATTTTACAACATTCGGCGTTAAATTATCCTTCAAAAAGTTATATATTGTTTCATTGGGAGCAAAAACCGAAACATCAGAATCGTTTGCCTTATCACCTGATCGTGATTGGGTAATTTGGTATAAAAACAGTTTCATTTATCCCTCCAAAATCTCTTGTGCAGTTTTGACGTTGACCTCAACATCTTTTTCTATCAATTCTCTGTCAATCAATGCAGGCCATATACCTATTGCTTGTCTCGGTTTGGGTGGAGCGCCAAAGAAATCAGCCCCGGGAGGTCCGTCAAGTATATACGCAGGAAACAGTTTCGTGATCTGCACAGCTTCACTTTTCGTAGCAACCTTAATCGCCACACGCAGAAGAATCTCATCGGGCTCATATTCAGGCTCTTTACGCTTAAGAGCGCCGCCTCCTATAAATTCCGATTCAAACGCAATCGGAACTATGCCCAATATGCTAAGCCGCTTTTTCATAATTTCCGCCATAGCCTTTGCCTTTCTTAAAGCATGAGGAACGCCGTACAAAATTCTGCCTTCCGCAATATAGCCGTCAGGATATGCAAAAAGCGCCTTGAGTGTTGACGGCGGTTTTTTGCCTTTAACTCCGGCTATTTTTACCCTGTTTTTTCCTACATCTTCCAATCTCGCCGATGTTATGTCAACTATGCAATCAGGACCGATGTAGTTTGACGGATCATGTATCTCATATAACATCTGCTCTTTAACTGTATTAGCTGATACCATTCCACCGCTTCCCTCGGGTTTGGTTATAACGGCAGTCGCATCATCGTAAATCTCAGCTATCGGATACCCAAGTCGTTCGAGATTTGGAACATTTTCCCAATCACCGCTGAAGTTTCCTCCGGTTATCTGACCACCGCACTCAAGGAGATGCCCTATAAGCGTTGCAAAAGCTACCCGGTCTAAATTATCAGCCTGCCAATTCATGCCCGATAATATTGGTCCGGCAAAAAGTGCAGGATCGGTAATGCGCCCAGCTACAACGATATTAGCTCCAATATCTAAGGCGTCTTTGACAGGAAGTGCTCCTATATAACAGTTTGCAAAAATTATATTATTGAAAATCTCCTCCGGCATCGGCTCACCGGTGTCGAGATTTTCAAATTTTAATCCCGCCTTTCTGAATTTTTCAATCTTACCTTTTATATCATCACCGGTAATAGTTGCAATTTTGATATTATCAAAATCAATCGCTCTCGCAAGTTTTGCCACTTCCATTGCACCTGCACGAGAATTGAGTCCTCCTGCATTTGTAATTAACGATAGTCCCCTATCTTTAACAAATGGAAGCAGCAGCTTAGCATAAGTGACTATATCGGCAGCATATCCTTTGTCAGGATTTTTTTGTCTTGCCTTTTCCAATATTGCCAAAGTAAGCTCAGCGAGGGAGTCAAATCCCATATAGTCAACATTGCCGTATTTTGCGCTCTGAAGTGCAAACCATGGATCATCGCCGTAAAAACCTTGCCCGGCTCCAACTCTTATCATTTTACTCATAAATTCTCCTTGAAGAACTTTGAACTTTTTTATACATCTTTTTAAATATCGTTAAATCCCTGCATAATTCTTCTTGCAATGAGAAGCTTCATCATCTCACTTGTTCCTGCACCAATTGTGTATAACTTTGCATCACGCCAATACATTTGAGGGTAATAATCAGACACATATCCATAGCCGCCTAAAATTTGTATAGCCTCTTCGGCGCACTTAACGGCAGCCTCAGCTGATCTTATTTTTGAAATTGCCGTTGCAGTTCTCAGCCTCTCATCACCTTTATTTTCATTCCATAGGTTTGCAAGTTTATACAGATATGTCCTGTTAAGTTCCAACTCGCCTAATATATAGGCTAATTTCTCCTGCATAAGCTGATAACCGATAATAGGCTTTTTAAACTGAATGCGCTCTTTTGCATATTTGTATGCAGTATCAAGTGAGCCTTTCATCATCCCTAAATTTTCTCCTGAAAGACCTATTCGTTCTACATCAAGCCCTTCCATCATAATATGTGTGCCTTCTCCAATGCCGCGTAAAATGTTATCTTTTGACATCGGAACATCGTCAAAATGAACGATGCCTGTCGGCGATGCTCTCATGCCCATCTTATACATCTTATCAACCGTTATTTCAGGTGACTTTTCCACAACAAATGTCGTTACTCCGAGCGATTTTCCATTCTCTATCGTATCAGCGTAAGTAACAAAGATATCAGCAACCGGTGCATTGGTAATAAAAATTTTCTGACCGCGCAGGATATATCCGTCACCATTTTTTATCGCCTTTGTTGTCGGATGAGCAGCATCCGAACCACGTTCCGGTTCTGTCAAACAAAGCGAAGCTATTTTCTTACCCACGGCTATATCAGGCAAATATTTAGCTTTTTGCTCACTGCTTCCGCCTCTATTTATAACATTTCCGGCAAGAATTGAATGTGCCCCGAGACTCATAGCTACAGCAGGTGAATAAACCGCCATCTCCTCCATAATCACAGTTGCAAGCAGAGCATCCGGACCCATTCCTCCAAACTCTTCATCAATCATCATGCCGGTCAAACCTATATCGCCCATCTTGCCCCAAAGATCGTAAGGCATATTTTGAGTTTCGTCCCACTTGAGGCTATCCTTGAACTCTCTCTTGCAGAACTGCTTTACAGCCTTTTTTAGATCTTTTGCCTCATCGGTTAAAAGATCGTTAGAAATAAGCATCGGTTCCTCCTTGTTTTAAGCGAAAAGCGCTTTTTTAATATCCGCTGCGCATTTTTTAACTTCAGGTATCCATTCATCAATTTTATTACTCGTAAATCTTTCAGCAGGTCCCGCAACGGATATTGCGGCAACTGCAATATCCTCGTTGTTAAGAACCGGTGCAGCTATAGCTGCAGCTCCTGAATCAGCCTCACCAAAGCTTACAGTGTAACCGTTTTCTCTTGTTTGCTCTATCACCTTTTTGAGTTGAGACTTGCCGAGAGTCGAATCGGTTAATTTATGATTTTTCTCCGCTATAATTTTTCTTATTCTCTTTTCAGGCAAAAATGCAAGTATAGCTCTCATGGATGCTCCAACGGTAAGCGGCAGCTTCGCACCCACCGTTGTCCACAATCTAATGGCATTGGAAGATTCGAGTTTTTCAAGATAAACACCGTAGCTGCCATCAGGAACCGTCAAATGAACCGTCTCGTTAGTTAATTTTTGAAGTCTTTTTAAAAACGGAAGCGAAATGTGGCGTATGATACTTTTTTGTCTCACCACTCCGCCCAAAATAAGCAGTTTATAGCCAAGTTGAATCTGCTTCTCCTTGTTTTGAAGAAGATACCCGTTTGAGAGAAGACCGTTGATAAGTCTATATGCAGTCGGCTTAGGAATATCAAGTGCACCTGATATTTCAGAAAGTGTACAAGTTTGTCCGCTTGATGCAACAAACTCTAAAATCATTAACGCTTTCTTTAATGTTAAAGGAGTTGACTTTTCATCACTTATCATATATTATCCATATACTGAAACATTATTTCAGTATATAAAAAAATATTCTGCTGTCAAGGAGGAATTATGGAAAATAAAAAACCGATAAGATTCATTACAGCCACCAGTCTGTTTGACGGTCATGACGCATCCATCAACATTATTAGACGCGAGCTTGTCTCTGCAGGTGCAGAAGTTATTCATCTTGCTCATAACAGATCCGTTGAAGATGTTGTCAACGCGGCAGTTGATGAAGATGCGAATGCAATTGCGATAAGCTCCTATCAGGGCGGCCATACCGAATCGTTTAAATATATGGTTGATCTGCTTAGAAAAAAAGACCGGGGCGATGTACTGGTTTTCGGCGGCGGCGGCGGAACTATTACGCCTGAGGAGATAAAAGAATTGGAAGAATACGGCGTAACAAAACTCTTCTCTCCTTACGATGGAATGAATCTCGGACTTGGCGGAATGACTTCGTTAATGATCAAAAAAACTCAGGAAAGATCCCATAATAGTGACATGGAAGCTTTGATAAAAAATGTTCGGAATAAAGGATCGGCGGCAAAATTGATAAGTGCCGTAGAAGACAGAATAGATACCGATTGTGATCTTTTAATGAAAGATATTCCCGTTACAAATAAAAAAATTCCCGTGATCGGTGTCACTGGAACCGGCGGATCAGGCAAGAGCAGCTTTATAGACGAAATTATCAGCAGATTTGCCGAAGACAGCGATATGAGAATTGCCGTTCTTGCGGTAGATCCAAGCAGACGAAAAACAGGCGGGGCACTGCTTGGCGATAGAATAAGAATGAATTCACTAATAAGTTATCCGGATAGACTGTTTTTCAGAAGCATTGCAACAAGAATGTCAAGCCTTGCGATATCGCCCATTATTAAATATGGCGTAAAAATTCTTAAATCAGCCGGATTTGATCTCATTATTGTAGAAACGGCAGGTATCGGACAAGCCGATACTGAAATTGTAGATCTGGTAGATTATTCCATATATCTTATGACAAGTGAATATGGGGCGCCTATGCAGCTTGAAAAAATAAGTATGTTAGATTATGCAGATGCGGTTGTAATCAATAAATTTGATAAAGTAGGTTCGCTTGATGCTCTGCTTTCCGTTAGAAAAATCATATCACAGCGTTTTGATGATAAGAAATTAGAAAACATGCCTGTGTATCCAACCATCTCAAGCCAATTTAACGACCAAGGCATCAATAAATTTTACAAAGTTTTAACAAACTATCTTGGCAAGTACGGATACAATATAATATCCAAAAGAAAAGCAGGCGATCCGATAATTAACCTTCTTATTCCTCAGGATAGAAAAGATTATCTTCATAGAATTGTTGAAACCGTAAAAGAGTATGTTAAAGATACAAAAAGTCAGTCGATGGCAGCGAGCATGCTTTATAAAATCAACGGAATAACGGATAAGGTTGAAAATAAATCCGAGCTGACAAATTTGTATGATGCTGAAAAAGAAAAGATTACAAAAGAGAATTTTAAGCTTATTTCTACTTTTGATACACAGGTAAAAATGTATAAGAAACCTCAATACAGCTTCCTTATACGCGGTAAAGAGATGAAAACGGAACTTTTCAGTAAAACATTATCCGGAATAGATGTTCCTAAAATAGCTGTTCCATCATTTAAAGATTGGGGCGATAGATTATTCTGGCAAAAAATAGAAAATTTTCCCGGCATGTTTCCATATACAGCAGGAGTGTTTCCGTTTAAAAGAACATCCAAGGAGATGCCGACGCGAATGTTTGCAGGCGAAGGAACACCCGAAAGAACAAATAGACGATTTCATCTTTTATCAAAAGCGCAACCTGCCAAACGGCTTTCGGTTGCTTTTGATTCGGCTTCACTTTACGGCGAAGATCCTGCCATGCAGCCTGATATTTATGGTAAAATAGGTAATTCGGGAGTTTCAATTGCAACGCTTGACGATATGAAAAAGCTGTTTAAGGGATTTGATTTGACAGATCCCATGACATCTGTGTCAATGACAATAAACGGTCCTGCGCCCACTATGCTTGCAATGTTTTTTAACACCGCTATTGACCAAAATGTAGATAAACTTGAGAAACAAAACAGCAGAACGGCAACCGCAGCAGAACGCTCAAAAATCTATGCAGAAACGCTCAAAAATGTCAGAGGAACCGTTCAGGCGGATATTCTTAAAGAAGATCAGGCTCAAAATACATGTCTTTTTTCTACTGATTTTTCCTTAAAACTTATGGCGGATATTGAAGAATATTTTATAGAGCATGAGATAAGAAACTATTATTCGGTTTCAATATCAGGCTATCACATTGCAGAGGCTGGGGCAAATCCTATAACTCAGCTTGCACTGACACTTGCAAACGGATTTACATATGTTGAAAGTTATCTTGCAAGAGGAATGGAAATTGATGCTTTCGCTAAAAATCTTTCGTTCTTTTTTTCAAACGGAATGGATATAGAATATTCGGTAATCGGAAGAGTTGCTCGCTTCATCTGGGCAGTCGCAATGAAATACCGTTATCACGCATCAGGTAGAAGCCAAAAACTCAAGTATCACATACAAACATCAGGCAGATCGCTTCACGAACAGGAAGTACAATTCAACGATATCAGAACCACGCTTCAGGCGCTTTTGGCAATAACGGACAATTGCAATTCGCTTCACACAAACGCTTATGATGAAGCTATTACAACACCTACCGAAGAATCGGTGAGAAGAGCGCTGGCAATCCAGCTGATTATAAATAAAGAGTTCGGTCTAATGAAAAATGAAAATTCTTTATCGGGGTCATTTATTGCCAATTCTTTGTTTTTTCAACTTTTAGAAGCAACGCTTAAAGAGTTTGAGGCAATAAATGCAAGGGGCGGAGTATTGGGAGCTATGGAAACAGGATATCAGCGTGCAAAAATTCAGGGCGAATCGCTAATTTATGAGCAAAAGAAACAGTCGGGCGAACTTCCGATAACAGGTGTAAATTACTTTTTATCAAACACAGATACGCAAACTGAATATAAACTTATCAGGTCAACAAAAGAGGAGAAAGAATCGCAGCTCAACAATTTGGCAAAATTCAAGCTGCTTCATAAAGATACGGCAAACTTAGCACTTGCCAATCTTAAAAAATCAGCGATAGAAGGTAAAAACAGCTTCAAAGAGATGATGAATTGTGTTCGCGTCGCAACATTAGGACAAATTACCCATGCACTTTTTGAAGTCGGCGGCAGTTATAGAAGAAATATGTAAATTTACTGATAGGAGGAGAAGATGGAAAACAAAACGGTTTTACTGAATATTAAGGACCATATTGCTATTTTAACGCTTAACCGTCCCGATAAGCTGAACACTTTTAACATCCCTTTGGCTAAGATGCTCAATGAATTATTGCGAAAAACAGATGAAGACGAAAATATTAGGGTGGTAATAGTAAAAGCTAACGGACGAGGTTTTTCAGCAGGTATAGATCTTAATATGTTATTGGATAAGACTCCGCTTGATTATTATAATATTACTGAATTGATGGAAGAGATGACACTAACAATCTCAAGTATGAAAAAACCTGTAATAGCTTCGGTTAGTGGTTTTGCTGTTGCAAATGGGGTAGGTTTGGCTGCTGCCGCTGATTTGGCAATAGCCGCAGAAGGAACAAAATTTGGGCTTACTGCTATAAATGTTGGGCTCTCATGTATCGGTCCGTCTGTTGCTGTTACAAGAACCATAACAAGAAAAAGGGCTCTGGAGCTGCTTCTCACGGGAAAGATGATAGATGCAAAACGGGCAGAAGAGATAGGACTTATCAATAAAATTGTTCCGCTTGATAAATTGGAAGTTGAAACCATGAAATTGGCAGAGGATCTTGCTTCAAAAAGCCCGCTCGCTATGCAGCTTACTAAGAAAGCATTCTATAAAATGGCAGATATAGAGCTTTCAAAAGCGCTTGAGATAGCCAATTACAACTTTGCTCTGCTTAACACACTTGATGATTCAAAAGAAGGAATAGATGCTTTTTTAAACAAAAGAACACCTGTCTGGAAATTAAAATAACTAAAAAGATAATTTATGGGAGGAAAAATGAAATATCCTGAATTAGATCAACTTTCAAAAGATGAACTTATAGGAATTATTGAAGATGAAGCAAAAAACTGGCTAGCACACGATGGACTCTGGTTTCAAGCTGTCGAACGGCAATTCGGAATAGAAAAGGCAATAGAGCTCGACAAAGAAGCATGGAGCTATTTTACCGTGATAGAAGCAAAAAGAATTATGAAGCGCATTAGATTGCCAAAAGAAAGCGGCCTTGACGGCTTAAAAAAAGCGCTGGCATTCAGGATGTATTGCAGAATCAACGAACAGTCAATATCGTGGAAAAACGGATCTCTCATACTAAAAATGACAAAATGCCGTGTTCAGGCTGCAAGAGAGAGAAAAGATATGGATTATTTTCCCTGCAAACCTGTTGGCATTATAGAATATAGCAAATTTGCTGAAACAATAGACAAAAGAATAAAAACCGAATGCATCGCTTGCCCGCCGGATAAAGTTGAACGTGATTTTCACTGCGGCTGGAAGTTTTCAATTTAATATCAGCCAAAAGAAAGAAAACAAAATGACAGAGAATTTAGTATTAAAAAATTTGAAGACAGAAGCTCGAAAGCTGCATAAGAAAGTGGCTTTGGTTACAGGTGACAATCGAGTTTGCCAAGCGGTACGCATAATAATAGAAGAACAGATAGCCGTCCCTGTTTTGGTAGGAAAAAGAGCTGCCATAGAAAATAAATTTTCAAAAAAAGAGCTTGCGCAATGTGAAATTGCAAATATAGACAAATTAAAAAATCAATTCGTAGAGAAGTATGAAGCCTGCATTAAAGACGCTATCCATTATTCGGAAAATTCTGCCTATATAGCGGCAATGCTTGTTGAAACCGGATATGCAGACGGAGCCGTAGGTGGAGCTGACTGCCCGACTGCCGAGGTTGCAAGAGCAGCTTTGAAAATTATCGGAACAGTTAAAGATTCTTCCATGAGTGGAGCTTTTTTAATGATTTCAGATAATCAAAATTTGGGACATAAAGGGACGTTTATTTTTTCAGACTGTGCAGTAATTCCAAGACCCAACTCTTATCAACTGTCTCAAATTGCCGGCAATGCAGCTAACTTAGCCATATCCATAGGTATAGAACCCTTTGTGGCACTGCTCTCTTATTCAACAAACCTAAGTGCAAAGGGAGATGAAATAAACCGCGTTAGAAAAGCAGTTGAAATTCTCAATGCAAGTGATTTTGAAGTTGATGGCGAGATGCAGCTTGATGCAGCCATAAATTCTGAAGTGGCCAAAAAAAAATATCCCGAAAGCAGTGTTGCCGGCAATGCGAATGTGCTGATATTTCCCGATTTAAACAGCGGAAACATCGGATATAAACTAGCAGAAAGAATAGGTAAAATGCTGGCTATAGGTCCGCTTTTTCTTGGCATAAAAAAACCTTTTAATGATCTTTCAAGAGGCTGCTCAAGCAGTGATATAGTAAACGAGGTTGCTATAACTGCGGTTATGTCTGCAAGATAAAACGGGTTCGTAAACGGTTTAGTCAAGTCCGGTAAGAGATTCAGAAGCAGTTCCGTTTCAATTTACTACGACATTTATTTATTGCTATTATTTTTATTTTTAACACTATCTGTCAAATATTTTATACACAATATTACAAACATGCGTTCTTTATCTCTATACTATTGCTGTCAACGGCCAACAGAATATACCATCTTCGACCATTAAGATTGACCGCTCTGTACCTCTCATTCAGTACCCCAGATTTTAATCTATAGCTTTCACCTCCTAACATAAAGATATGAGAGTGATGGATTA
>CAZAPZ010000022.1:0-19689 GCA_964487285.1 uncultured Campylobacterales bacterium | reverse complement strand
ACCGATATCGATACGTCTCCCCCCACGCATTACTTTGATCTTTCCGGAATAACCGATTGGAAAAATTATCGCTGGAAACTGATTAAAATGTCTGTTATCCCAAAGAACCTGAACTGATAAAGACTGGGGGATAAAAAAGAGAATTGTAATTTGTTATTGGTATATTAGTATATTGGCTATTGGTGAAGAGAAGACAAGATGAATTTCAACTCGAGCCTATCTGTACGTTCGCACGCAGATAGGCGTAGTGACTGGAATTATGGAGCAAGGCAGCAGTAATGAGTAAGCCGATTGGGCAATAGGAGGAAAATAGCAATGAAATATCATGATCAGAAAGGTATAGCGCTTATCGTTGTTTTGATTGTTGCTGCTATTGTGATTGCCCTAAGCGGTATAGCCTATCAATTTTTGATAAAAGGCACTATAATATCAGGAATAAATCTCCGTTATCAAGCAGTTAACAGTGCATTGGTAGCGGGATCCAAATACACAAAATGGGCGATAGATCAATACAGGGCAACGGGCAGCGTACCGACAACACTCCCATTCGGAGCATCAAAAAGTTTAAATTCCTGCCTTTCAATAAAATTGGCGAAAGCTACAAGCAGCTGGGGGGTCAGCTGTCCAGCAACAGCCGCTCCTATAACGAATTATGATATTAAACTTCAGCTGGGAAACTACACCGTATATGCACAGATTATCGAAACGCTATTAGGAAATACAAAGAACAGTGATAGTCAAAATCTTAATACAGGATCGGTCTCTAAAAAGACAGGCGGAACTGTAAAACCTACAGCACCATATCTTTATAGAATAGAGCTGGTTGCGGTCAAATTAAACGATGTTCAGTCGAAGGTTTCAGCACTGTTTGGATATTAAAAAATCTGCAAAAGAATAAACTAAGAAAAATTGTGATTTGTACATATTATAAAACAGAAGGAGATACAACATGAATGAGATGGAGAATATTAAAAATCAGATAGCCGAAGAGGCTGTTATGATGAATACGGGAGATCTTACAGGATGCGGTAAAATACTGAGACTTTTAGAGAAACTGCCTGACTCGGATATGAAGACAGCCGTAAACGATGTTGTGAATAATATTATAATTACGGAGTTTGCCGACAAAGATACACAACTCAACAATCTTCAGTCGGCAGTAAACAATCTGATTGCAGGTAAGACTGAACCAACAAGCGAAAGCAGGCCGCCGGTGCCAAAAAAAGAGACGATCAAAACCGAAGAAGTAAAGATAGATGAGCCGTTTTTATTGTCCGAAGAAGATATTGAACTGCTGGGAGACTTCCTTGATGAATCAACCGAACATATAGACAGCATTGAGGGAAATATGATGAAATGGGAAGATAATCCTCAGGATTTGGAAATTATCAATGCCATATTCAGGCCGTTTCATACGATAAAAGGAACCTCTGGATTTTTGAATCTTCCTGAAATAAATAGAGTTGCACATAATCTTGAAAATCTTTTAGACAATGTAAGAAATGGAAAACTATCTTATAGCGATACCATATCGAACCTGATTTTCAAAGGCGTAGATACCTTGCGTATAATGTTGGATAGCGTTAGAAAATCAATTCCGAAAAAAACACAACCTATTTATGATGATAAGGCTATAGATATATTTATGAGTGAGATTGATGCCGTTGACAGCGGGCAGGATAAAAGGATAGGTGAGCTGCTTGTAGAGAAAGGAAAAGTGGAAGTTGATGATGTTGAAAATGCTCTTAAATCTCAGATTACATCCGATAAAAAGATAGGTGAGCTGCTTGTAGAGAAAGGAAGGATTGATAAACAGACTCTTCAAGAAGCTGTTAATGTTCAGAAACAGGCTGCAGATTTGAGAGCTATATCTAAAATTGCCAAATTTGTAAAAGTTGACACGGAGAAACTTGACAATCTGATGGATATGATCGGAGAACTTGTAATCAATCAGCATATGATTGTCCAAAATCCTAATGTTACAGCCATTAAAGATAGCAGACTTATCAAAGATGTTGCCCAGCTGAAAAGAATTGTTGCAACTTTACAGAATGTTGGAATGTCTATGAGAATGGTAGAATTGAAACCCTTGTTCCAGAAGATGAAAAGATTGGTTAGGGATCTTGCTAAAAAGACGGGCAAAAAAATTGATATTGTGTTTGAGGGTGAAGAAACGGAGATGGATCGCAACATGGTTGAGGAGATGTACGATCCATTAGTGCATATAGTAAGAAATTCCTGTGATCATGGGATAGGAATGCCTGATGAACGCGTTATGAACGATAAGCCGGAAACCGGTTTGCTGAAAATAAGCGCTTTTCATAAAGGAAGTAGTATAGTACTTCAGATAACAGACGATGGGCGAGGAATGAATAGAGAACAAATCTTAAAAAAAGCTATAGAAAAAGGACTTGTTGAAGAAGGACATCTATTAACAGATAACGAGATATATAAGCTTATATTTATGCCTGGATTTTCTACCGCAGCTAAAATAACCAATATCTCCGGCAGGGGCGTTGGTCTGGATGTCGTCAAAAAATCGGTTGAGAAGCTGCGCGGAAAAATAGAGGTCGAATCGAAAGTTGGTGCCGGAACAACAGTGAGCTGCATCTTGCCGTTGACACTCGCTATTATTGACGGAATGCTTATAAAGGTTGGCGACCAGAAATATATACTGCCAACCCTTTCTGTAAGACAGTCATTAAGACCTCTTGCGTCTCAAGTTCATTCTATTGCGGGCAAGGGTGAAGTTGTGAGTGTAATGGATAAACTTTTACCCCTTATAAGGTTGAAAGAGCTGTTTAACCTTAAAAAAGGCGCGGATGATCCAACCAATGCTTTGGTTATTGTTGTTGAAAATGATGGCACCGATGTATGTTTAATGGTTGACGAATTGATAGGCAAACAGGAAGTTGTTATAAAAAATCTCGGAAGACTGCTTGGCGATATTCGCGGCATAGCAGGATGTGCTATTCTTGGCGATGGAACCGTGGGTTTGATTCTTGATGCATCGGATATAGTTAGCGAAACCGGAGGCCAATTCCTTATAAAGAAAGCAGTATAGGGCAGCATTGGAAGAAAATATGACAAATATTACATATAAGGAATTTGAAAATATACAATCTTTGGTGTATAAAACCGCAGGAATTAGTCTTGGCAAGAATAAAAAAGCTCTGGTAGTTTCAAGGCTAAGCAAATATTTAAGAGAAAATAACCTCAATAATTATAGCGATCTGCTTGACATCTTGCCAAAGGATAACAAACTTTTATCCAATGTTATTAATTCTATCTCCACTAATGTAACTTATTTTTTCAGGGAGCAGGCACATTTCGATTTTCTTACCGATGTTATTGTTCCTAATGCAGCTTCGCAGAGAACGATAAAGATTTGGAGCGCAGGCTGTTCAACCGGAGAAGAGCCGTATTCGATAGCTATCTGTGTTAACGAGGCATTAAATAAGCTGCATCTTAATCTAAATCTCAAAATTCTTGCAACGGATTTATCAACAGAGGTACTAAAAAAAGCACAAGATGGTGAATATAAACATGATGCTGCAAAAATGATGTCGGCAGGCATGGTAAGAAGATATTTTGATGATGTAAACAACAAACTTGAAATAAAAAAGTTTATTAAAGAGATGGTGACATTCAGATTCTTTAATCTTAAAAATGATCTTAATCTTGTAGGAAAATTTGATCTTATTTCGTGTCGAAATGTGATGATCTATTTTGATAAAATAATGATAAATCATGTTCTAAATACATTTTATAAAGCTTTAAAACCAAACGGTTTTTTATATATAGGACATTCCGAATCAATACACAACAGCAACATTGATGTTGAACTTGTAAAACCTGCCATATATAGAAAACGGTGCGTTTGATTATTGCAAATATTGCTGATATGGCAATGTCTAAAATTAGAGGAGATACGATTGTTACATATTCACTCGGATCATGTTTGGGACTTGCGCTTTATGATAAGAAAAAGAGTATGGGAGGCATACTTCACTCGATGCTGCCTGATCATTCTATAGTTTCAAGTGATGCAAATAGTTATAAATTTGTCAATAGCGGTATTGTCCTTTCTTTGAGCAGATTAATTAAGGGAGGGGCGCATTTGCAAAATATAACAGCTGATATCGTAGGCTGTTCGCATATCATGGATGATTCGGGAATTTTTAGAATAGGTGAAAGAAATCTCAAAATGGCAAAAGCTATGCTGCTAAAATTTCCTATTCAGATAAGAAGTGAGACGGTTGGGGGAACTAAAAGCAGAACAATGTATCTTGATATAGCTACAGGACGATTAACTATTGATATAATGGGTAAAAAGCTGGTCGTGGTTTGAAAGATTTTGTTAAAGAATCGCTAAAACTGATTGATATTCTCAAACCGTTTCCGTTGACTGTAATACGCATAAATAATCTATTATCCGATCCGTTTTATTCAACCGGCAAGCTTATCAATATGATTCGTTATGATGCACCGTTGACCGCAGATATACTTAAAATGGCAAACGCTCCGTATTTTGGAGCCAAAAAGAAACTTTCAAATATAAGACAGGCGGTAAGCTATCTTGGTGCAGGTCAAATTCGTAAGATGCTCTTTTTGAAAACAATAAAGCCATATTTTTCCGACAAAATAATTTATGAAGCTGAAAAAGGAGAACTATGGCATTCCTCGGTGGCAGGGGGAGTAATAGCCGAAATTCTTGCCAATTTCCTTAAATGCGAAGATCCTCAAATCGTATTTACGGCATCTTTATTACGAGATATAGGAAAAATAATTATCGGCAAAATTATTGGCGAAAACTCATTGGAAAAACAGGCGTTGATGGCCGTTAAAGATAAAAGTTTTGATGAGGAGGAGCTGCTGCTGCTTGGAACAACACATTCGGAAATTGGAGCCGCTCTTCTTTCTCGCTGGAGGTTTCCTAATGAAATTATAGATGCGGTTACATATCATCATAATCCGTTGAAAAGCAACCTCAGAACTACTCAAATAGTTGCAATGTCCGATTTGCTGACTATGCTGGCAGGCATAACCACAACACTTGACGGATTGCATTATAAAAGCGGCAGCCTTCAGGAAAAATTCAATCTTACTACAAAGGATATAGATGAAATCTTGGCTAAATCTATAACAAAATATAATTCTATAATTTCTGAATTCGAAACATCTTAAATGAACAGTTTAATAAAATACCAAACGCTTATTGAGCCGGGCTATCTTATTATATCCCGTGAACCGGTTATAATATATGCTGTATTGGGAAATGCCGTTGTTGTAACAATGCATGATAAAAGATACCATTTTGGCGGTGCCATACATTTTTTATATCCTAGAATTGAAGAGCTGGAAAACGCAACGGTTAAATATGGAAATGTATCTATACTTGCTATGTATAACGCTATGATTAAACTCGGATCATCAAAAAGTGATATCGTAGCGAGAATTTTTGGCGGATCAGACAAAGCAGGAGAATTGATAGGGAGAGCAAATATAAAGCAAAGTAAAAAGACATTGCGGCTGCTCGGTGTTAAAATTGCAGAAATTGATGCTGGAGGAAAAATGGGAAGAAAGATTGTTTATTCCAATAAAAATGATGAGGCGGCGGTAAAAAATGTGAATAGCTTAAGAGAACATGACTGGTATCCATATCAATAAATAGGAGTGATGATGATTAAAGTTTTGATCGTGGACGATTCTGCTGTTGTTAGAAAAATATTTAAAACGGAGCTTGGAAAAGCTTCCGATATTAAAGTTGTCGGAGCTGCTCCCGATCCGTTTGTTGCAAGAGATATGATTGTTAAGCTCAAACCTGATGTAATAACGCTTGATGTCGAAATGCCACGGATGGACGGTATTACATTTTTAAGCAAATTGATGAAATATTTTCCAATACCGGTTATCATCGTGAGCTCGCTGACTCCAAAAGGAAGCAGAACTGCAATGAGTGCACTTGAGATAGGAGCTGTTGATGTAATGGCAAAACCGGGTTCATCTTTTACAGTTGGACAGATGAGTGAACAACTTATCGAAAAAATACGGGCTGCGAACACGGTTGATATCAAGAAAATGACAAAACTACGGGAGACGACTGCTTCCAATGACAGCACTGCAATACCTTCTCTTTCTTTGAAACAAACTACAAATAAGATAATTGCCTTAGGTGCTTCAACCGGAGGAACAGACGCTTTACGCTTTATTTTGCGCCGTATGCCTAAAGTTGCTCCCGGAGTAGTCGTTGTGCAGCATATGCCGCCTATATTTACAAAAAGCTACGCCGAACAGGTTAATTCGATATCGGTCATTACAGTTAAAGAAGCCGTGGATGGCGAGCCTGTTCTTCCCGGTACAGCTCTTATTGCTCCTGGAAACTTTCATATGATGTTAGCAAGAAGCGGAAGCAGGTATATTGTTAAAATCGTTGGCGGGCCAAGTGTTCACCATGTTCGCCCTTCTGTTGATATTCTGTTTGATTCCGTAGCAAAATATGCCGGTACAAATGCAGTAGGAGCAATATTTACGGGAATGGGCTCTGACGGAGCAACGGGATTATTAAAGATGAAGCAAGCGGGAAGCAAGACTATTGCACAGGATAAAGAAAGCTGTGTTGTTTTTGGTATGCCTGCCGAAGCAATAGCTCTCGGCGCTGCCGATGTAGTCCTGCCGCTTAACAAGATACCTGAAAAACTGATTGATTTTTGCAGAACTAATTAACTTTAACGGGGGTTATATATGTTTATACTGGATAAATTATTCAAAACGGGAACTAAAAATTATAAACAGCAGGCAGCTGGTCTTACGAAAACTGTCACTGCAATGGTTACGGCGAGAAATACGGAACAACTTTATGATAAGATTGCCGGAGCGGCGCATAATATTCTCGGCTTTGATCGCGTTAACATACTAATTAATCAGGATGGATGGCTACAATGTGTAAAAACGATTGGGAATCGGGGAGAACCGATTGAATCAATAAGAGTCCCGATAAATAAAAGCAGCGGCGTACTGTTTTTGGTATATTCCGATATGAAGCCGCGCTGGGTAAAAAAGAATGCGAAATTGCCCCCGGAGTACTTTGTTTCGAAAGAAGCGGCAAAAATAAAAGCCATTAGGTCAAAATCTTTTATTATTTTGCCGTTGACTATAAATGACAGGCCATTCGGCATTATCGGCATAGACAATAAGTTTAAAAAGACTGCAATAAATGATGATGATATACAAATCTTGACATTATTTTCTCATGTTGCATCAGGCAGACTGACCAACATGCATCAGTTAGCCGAATCAAAAAAGTTGACTGAACGGATCCAAAAAGAAATGAACGAAATCGAAGAAAAACAGCATTCTGCAAAAAAAATCGTAAGTAATCTTAGTGCTATACAGAGCAAATTACAGAATGCAGCTAATGACTTTATGGAAATGGTCGGCAAGCTTTACGATATGGGAGAGAACTTATCAAAAACAAGCGAAGCGGTCAAACAAAGAATAAAAGGCATTGACAAGATTACACTATCTATCGAATCGGTGGCAAGAGAAACGAACCTTCTTTCCCTAAACGCTGCAATCGAAGCGGCAAGAGCCGGAGATGCCGGTAGAAGCTTTGCAGTTGTAGCAGATGCCGTACGTCAGCTTTCCAAAAGAACGGCGGATGATTCAGACAATATAAAAGATGAGATTGGAAAAATACAAATAGCCACCGAATCACTTTTTAATCAGATAAAAGCGCTTTACCAACTTTCTGAAGCACAGGCAAGCAAAATCGAAGTGCTTAGCGCTTCTGCCAATGATGTATCTACTCAATCTGAAAACATAAAAAAAGTATTGCAGTAAGAAGTTATCTTAACACAAATCAACCATTGACAATATTATTTTAGAGGAGTATATTAAAGTATGAACTTACTCATAATTGCGTGTTGATTATTATGTTAAATTAAGAAAATTATAAAATGCTTTATAGAGCATTATTTATACGACTGCATTGATAAAAAAAATTTTATAGGGAGGATTGGTATGTCATTTATTTTTGACAAAATGGAAAGTATTATTCCCGGATGGCGTAATAGGGTTAAGAAGCTTGTTAAAGAGCATGGAAATAAAGTGCTGGGCGATGTTACTGTTGCTCAAGCTTACGGAGGAATGAGAGGAGTCAAAGGACTTGTATGTGATACGAGCTATCTCGATCCTTATAAGGGAATACGTTTTAGAGGTTATACAATTCCGGAAGTTCTTGCTAAACTTCCTCGTGAAAATGGTAGCCCCTACCCATTTCCCTTGGGTCAGTGGTATCTTCTTTTAACAGGTGAAATTCCTACGAGAAAAATTATTGATGAACTCCAAAGAGAATTTCATAGTCGTCAAATAGTGCCTAAATATATTTGGCATATAATTGATTCTACTCCGATAGATACTCATCCTATGACACAATTCGCTATGGCGGTTTTAGCACTTCAGAGAGAGTCTGTATTTGCCAGAGAGTATGAGAAAGGAATACAGAAAACGGATTACTGGAGGCCGTTTTTGGAAGATTCTATGAATCTGCTTGCAAAATTGCCTGTTATTGCAGCATATATTTATAGGCGAATCTACAAATCCTATACGCCCATTGAGCCATCAACCACACTTGATTGGGGAGCTAACTTCGCTCATATGATGGGTATTGAAAATGCAGAATATAAAAATCTGATGAGATTATATCTAATACTACATAGTGACCATGAAAGCGGCAATGTAAGTGCACATACAAATCATCTTGTCTCGTCAACGCTTTCGGATACTTATTATTCCGTCTCAGCTGCACTTGACGGATTGGCAGGGCCTCTTCACGGACTTGCAAATCAGGAATGTCTTAAGTGGATTCTCGGATTGATGAAGAAATTCGGAGGTGTCCCAACAGAAGAGGAGATTGAAAAATTTGCTTGGGATACTCTTAATTCAGGTAAGGTAATTCCGGGTTACGGACATGCCGTTTTAAGAATAACCGATCCTCGATACACTGCTCAGAGAGAATTTTCTCTTAAACACTTGCCCGACGATCCGATATTCAAAACGGTGAGCGTGGTTTATAAAGTTGTTCCAAAGGTTTTGGAAAAACAGGGCAAGGCGAAAAATCCATGGCCTAATGTTGATGCACATTCAGGAGCTATTCAGTATCATTACGGTGTAACGCAAACCAATTTTTATACGGTACTTTTTGGTGTTGCCAGAGCACTTGGAGTGACAGCGGAAGTAATATGGGATAGGGCTTTAGGGCTTTCTATTGAAAGACCGAAATCTGTTACAACTAAACAGATCGAAGAGCTCGTTTCCAAATAATCATTCAATAAGAATCGGCCGATTTTTAATTTATATAAGAAAACCGGCCAATTTAAATTTTAGAGGTGTTTTATGATTTCTAATACTAAGGTTAGTATTATAGGTGCAGGTCATGTAGGTGCTACAACAGCAATGCGTGTTTTGGAAAAAGGTTTTGCAAAAACTGTTGTTCTTGTTGATATAGTAGAAGGATTACCGCAAGGTAAGGCTTTAGATGAGATGGAAGCGGCTCCCATTGAAGGATTCGACGGCGAGCTGATAGGCACAAACGATTATTCGGATACTGCTGATTCTGATATTGTTGTCATTACATCAGGATTGCCAAGAAAGCCAGGTATGAGCAGAGATGATCTTCTTGAGAAAAATGTAAAAATTGTGAAATCCGTAACCGAACAAGTTGCCAAATATTCTCCGAACGCAATTCTCATTATTGTAACAAATCCGCTTGATGCTATGGTTTACACTGCTAAAAAGGTAAGCGGATTCCAGGATAATCATATAATGGGCATGGCAGGCTGTCTTGACTCTGCCCGTTTCTCAAGATTTATTGCCTGGGAAGCAGGCTGTTCGGTTAAAAATGTTAATGCATTTGTTTTGGGAGGACATGGCGATAATATGGTGCCGCTTGCTCGTTATTCAACTGTTTCAGGCGTTCCAATAACGAAAATGTTTGCAAATGATAGAGTAGAATCAATGATTGATCGCACAAGAAAAGGCGGCGGCGAAATCGTTAAATTGCTTAAAACGGGAAGTGCATATTTTGCACCCAGTTCGTCGGTTTGTAAGATGATAAAAGCCATTACTTTTGATTCAAAAGAAATTATGCCTATAGCTGCCGCACTTCACGGCGAATACGGTGTTAATGGAGTATTCGTAGGTGCTCCTGCAAAACTCGGAAAAAGCGGCGTTGAAGAGATTGTGGAATTTGATCTTACCGATGAAGAAAAAACCCTATTTAGAGCTTCAGCCGATCATGTGAAAGAGCTATGCGATAAGGTTGATGGTCTGAAACTTTTTTAAGAACATCTATCTATATAAGAAAAATAGAAGGCAAAAATGAAGTATAGAATTGAGTTGGATACTCTCGGCAAAGTAAAAGTTCCTCAAGATAAATATTGGGGAGCGCAAACACAGAGGGCTTCATCTAATTTTAAGATAGGAGCAGAGCTGATGCCGATTGAGGTTATTCATGCATTTGGAATCCTCAAAAAGGCTGCTGCAATCGCAAATTCTAAAATAGGTGTTTTGGATCATAAAATTAAAGATGCAATTTGCCAGTCTGCCGATGAGATAATCGACGGCAAACTTGATGACCAATTTCCACTTCCGGTATGGCAGACGGGAAGTGGAACTATGACCAATATGAATGTGAATGAGGTTATAGGAAATAGAGCAAGTGAGCTTCTTGGCGGCAAACGTGGCGACAGAAGTCCTGTTCACCCAAACGATCATGTAAATAAATCTCAATCATCAAATGATACTATGCCTACGGCCATGTCTATTGCTTCAACTATTATGATAATGAAGCATCTTTTACCCAATGTTACCGCATTAAGAAACGCATTTGAGAAAAAATCCGAACAGTTCGGTAACATTATCAAAGTAGGAAGAACTCATCTTCAAGATGCAACACCGTTGACGCTTGGGCAGGAATTTTCAGGCTACGTAAGCCAAATTGAACATTCTATTGAGGCGATTAAAAATAGTTTGCCTCATCTAAAAGAGCTTGCATTAGGCGGTACCGCCGTTGGAACGGGACTTAATTCTCCTGCTGGTTTTGATAAACTCGTAGCCGGTGAGATAAAAAATCTTACCGGTATAGATTTTGTAACCGCACCCAATAAATTTGCGGCTCTTTCAAATCATGATGAAATCTGTGAAACCAGCGGGTCGCTGAAAGTTTTGGCAGCCGCTCTAAATAAAATTGCAAACGATATCAGAATTTTGGCATCAGGTCCAAGATGCGGAATAGGCGAAATAAAAATTCCAGCTAATGAGCCGGGCAGTTCTATAATGCCGGGTAAAATCAACCCGACTCAATGCGAAGCTATGACTCAGATCTGCTGTCAAGTTATGGGCAACGATGTTGCGATTAATATGGCTGATTCAGGACTTGGACTTGAGCTTAATATGTATAAACCTGTTCTCATATACAATCTCCTACAATCCGTAAGACTGCTTAGCGATATGTGCGAATCGTTTAGAATTCATCTTGTTGAAGGAATAGAAGCAAATACAAAAAGGATATCGGATCTGTTGGAAAACGATTTAATGCTTGTTACACCGCTTGCAAGGGCAATAGGTTATGATAAAGCATCTGAAATTTCCAGATTGGCCGATACGCATGGACTGACTTTGAGAGAGGCTGCCTTAAAACTTGGGTTTGTCAGCGAAGATGAATTTAGAACTATTGTTGATCCAGCTAAAATGATAAACCCTTATACTGCGAATAACAATTAATGGAGGCATATTGAAATGAAAAACAACAAATATTATGAATCCGAGCCTCCTTAAACTAAGGAAGTTTGTCCGACAATTGCAGTCCGTTTCGTAACTTTTGAAAATGAGAAGGGGCGGCATGGTTTGGACTGTCATTATCGAATATCGTTTCAAATTTAATCTATATAAAAAAACAGTTTAATAAATAGGAGGCCGAAAATGGCTTATTATCGTCCACCTGCAAAATACCGATGGCATGCAGGCTTTGTAGCATGGCTGCTTCACCGTATTACGGGGTTGCTTCTCATACTTTATCTTTTTATACATGAATGGGTGATAGCATCGCTTCAATCCCCAGCGTCTTTTAACAGCGCTATGGCATTTCTTGCAACACCGCTTTTTAAGCTATCTGAAATAGCACTATGGGCAGTAGTTGTTTACCATGCTTTAAACGGCATTAGGGTTATACTTGTAAACTTTTCTAAAGCAGGCGAAAGAACCAACTACAACAATAATGTATGGGTATTCTGGATTATTGCTGCAATACTATTTGTTGTCGGTGCCATACCGATGTCAGTAGGTTTATTATAGGAGGTAAAATGGCAACCGCAAGAGGATTTATAGATAGGTATAAAGGAAGCGGTAAAACCGGCGCATTCGAATGGTTTTTCCAGCGTGTATCGGGCATTGCTCTCCTGATTTTATTAATAGGTCATTTTTATATTCAGCATTTTTATGCACCGGGTACAACCCCGGATTATCATACAGTTGCAGTTAGATTATCGGGCATGGGATGGAAACTTTTCGATCTTACATTTGTTGTTTTTGCGCTTTGGCACGGAATAAACGGTATCTTTGAATTTATAGATGATTATGTACATAGCGACGGATGGAGGCTATTTATAAGAGCTCTTTTCTGGGTGCTTGGAATATTTTATCTTATTTTGGCATTGCTAACCATTTTACCGTTCAGCTTGCCACAAGGAGGTATCAATGGCTGATATATCTGTAAGAATTCATGAATCCGACGTCATTGTTGTCGGAGCTGGCGGAGCAGGATTATCGGCAGCTGTTCAAACCGGTTTAGCACATCTTAAAACGGCTGTTATATCTGAGGTTTTCCCGACAAGATCTCATACGGTATCAGCTCAAGGCGGTATTAACGCAGCTTTAGCCAATATGGATGAAGATTATTGGATTTGGCACGATTACGATACTGTTAAAGGTTCCGACTACGTAGCTGACCAGGATTCGTGCGAGTATTATACTAAAAATGCTCCATCGGCTATTTATAGACTTGAGCATTGGGGTATGCCGTTTTCAAGAACCAAAGAGGGCAAGATATACCAGAGAGCTTTCGGCGGACAGACTAGAAATTTTGGTGAAACACTTGCTCACAGATCATGCGCAGTTGCGGACAGATCCGGTCATTCTCTGCTGCACACACTTTTTGAACGTAGCCTTAGGAGCGACATAGCACCTTTCATCAATTATTATAACGAGTATTACGCACTTGATCTTATTAGAGAAGAGTCAGGTAAAGTAATAGGTGTTACAACGTGGAATATGGTTGATGGAGGTATCGATATTTTCTATGGTAAATCCGTGGTATTTGCAACCGGAGGAAATATGAGAAACTTTAGAACAAATACCAATGCACATATCAATACAGGTGACGGGCTGGCAATTGCTTTACGAGCAGGAATTCCGGCTGAAGATCCTGAGTATATTCAGTTTCATCCTACTGGAATTTATGTTGCAGGAAACCTAATTACCGAAGGTGTAAGAGGTGAAGGCGGCTATCTTCTTAATTCCGACGGTGAGCGATTTATGAAGAAATATGCGCCTCATGTTTTGGATCTTGCAAGCCGTGATGTTGTCAGCAGAGGTATGGCGCAGGAAGTAAGAGACGGCAAAGGTGTAGGCCCAAAAAAAGATCATATGCTTTTGAAACTTGATCATCTTGGACACGATTTTATTATGGATAAACTTCCAGGAATATGGGAACTCGCATATAAATTTACGGGAATAGACTGCACAAAAGAGCCAATACCTGTTGAACCGACGGGTCATTATCACATGGGCGGCATTCCTACTAATTATTTTGCTCAAGTAGTTATTCCTGATGGAGATAATCCTGAAAAACCTGTTGAAGGATTTTATGCAGCGGGTGAATGTGCCTGCGTATCTCTTCATGGGGCAAATCGTCTTGGATGTAACTCATTGCTTGATCTTGTTGTAACAGGATCTCAGGCAGGCCGTCAGGCATCTAAATGGATTCTTGAGAATGATATTGAACTTCCCACTCCTCCGTTAGAGTATTTGGCCGATAAAACGGCTGGCGATACTATCAAAAAAATCCACAAGCTGTTTGAATCCGAGGGCAGTGTCAAGAATAATGCAGTGTGGGAAAAATTGCGTGATAGCATGACTAACAACATGGGTGTTTTTAGAACGGAAGAAAGTCTCAAACGCCAGATTGATGTTTTAACTAATTTAAGAAAAGAGTATAAAAAAGTTGGAATACAAGATAAAGGGATGTCGTTTAATATGGACCTTGTTGAAACATTGGAATTAGAATCACTTCTTGATGTCTCCTTGATTGAGACAGAAGCTGCTCTTAACAGAACAGAGAGCAGAGGTGCTCACTATAGAGATGATTATCCTGAACGCAATGACAAAGAATGGCTTAAGCATACTTTGATATTTTTAAAAGATGGAAAAGTAGAAGTCAAATATAAGCCGGTTCGAACCAAAGCAATAACAGCCCCGACGTTCCAACCTAAAAAGCGGGTTTACTAAAAGGAGGTAAATGAATGTCATTAGCTATAGGTGATAAAGTTACCTTTAGAATCGAACGATATAATCCTGAAATGGATAAAGCAGGTCATTTTCAAGATTACGAAGTAGATTACAGAACCGATGGAATGATGATTCTGGACGGCTTAAATCAGATAAGATGGGAACAGGACGGAACCCTTGTATATAGAAGAAGCTGCAGAGAGGGAGTATGCGGCTCTGACGGGATTAATGTAAACGGCGTTAACATGGTTGGATGCATAACACATATTAGAGACCTTAAAAGTAGTGTTCTTACCATTAGACCCCTGCCTGGAATTCCGGTTGTTAAAGATCTTGTATGTGATTTTACCGATTTTTTTAATAAATACTATGTTGTAAAACCGTACCTTGTTGAGAAGACTCCTCCTCCGGGTAAGGAGAGACTTCAATCCATTGAAGACAGAAATAAACTCAATGGACTTTATGAATGTATATTGTGTGCGTGCTGTTCAAGTTCTTGTCCTTCATACTGGGCAGATCCCGATTACCTCGGACCTTCTGCACTAATAAATACAGCGAGATTTGTTTTTGATACAAGAGATGAAGGAAAAGATGAAAAACTTGATATTATTAATGATAAACATGGTTTATGGAGATGTCATACAATTATGAACTGCATACAGGCTTGTCCGAAAGAACTTAATCCAACTAAAGCAATAGCACAGCTTCAGCAGGCAATAATAAGTAGAAAATATTGATTTTTCTTATATACGGGTAGGTAGCAACTACCGATTATCTACCCGTATATGTCCCTTTTGCGATTAATTATATTTTAATAGTATCCTAAAATAGTTTCACAGAATTGGCCTTAAACGCTACATATATATCATCATCCGGTTTCAGCATCAATCGTTGAGCACTATAATTAGTTATCGTTGCCGAAAATAGTTCTCCTGCTTCTACAGTTACAGATACAGAATCTTTTTCTTGTATAATTTTTTTGACTTTTCCCTTTAAACAGTTTCTTATGCTACTATGTTGTTTTGCGAAAGATAGCGATATGGTATCGGGATTAATCAGTGCTGTAGTGGCTTCAGGTTCATTTTGAGCGGCAAATCTTACCTTTCCAGTATCAAAATAGATAGAACCGTTTTCTTCAATCAGCTTACCCCTGAAAATATTCTTAGGATTTCCTGAAAAAACCGACCCGTTTGATAGGTTGTATATTTTATCTGATATTTTAACGAGATCTTCTGCCTTATGGCTTGATATTAGGATTGTTTTATCTAATGACATTTTTTTACATAAATTCAAAAAAATCGGTTTGGATGCCTTGTCAAGACCTTCAAGCGGCTCATCAAATATTAATATCTTTACAGGCATCACCATAGCCCTGACAAGTGCCACCTTCTGCCTTTGCCCGCCTGATAGCTTATCTACTTTTTCATTTTCAATATCTTCTTTTTCAAAGAGTTTTAACAGATTTTTTGCCTCATGGTAATTTGTATTTCCGTACGCTTTTAATCCGAGCATGATGTTGTATTTGGCAGTTCCTTTGAATAGATACGGATTTTGGTGCACCATCGTAACGTATGCTTTTCTGATTAATAGATCGGATTTTCTATTTTGATAGGCTGTATTACCAAAAATAGTTATTTGGCCCGATTCAGGCTTAAACAAAAGTGCAATAGAGCGTAAGAGCGTGCTTTTGCCTGAACCATTTGCACCTGAAAAAACTACAATCGAATTTTCTTCTATCGTTGCTTTTTTAACATAGAGCTTCCAGTTTTTATTGTAAGCTAAAGTTAAATTTTTGATTTCTATCGTTTTTTGAACCATTGCAATGTTACATTAACTGAGATTGATATAGATAAAAGTATTATCCCAATAGCGACGCCTCTTGCAAACTCACCCTTTGTTGTTTCAAGCTCAATTGCAGTCGTCATAGTTCTTGTGATGCCCATAATATTTCCTCCAAGCATCATTGCCGCTCCCACCTCTTCAAAAATCCTTCCAAAGCATGCGCTTACTGCTCCCATAATCCCATATATTGATTCTTTTACAAGCAATATGTTTCCATCTATAGTGGAAATGCTCAATGTTTTTATGGTTTCATCAACTTTATCGTGATAATCTGAAAGGGCGGATTCTGTCATTGCTACCATAGTTGGTATGCCGAGCATAACATCGCCTATGATAATTGCGTAAGGTGTAAAAAGAAGGTCAAGCATGCCGAGAACGCCTCTATGTGACAGAAGTCCATATCCAACCAATCCCACTACAACGCTTGGAAGTCCCATAAAGGCATTGAAAATTGTGATTAAGAAACTTCTGCCTCTAAATCGTTTTGTTACAAGGATAAGTGCAATGGGCAGACCTGTAATTGCTGCAATAGTCGTTGCAAAGAAACCAACTTTCATAGATAAAAATATGGCCTGATACGTGGCCGAATCTCCGGATAATATTAGATCTATAGCGGTCTTAAAAGAGGATAGAAAAGGATCCAACTGCTTATTGCCGTTTAATAAATTGAAAGAGGTGTGAAAAGAGTTTTACCTTCGGAATCTTTGTAGGAAGCTATTAGTTTCTGCACTCTTTTTGATGTTATCCATCTATCAAATTTTAATGCGCCTTTATAATCTACATTACTGCAATGATTGGGATTAACGGCAATTACATGGTAGGGATTATACAATAACTTGCTTTTTTTATCATAGAGCGGAACTATATTTAGTTTATTTTTTAATTTTAGGTAAGTTCCAATATCAGATAGTGTATATGCGTCTTTTTCCGAAGCCATAATTAGCGTAGCTCCCATTCCATGCCCGATTCTTTCATACCATGAACCGGTTGGTGTAATACCTGCCATTCTCCATATGGTCTTCTCTTTCACATTTGTGCCGGAGTTGTCATCTCTGGATAGAAAATCCGATTTTGAGTGTGCTATTCTTGTGAATGCATCTACTGCCGAATGCGCCTGTCTGATATCGGCGGGATCAGATTTTGGTCCCACTACCACAAAATAGTTAGCCATTACAATTCGTCTGTCAATCCCATATCCTTTTGCTACAAACTCTCTTTCCAAAGAAGGTGCATGCACCAAAGTGACATCAACATCACAATTCTGAGCTAATTTTAATGCCCTTCCTGTGCCGACGGCGATAACCGCAAGCGTGTATCCGGTGTCGGTTTTGAACTGTTTTGAAAGAAATCTCAACAGCCCTGTGTTTTGCGTGCTTGTAGTGCTTGATAGCTTCAGTATTTTTGCAAAGCTGCTGTTCGCCGCAGCTATCACAAATATTACAGCAAAAATTGATAAAATCTTTTTGACCATATTAAACCTCCAAAATTATTTTGTTATATTATATGCTTATAAACTATTTTATGTCAAGATATTTCTTAATTATTCAGATAAGGATTTATAATAACTAATAATAACTTAAAATAGCTATTAGGTAGTGCCATGTTGTAATCAAATTGACTAACTTAAACATTAGTTTATAATCTATATTATGAGACCACTACACAATAAGCACCTTCCCTGCAATATTAGCTTTTCCATCTGCCTGTGCGGGCGAGCCGCACGCAGACAGGTAGGCAAGGCGAACTTCTGCAGGACTAACCTGGTTAATTTCAAGGAAGTAAAACATAAGCATATTGGAAAGCTGATATTGCCCACGGGGAAGCTAAATAGCCGACAATCTTCAGGAAATAAAAATTTTCAAACTAACCGGTTAATCCCTCAAATTTTAATTTTTAAATCTCGCAGGCTCTTCGGCTTCTGCGAAGGCGCTTATTATGAATAAGAAGGGTTTGCTTAATACGCGTGATGTTGCAAAACTTCTCGGTATCAATGATAAGATGATCTATAACCTTATCTCTGAAAAGGAACTACCTGCAACCAAAATCACAGGAAAGTGGCTTTTTCAACGTCACCTTGTTGAACAATGGCTTGAAAGCAAAACAATAAATTATCCAAAACCCGACCGTCTTTCAACTTATAGCGGACCTCTTATAATATTAGGCAGCAATGATATTTTATTAAATAAAACCATAGATCTTTTTAATCGACTGAATCCCGGTCATATTGCTGTTCACGGTAGCATCGGCAGCATTGGTGGTTTGAGCGCCCTTAAACAGGGTTTGTGTCATATAGCATGCAGCCACCTTATTGAAGAGAATGAAAGGGAATACAATTTTGATTTTGCTTTAAAGGAGCTTGGAACAATGCCTGCAACTCTTAATTTCTGCAGGCGCGAACAAGGTCTTATAATTGGCAAAGGAAATCCAAAGAATATATCCGGTGTTATGGATTTAACCGATAATAATATCCGCATAGTAAATCGCCCTTTAGGTACGGGAACAAGACTGCTATTTGATAAACTACTTAAGAAAGCCGATATCAATCCTAAGTTATTAAATGGATACCACAATGAGATTGTTCAACACATAGATATAGCCGCCGAAGTATTTTCCGGCAAAGCAGACGCAGGGCCTGGCATCAAAGCAGCCGCGGATATGTTTAATCTAAATTTTATTTCATTTGGGTGGGAACGGTTTGATTTTATTATCTCTAAGGAACGATTTTTTGATCGTAAGATTCAGCTGTTTCTTAGTCTTCTAAATGAGAATGCTTTTCGCAAAATGGCTGCGTCAGTCAGCGGTTATAAGATTGATATTTCCGGAAAAGCTGTTTTTCCAAATGACAGCTAAAAAATTGTTTTATGCTAACGAGACCACTGCACAATAAACCAGCTCGTATTTTATTCCATTTATCAGCTTGAGAAAATATCCGTTCCCTATAGCATAGCTGTTTTCTTAGCCTAATCTTCGTCAAAAAAGCTCTTAAATATGCCTTTTTGAGAGCTTTTGAAATAATAATCTGTTCTTCCCGAACTTATTTTCGGAAGGATTATACTATGAATTCTATTTTCCATGTTGGTGTGAATTTAGGTTACCATTTCAAGAGCTATAAAATAACCCAGAGTATGAGCGGGAAAGGCAACTGTTGCGATAATGCAGCTGCAGAGAGCTTTTTTATAACCTTAAAAAGTGAGCTGGTAAATGAAATAGGGCAATACAAAAACAGAAAGGAGGCAAAAGTCGATATATTTGAATATTATAGAATGCTATTATAATACAAAG
>CAZAPZ010000021.1:0-20006 GCA_964487285.1 uncultured Campylobacterales bacterium | reverse complement strand
TTTCTCAAGCTGATGAATGAGACAAAATGAGAGCCGGTTTATTAGGTTTATTATGTAGTGGGCTCATAATGAGACCTTCGTACCTTCTGCGAGAAGGAATAAACACCCCCGCCACTGCAGGGCACCCCTCTTGCAAGAGAGAAATGAAGCTATTGTTCCGCCACCTCTGTTATAATAGAAAAATGGAATAAGTTGTTATTAGCCGCTGCCATACTTTAAATATGTTGACAATTCAGAATAAATCTCCCATATCAAATCACTTCAATCTAAGGATAACCCATGAACCTCTAAACCACCCAATTTCATTTTTTCTTCTAATTACTAAATCTCACAGCTTTTCGGCACTTCAAAACCATTTTCTTTAAGTATTAAATCTTGGTATGCTTCTTTCAAATCGTTTTCAACCATCTCTTGCACCAGTTCTTCTAAGGTAATTTCAGGTTCCCAGCCTAATTTTTCCTTTGCTTTGGCTGCATTTCCAAGCAGGAAATCGACATCCGTTGGTCTAAAATATTTAGGATCTACTTCAGCTATCGTTGATCCGATAAAATTCTTAATGTTTAATGTTAAATGTTGAATCATTTTTTCATCTACTCCGATCTTTTTTAATTTATCATTCAAAATTGAAAATTCAACATTAGAAATATATCCCTTTTCATCGGTATCTTTACTTTTAAACTCTATTTCTATGCCAAGAGCGCCAAATGCCATTTTAACAAAATCTCTTACGGTTGTTGTTCTTCCAGTTGCTATCACCCAATCTTCCGGCTTTTCGGCTTGAAGAATCATCCACATCATTCTTACATAATCTTTGGCGTGTCCCCAATCTCTTTTTGCAGATAAATTGCCGAGATATAGTTTTTTATCAAGTCCGAGAATAATTCTTGCGGCTGCCATTGTGATCTTCCTTGTAACAAACGTCTCACCACGCTTAATAGATTCATGATTAAAAAGTATTCCGTTGCAGGCAAACATGCCGTAAGCCTCTCTATAATTTACCGTAATCCAATAAGCATACATTTTTGCCGCCGCATAAGGGCTTCTCGGATAAAAAGGCGTAGTCTCGGTTTGCGGTGTTTCTTGAACTTTCCCGAAAAGTTCACTTGTTGAAGCTTGGTATATTTTTGTTTTCTTCTCAAGCCTTAAAAGTCTAACCGATTCGAGTATTCTAAGTGTTCCGATGCCATCTGTGTTTGCGGTATATTCAGGAGTTTCAAAGCTGACGGCAACATGTGATTGAGCGGCAAGGTTGTATATTTCATCCGGCTGTACTTCCTTAATAATTCCGGTTAAATTCATGGAATCTGTCATATCGCCATAATGAAGTATAAAGTTTCTATTTTTTACATGCGGGTCTTGATACAGGTGATCGATTCTATCTGTGTTAAACAGGCTGCTTCTTCTTTTAATTCCATGAACTATATACCCCTTTTCCAGTAAAAACTCAGCAAGATAACTTCCGTCTTGTCCGGTTATGCCGGTAATTAGAGCTACTTTATTATTTTTCATTGTTCTCTCCTAACTCAAATTAAATATTATCAATGATTTTACGCATGCAGCACAATCTTCAGCTAAAATAGATTTCTGACTAAAACATAAGAATATAGCAGCAGTTTCATGTTCCTTAATTTAGCATTCAACATAGCGTTATTTTTCTATTAGAAAAACTTATTTATAAGATTTCTTAGTTTTTTACTTTTTATGATCTTGTTTAAATGTTTCTTTCCAATAGATTTAATAAATTGTGATGCATCAATATTGATTTTCGGCTTACGAATATTTCCATAAATATGGGCAAAAAACCGAGTCTTCTTTATCCTAAATTGTAATCTTGAATTTATTTGGCTACGGTCAAAATCAACGATTGTGTCTTTTGAATTAATTGCGGTATTGACGCTTTTCATATCAAGATTGGCTGTAATACGGTTTTTTAAAATTGTTCCATTTATTAGAGCTGTTTTATAAAGCTCTTTTGTGATATCAAAACGAGTGAACTGTTTTATCAATCTTGACAGATTATCTGCATAGATTCTACCATTGATAAAGTTTCCGTTAAACTTACCGCTTTTTTTTGATAGATTGTAAATAAGATTTACATCGCCTCCGGATCTGAAAATCCTGTAATACCCAAGTGTGTAGAGCAGTTTTGATACATTTATCTTTAGAAGATTGGCATTGAGTATGGAATTTTTAAGTACGAAATTGAGATTGCCAAAAGGGAGTTTTGAAGTTCCCGAAAGTAATTTATCTGTTTTTAATATATTGCCGGAAACAACAAGACGGCCTCTCAGATTCTGACCGGTTATAAATTTAAGTTTTTTCAAATCGGGTATGTTTACCGAATAATCGGTTTTCATAGTTTTATTCTTTAAGTTAAATCGGTTTTTATTGGCTTTAAAACTCAAAAGCCCGCTCGTAAATCTTATTTTGGAAAATATCACTCCATTTTTAACTATTGAGTTAGTTTGCATAGCCAAACTATAATCTCTGTTCATCTTTATATCTTGGTTTTTATCTATCACTTTGCGGTCAAATTTCGCCTTATATGTTTTTGATGTTATCAATCCTGATAAATTGCCACCCTTGGTTTGTATGTTTATGTTGATATTGATAAGCCCTTTTATATATGAAGGATTGTTTGTAAGATAAAGAATTTTATCAATACGAGCATCTTTAATGCTGATATTAGCTATTTTAAGCTTAAACTTAGAAAGCAGAACTTTATATTTCATTGTACTGTCAAATATATTAGATACGCCGTTTACAAACAGATTATCCATATCTCCGGATAAATTGCCTGTTGTTTTAAAGCTGCCTCTCAGTTTTATTTTTGTCATTTTGCTTAATTTTGATAGATTTTTGATATTTACATTATATTTTAGGTTAACAGATCTTTTAAATATATTTATGCTGCCGCCTAAGGTGATTATAGAATTCTTATCAATATCAATTAAAAGTTTAACTTTATTTAAACTAAGTCTAAAACTCGGAATTGTTAAGCCCGGAACGATATTAGCAAGCTTATTTTGTATAATAGGCCTCACCAAATTGTTTCCGAGTGGTGTAAATAATAGTGCATAAGAGGCCGATAGCAGTAAAATTACAGCAATTGCTATGTACAAAAATAATTTTACGCTTTTTTTCATAAAAGTCCTCCTTTTGCAGCTTCAAATTTTAGCCCATCTCTAAATTTAGGATGGGCAATGTTTATCAATTCTATTGCTCTTTCCCGTAAAGTCTTTCCAAAGAGATTAACAGCTCCATATTCTGTTACTATCCAGCATACATCCGCCCGCGTAGTAACAATTCCCGATCCGTGCGCAAGGCTTAAAACAATGCGGCTTACGCTTCCATGTTTTGCCAGGCTCGGGAACGCTATTATCGGAACGCCTCCTTCGCTTTCCGTGGCACCTCTGATAAAATCGAGTTGTCCTCCAAACCCGCTATATACATAACTTCCTATTGAATCCGAACATACCTGACCTGTAAGATCAACTGATACAGCTGAATTTATTGCTATCATATCGGGATTTTGTGCTATTATAAACGGATTATTAACATAATCTACAGGATGTATCTCAAAAAGAGGATTATCGTTAATATAGTCATATAAATCCTTGCTTCCCATGGCAAATGTACAAACAATCTTGCCTCTATGCAGTTTTTTTCTATCTCCGGTTATTATACCGGCTTCGGCAGCCTTAACTATTCCTTCGGTAACCATCTCAGTATGTATCCCAATATCTTTTTTGCCATCTAACGATGAAAGTACTGCGTTAGGTATTGCGCCGATTCCAAGCTGAAGCGTTGAACCGTCTTCTATAAGATCGGCTATAATATGACCGATTTTTTCTTCAACATCGCCTGCGCTTCTTGAATCAAGCGTTAAAATAGGTTCATCTACTTTAACAAATTTATCAATACTTGTCACATGCATAAACGAATCGCCTTGCACCCTCGGCATTCTTTTATTCACCTGACATATAACTTTTTTTGAATATTCGGCTGCTGCTTTTGATGCCAGTACCTCAACGCCAAGACTAACAAAACCGTACTCATCAGGCATTGATGTGTGAAGCAGAGCAACATCAGGCGAGCTAGCTTTTATAGCGGCAGGTATTCTGTGAAGATGGATAGGTATATAGCCATAGTCTCTATTAACGGCATCTCTATCTGCAGGCCCTACAAAAAACGATCTATGAACTATTCCACCGCCGTATTCCACTTCCTTTAGTCTGTCGCTGCCTGCGAGGACAGCATGTGAAAGCATGACATTCTTCAGTTTCTTAGAAATGATATGTATTTTTAGAGCATCAAGCAAAACACTTGGAGTAGCTGCATTTCCACTAACATATACCAAATCATCGGATTTTATAGAGCTTACGGCTTCATCGGCACTGACTATTCTGTTTTTATAGATAGACTGCCAATTCATGATTTTTTCTCATACTTGTAACAGGCATGATAAAGTTCATTTTCTAAGTTTGATGTAGATCTCAAAATAGGAAGAATCGAAAGTGTTAACGCTTTAGATGTTGTTCTTGCCACCATTGCAGGTGCGTTAGGTATGGCAAGATATGTAATATCATCTTTAACAAAAGGTTCGATATGTGCACCTCTTGATCTTGTAACCGTAGTTGCTCCGCCATGGTCAATGGCAAAGTCTATCACAGCCGCCCCTTTACGCATCTGCTTTGCCATTTTGTCATCAATTATGATGGGGGCAAGATCACCAGGCACAAGAACGGCGAGCACCACAATATCAGCAAATTCTACATATCTCTCAACGGCATGTTTTGTTGCAACCGAAGTAATAACTCGCCCATTCATAAAGTGAGTTGCCGTCTCCAGTTTGTCGGCATTTTTATCAAGCAGATGAACCGTAGCTCCTGCACCTGATAAGCTCTCGGCAGCATAGCATCCAAGTGTTCCAGCCCCTATAACAACAACATTGGCAGGCGGGATACCGGGTATTCCGCTGAGCAGTTTTCCAAAAGAGTGAGGACCTGATTCAAGAAGTCTGCCTGCAATCTGAGGCGTAAGTCTGCCTGCAATTTTGCTTTGAGAAGCTAATATCGGGCGATAGTTAGGTGCGCTTTCATAAAGCTCATAACTTAATGCCGTTATGTTTTTCTGCTCAAGTTTTGCTATATAATCACTACCGGCAGTTACGAGATGCCAAAATGCGCATATAATAGAGTTCCGAGGAGTATAATCAAGTTCTTTTTCAGTAGGCCTTTCTATCTTTAGAATCACATTGGAACGACCATATACCTCTTCGGCGCTATATACTAACTTTGCACCTTCCTTCGTGTATTCATCATCCAAATACCCTGCATTCTTTCCAGCTCCTCTCTCTACAAAAACAGGCATATTCTGTTCAGTCAATTCTTTTACGCCGGCAGGTGTAAGCCCAACTCTGCCTTCTGTTAAATAGCCTTTACTTTTAGATTCTTTAGGTATGCCAAAACGCATATAACCTCCTTGCAGTTTAAAGATAAAAATCTTTCGTAATTTAAATAATTTCAACCTCCACTTTTTCCAATAAACCTCTGCCTATTGCAATCTCGATTAATCCAACTTTTACCATTATAGGTCCTTTTAATGCGGACTTCCTTGTTACAGTCAAAATTGAGCCAGCATCATTGATAAAGCGTTTAAATACTGTCGTGACGATATTCCGTTCGGAAGCTTTATAACTTTAACCGACTCTCACATCTCTGCATTTATTAATGTCATTTGTTTATTTATTAGAAATTCCTATCATAAAATGACTATATCAAACTAAAACTAAAATTAAAGTAGTCCGCTCTTAATTTGATATTATGCCGCCTGCTACAATACAATCATCAATATATGCTACTGCTGATTGCCCAGGAGTTACTCCCCAAAATCCTTTTTCTGAACTGACTTCGATTTTGCCATCTTTAACTTTTAGCTCTGATTCTATTTCTATGCTCTGCGATCTAATTTTTACCAAAGCATTAAAATGTAATCGGTCATTTTTTAAGACATAATCCTTAATATAAAATTTTTTCACAACAATTTTATCTCTGCTTGTGACTGTAACATTTTTAGAAGCCGGATCAATCTTTTTCACATACACAGGATAAGGAAGCGAAAGATTAATTCCTTTACGCTGCCCAATTGTGAAATTCTCTATTCCGCTATGTTTTCCAAGCACATTGCCCTTTTCGTCAATTAAAAAACCTGGTTTTGATTCTACCTTATCTGAAATGAAACTCCTATAATCCGTATCGACAAAACATATTTCCTGACTCTCCGGTTTGTTGTCAATTATCAGTTTTGCTGATTTGGCAATTTTTCTTACTTCAGTTTTATGCAAATCTCCGAGTGGAAACAGTACACGTTTGATGTCAGGTTCATCTAAATTATAAAGAAAATATGACTGATCCTTCTTAGAATCCACACCTTTTTTCACAAAAAACTTATCGTTGTGTTTGACAATCTTTGCATAATGACCAGTGGCAACATATTCAGCCCCAAACTTTTCGCCAAATTTGAAAAGATGGGAAAATTTCATTCTGTTATTGCACAAAATACATGGGTTTGGCGTCTCCGCCCTTTTGTAAGATTCTATAAATGGAAGTATTACCTCCTTTTTAAAAATCTCCCTATAATCAACAATCTCAAACGGTATATCTATTTGAGCTGCAACATACCTTGCAAGATAACGATCTTTCTCCGAGCAGCAGCTTCTTTTGAAGTCTTTATTTTCGTAATTTGTAAGTGCCATTGTAACGCCAATCACATTATAGCCCTGTTTCTTTAATAAATATGCACTAACAGAACTATCAACACCTCCGCTCATCGCAACAAGCACGGTTTTCATAATATGTAAGAATATGTGATATTGTAAATAAACATTTTAACTTTCTCCGCCTGTTATAAATATATTTAAGAGCATCTAATCATTTTTACTCATTGGAAAGATCAAAAGATAAAAGTTTTAAAAATTAAAGCTTTTTTTCCTGTTTTGATAGCAATCGCTTTATATTATCATGATGTCTTAAAACAGCAATAATCGCAAGTAAAATTATAGGGTAAAATAACTGTTTTCCAACAAAATAACTTGCTGCCACCATTGATAGAATTGATACTATTGATGATATAGATGAAATTCTTGTTACGGCAAAAGCTATAAGCCACGCTGCCAATGAAATAAATGCAATAGGATAAGACCATACGAATAAAACACCCAATGTAGTTGATATACCTTTTCCGCCTTTTAAACGCAAGAATATCGAGTAATCATGTCCAATTACAACGGCAACACCAGCGGCAATAGAATCGGCTGATGAAAACTTCATTGCAATCAGCACAACAACTGCACCTTTCAGAAAATCTAAAATAAATGCTGCGACGCCGTATAATGTTCCGTTTACTCTTGCAACATTAGTAGCTCCGATATTTCCAGACCCAAGTTTTCTTATATCTTTACCTAACAGTTTTCCTATGATCCATCCAAAAGGTATTGATCCCACAACGTAACTTGCCAATATAAAAACAACTAACACGGAAAATTCAGTTTCCGATTATTTTTTGTTATTAGACTTTGTCCTAATGAAAGTTGGAATATCGGTATCATCTTCATTGGAAAAATTAATATCGGCAGGCTGCGTATTAGTCGATCTTGTAAATGTTCGTTTGGGAATACCAAAGCCTGTCGCTATAACTGTTACTCTAATAAAATTATCAAGACTATTATCTATAACAGTACCGAATATTAGCTCGGCATCACTGTTTGTTGCAACTCTAATAACATCTATTGCTTCTTCAACTTCTCTTAATGACAAGCTATCATTGGCCGATATATTTACCAATATATCAGACGCTCCCGTCAAGTTAATATTGTCAAGTAAGGGGCTGTATATTGCCTTTTGAGCGGCTATTTTAGATCTATCATCTCCGGTTGCATCGCCTGTACCCATAATCGCCACGCCTTTATTGCTCATGATTGTTTTTACATCGGCAAAATCGACATTAATCTGCCCCGACTGGTTCACTAAATCGCTTATTCCCTGTACTGCTTGTCTTAAGATATCATCCGAAAAACTAAAAGCATCAAGAAGAGATGTATTTGCAGGGAGCGTTTCCAAAAGCTTCTGATTTGGTATAATTATAACACTGTCGCATGATTTTGAGAGCTCTTTAATACCATGCTCGGCGTTTTTTTCTCTTCTTTTGCCTTCAAACAAAAACGGTTTAGTTATAACTCCAACGGTTAGAATATCTTGATCTCTCGCAATTTTTGCAACTATCGGAGCTGCACCGGTACCTGTACCGCCTCCCATACCTGCAGCTATAAACACCATATCGGCGCCTTTAACTATATTTTCAATTTCATCAATGTTTTCTTCTACAGCATTTCTTCCAATTTCAGGAATTGCTCCGGCTCCAAGTCCATTTGTCAGTTTTTTCCCTATTTGTATAACAGTTGTACCCTCAAGTGCCATATTTAGGCTTTGCACATCTGTATTAACGCTAAAAAAATCAACACCGGCTACATTTTTTCGTATCATAGTATTGATACTGTTGCATCCTCCTCCGCCAACTCCAATTCCTTTTATAATCGCCCCTGATGTTTGGCTATTCATCAAAACAACTCCTTGAACCAGCTTTTCATTCTCTCAAACACGGAACTATACCCAAATGATTTTTTTTGAGGTATTCCCTTTTTATCTCCCAAACCGTACTTAACTAATCCAACGGCTGTCGAGTATTCCGGTCCTTCAACCATATCGTTTATGCCTGTTATATCATAAGGAATTCCTATTCTAACCGGCAAATTAAAAAAGTCTCCGGCAAAAGATGCCAATCCATTGAGCATTGATCCTCCGCCTGTCAAAACCAATCCCCCCGTAAGCATATTGATAAAATTGTTTGCATCCAATTCATTTTTAACAAAATTTAAAAGCTCCTCTGTTCTGGGCTGAACTATCTCATAAAGATCGCTTTTTTGTATTTCTCTTATTCCTCTGCCTGATATGCCTTGAACCTCAATTATCTCTTCCGAGAATGCCGACTCTCCGACGCTTGCATATTTAATTTTTATTTTTTCAGCCTGTTTTTCCGGCGTTCTGAGACCAACTGCGATATCATGGGTAAACTGATTTCCGCCAATACCCAAAACTTTTGTGTAACGCACACTTCCGTCATAAAAAATGGCAAGATCCGTTGTGCCGCCGCCTATATCAATCATAGCAACACCAAGTTCGATTTCGTCTTCACTTAAAATAGCTTTTGCGGAAGCAAGCGGCTCCAAAATTATATCGGTTACATCAAGTCCGGCTCTAGTGCAGCTTTTTATCACATTCTGAACCAAAGCCACATTACCTGTGATTATATGAGATTTGACCTCAAGCCTAACCCCGCTCATACCTATCGGATCTTTTATTCCGGCTTGATCATCAACAATATATTCCTGACTCAACGAATGAATTATATTCCTGTCGGGAGTTATGGATATAGCCTGAGCATTTTCCATGACACGATCTATGTCATTTTTTGTAATTTCTTTACCCCTGACAGCAACAACTCCGTGGCTGTCAGAAGATTGTATATGACTTCCCGAAACACCAACAACAACCGAATCTATTTTCGTTCCAGACATTGAACTGGCAGCATCAACAGCAAGCTTGATAGATGAAACAGCTTGTTCTATATTTGTTACTATACCTTTCCTTACACCTTTTGCAGGAGCATTGCCGATTCCTATTATCTCCAAAGACGTTTCCTCATTCAAGTGTCCTATAACAGCACAGATTTTAGTAGTGCCTATATCAAGACCAGCAACAGTGTCATCCACCATGTTTCACCTTCCATTTAATAAGTATCTGATTATTAAGTACAAGCGAGATTTTATCAATATTCCTAATCTTATCTTTTTTACTATAATATTCCCAAAAACTACTTAATTTATGTATATGTTTATTTATCAATTTAATATTCATACGCACAGGTACAATAACAACAGGACCCTTTCCTGATTTATAGTAGATTGCATTTCCAATTATGTCAATTCTTTTCACCGAAATAAATTTACCAAGCCATTTTTTGACAATCAGCAGCCTACTATAAAGATTATAGTTGGATTTTAGATCATAGCAGCTTGATGCGTGCACTATCGGCAGCAGAAAGCGCTCGGAATGAGTTATTATTCTTTTGAATCTATATCCTTTTGTATCCACTAACCACTTCTTATTATTGCATAAAAGAACAAGCGCAGGTTTGCGTTCCGATACATCAAGTATGAGCGTATTAGGAAACCGTTTTATAACGGTTAAGCTTGAAAACCAGCTGTTTTTTTGTAAATATCTGCTGATACTTTTTCTATTTAATGTCAGTAGAGAGGCATTTTTTCCATGCAATGCTTTTTTGATTGTGAAATTGGAAATATGCTTTGCGCCCTTGATATAAATATGCCTTATAGGTAGTATCAAACCATTATTTAATGCTGTTTGAATTTTAATATAAGAAAACCCAATGCCAAAAACGGCTATAACCGTCAATAAGAGATATAAGAATTTAGACAATCTCACCACTTTTCTGCTTTTATCTTTAGCAATCAATTTATTTCTAAACAAATCAACCGGTTTCTTTACTGTTTTACCTCTTCTTAGCATCCGAAACTATCCACTTGCAAAGAGCTTTAAAATCATATCCTGCCTCTTTTGCCGCTTGCGGCAGAAGGCTCGTTTCCGTCATACCCGGTATGGTATTGACCTCTAACACATATGGTTTGCTATCTTTTAGTATTATGTCAACTCTCGATGCACCGCTTGCTCCTATTGCCGTTATCGCATTTAATGCGGTTTTTGTAACAACCTCAGTAGTATTGTCATCTATTGGTGCAGGAACTATATATTTGGTGTTGCCCTTTGTGTATTTATTTTTATAGTCATAAAAGCCTGTCTTTGGAACTATTTTTATTATAGGAAGCGAAGTTTTTCCCATAAATCCAACTGTCAATTCATCCCCATCAATTTTTTCCTCAATGAGAAGTTTGGCATATTTATTCATCAATTCATTCGCGCAGCTATTAAGCTCTTTGAAGTTATTTACAGTCGCAACACCAATACTGGATCCTTCGGCAGCAGGTTTGACAACTGCAGGGTAAATTTCCCAATTTGATAAACTGAAAGCCTCATCGCTTTTGATTGTCATAGATCTTGGAGTGAGAATGCCCCTCGAACGAAAAATCAGCTTTGAAAGCTGTTTATCCATGGATAATGCACTTGAAGCAACAGATGAACCGGAGTATTTTATCCCTGATAACTGCAAAAAACCTTGTAAAATACCATCCTCTCCGGGAGTTCCATGAATAGCAATAACAGCAGTTTTTATACTGTTTTTTATTAACTTATTTAAAAAGCTTCGATCAAATAACAGATCCGGTTTATTTAAATCTATAAGGATAGCTTCTATTCCGGCTGCTTTTAATGCATCGTAAATCGCTTTTCCGCTTTTAAGTGACACTAATCTTTCGCATGAATAACCACCGTAGATTACAGCGATTTTATCAGACAATCTTCACCTCTCTTTCCAGTACAATACAAAATCTGTCAAATACGACTTTTTCCATCTGCAAAATCAAATTATAAACATCAACAAACGATGCATTGGATCTATTTATTATAAAATTTGCATGACGCTCTGATATAATAGCTCCGCCTGACGACTTTCCTTTCAAACCACATGCATCTATTAATTTTCCGGCATAAAGTCCTTGGGGGTTTTTGAACACCGAACCGAAACTTTTTCCATCCGGATGTTTCTTTTTTCTGTCATTTATAATGCGCCTAAGATTTATTGCGCTATTGGATTTTTGAACCCTAAACTCAGCAAAAAGCAGTTTTTCTTTTGGTCCATTTCTGTAACCATAATCAGAGTTCTTAGGCTTATTTGTTATGATTTTTCCATTCTTAAAATACAAAATAGATTCAACTTGGTTTAATATTGTATTGCCGTATGCACCTGCATTCATACTTATAGCTCCTCCCACTGTAGCAGGTATTCCGGATAAGAACTCAAGTCCCGATAATGAATGCTTTTTACAAAAAGTTATCAGATCGCAAAGCATTACACCTGCTCCCGCTATAATTTTTTCTCCGTCAAATTTTACCCGGCTAAAACTCCCCGATAGGTGTACAAATAGTGTTTTTTCAGCATTATCAGATATTAAAAGGTTGCTTCCGTTTCCAATCCAGAATGATTTCTCAAATCGCTTTTCGTAGTCTTTAAGCAATGCAAGATCTTCATTATTTTCTATGTCAACCCAGTTTACGATGGGCCCGATTCCAATACTTGTTTTTCTCGACAGGTCTTTTTGTCCAACTTTCATATAAAACTCCCACTAATTTACAGCAGTTCTATTCTTAACTGATGTTACGCACTAACCATAGCTACCGTGGCAATAGCAGCGTATAAGTGCAAGGCAGTGCAACGCAGAACAACCAGCTGCTTCAAGCTGCACTAACACAGCAATTATGTGTTAATATTGCCACCCAAAGGGCAAAAAAGAGAAAGCATCATCTATTGCGTCGGAATCTTGCTACCGTAGCTACGACTACACCAGCAAAAACCTCCTTATATACAACGCTTTCTCTTTTTTGCTGAAACTCTGCGTTTAGTGCGTAACATCAGTTTCTAAAAAGACTCAAAGCGCAATCCACCACAGACACAATGTCCAAACCAAACATAGAACGCATTAAATCTTGTTTACCATGAACAACAAACTTATCTTTTATAGCAACTATTTTTATCGGCCTGTATATTTTTTCCTTAAGAAGTATGAAGCTGATTAATTCACCTACTCCGCCTATTTCACTTCCCTCTTCCAATACCATTACCGCTTTTGAATTATTTGCATATCTCATTATGAGATTTTTATCTATCGGTTTTATGAATCTTAGATTTATCACCGATGACATAATTTTCTTATCTTTTAATGACTCAGCTGCTTCAAGAGCAACCTTAACCATTGATCCGTATGCAAACATCACCATATCACTGCCTTCTCTCTCAACTGATGCCGTTCCTATTTGTATCTGTTTATGCGTTATATCGAGAAGTTCGGCTTCACCTCTCGGATATCGTATCGCTGCAGGCTGCAAAAGATTTCTTGAAAATTTTATCATGTTAGCAAGTTCGTCTTTATCGGCAGGAGCCATCAAAATTAGATTGGGTATAGGCAGAAGATATGCAATATCAAAAATACCGTTGTGCGTTGCCCCATCTGCTCCTACAATACCTGCTCTATCAATCAGGAATGTCATTGGAAGGTTCTGAAGGGCCGCATCATGTATGACCGAATCATAGGCTCTCTGAAGAAAAGTTGAATAGAGAACAACATATGAATAAATGCCCGATGATGAAAGGCCTGCGGCAAATGTAACCGCATGCTGTTCGGCAATTCCAACATCAAACACTCTATCGGGAAAATTTAGTTTTAACTCTGAAAGTCCTGTGCCTTCTAACATTGCAGCACTAATGGCTATAGCACGGTCATCATATTTAAAAAGTTCGGACAACGCTGCTGCTGCTGCAAGAGAATATGTTTGTGCACTTTTTCCTTTCTTTTGACCTGTTTGTTTATCAAAAGCACCTATACCATGAAATTTTACAGGATCATCCTCAGCCGGCTTGTAACCTTTGCCTTTTTTTGTTATAACATGTAATATTACCGGCCCTTTCAGCGATTTCACATTTCTTAGCATGGTAACTTGATCTTTTATATTATGTCCGTTTATTGGACCAAAATATCTGAATCCCATCTCCTCAAACAAAAGCCCCGGCGAAAGCAGTTTAAGCGAGACTTCAAATTTACGTGCCATTTTCAGAATGGTCTCACTTAAAATAGGAGCGCCTTTTATTGTTCTCTCAAATATATTTCTAAAAGAGGTATAAATGCGTCCGGAAGATGCCTTAGAAAGATATGTTGATATGGCTCCAAGGGATGGAGATATGGACATCTCGTTATCATTGATAATTATAACAATATCCGAATCCATTTGGCTTGCATTATTAAGCCCCTCCCATGCAATACCGCTTGAAAGAGCTCCATCGCCAACTATTGCTGTCACTCTTTCGCCCGTTCCTTTTATATCTCTTGCTGCAACCATTCCAAGTGCTGCGGCAATCGCGGTTCCTGCATGACCTACACCAAATGTGTCAAATTCCGATTCCCGACGGTTTGGAAAGCCCGATATACCGCCATATTGCCTCAATGTAGAAAACATCCTTTTTCTTCCGGTAAGAATTTTATGCGCATAACATTGATGACCGACATCAAAAACAATTTTATCTTTCGGTGTGTCAAAAACATAATGAACCGCAATCGTAAGGTCAACAGCACCCAACGACGAAGCAAGGTGCCCTCCTGTTACCGAGACATTGTTGATAATGAACTCACGCAGCTCAGATGCAACGATATCAAGCTTAGCAACATCAAGTTTTCTAAGATCAGCCGGCGATTCTATCCTTTCAATCAAGCTCACTATTTTATTTTTTTCAAATACAATAAAGCACGTTTAGCTTGATCTGATCCCGGAAATCCTTGGATAACTTTATTCAGCAAATACTTAGCATCAATTGAATCGTTGAGTTTTGAAAAACAGATGCCCTCTTTCAACATAGCAGTTGCTATCTTTTCAAATCTCGGAAAACGGGTAACTACCTGGTCATAATCAATTATAGCACTATCATACTGTTCCAGTGCAAAATAGATCTCTCCTTTTTGGAAATATGCCATGGCAATGCGTTTATCTTGAGGATTATCTTTGATAAATTTACTCAACAAATTCAATGCGTTTTTAAATTTTTTCTGTTTTAGAAATTCCATCGCTTTACCGTAATCACCTGTTATCGGAAGGAGCTTAATTTTTGTTTCAGGCGTTTGCGATCTCTTTGCAACGATAGGGGGCGCACTCAAACCTTTACCATTAGATCGATTACTGCTTATAACATTCTTTGTACCGTTAGCCGATGATGCAAGTAACTGCTGCAGTTTATCTATACTTTTGGATAATGAAACTATTTTCAGTTCCAACTTATCAAGCTTATTTCCTACTGAAGTTATTTTTTTTGATAAATTATTGATTTTTAATCCATTACCATTGATATTACTACTTAACTTATTAGCAGTATGTTCAAATTCATCAAATCTGCCCGTAAGCCGGCCGATATTTGATAAAATACCTTCGTATCTTACGGTTAATGTTGCATAAGATGATCTAAGGTCATCAATACGCTGTCCATTTATCGCAGGAAGATTTGAATTAGCTGCAAATGCACTAACAGCCGTAGTCATTATCAGAAAAAGTAGAGTTGCAATGTTCATATATTAACTACTTTAAAGAAAGAACAAAACTGTCTCTTCTATTTTTTGCCCATGCAACTTTATTGTGCTCAGGATCTATCGGTCTATCTTTGCCATAGCTAACAGTGGTTATCTGATTTTCTGAAACATTAAGTGAAATAAAATAATTTTTTACCGAATCAGCTCTTCTCCATCCAAGTGCTATGTTATACACTTCGGTTCCTCTTTCGTCACAGTTTCCTGCAATACGAACCAAAACGCGAGGATGCGATTTCAACCAGGCTGCCATTTTGTTAAGATGCGGTATATCATTACTTTTAATCAAAGCTTTGTCAAAATCAAAATGCACGTCTGAAAAAATAGTACCCGATACGCTCTTGATCAAGTTTCTAAGCTGGCTGCTGCTAATTGCAGGTAGAGTAACAGATACCCCCGATGCCCCCGATGCAATATTTGCTGACGGCGTTTTTACAACCGGTTTTTTTACAGCCTGAGTACTATTTATAGGCTTTGGACTAACAGTTCCCTTAATAACCTTTTTTGAACACCCTGCAACTGTTATAAAACCAATAAACAGCAAAATTAACGAAAATTTTCCAAATAACTTCATCTTAATACCTCCATTAAAACATTATTCATATACTATCTAAAAAGTCCCGACCATGCAAGAGAACCTATGTCTCCTTTTATAGAAAAAATAAGATTTGTTTGGCCTACAGATTTATTTGAGAGATAAACCGAAGATATACCATTCTCCTTTTTAACAAATGCAATAAACTTATCTCCCGGAGACCATGCCGGAGCAACATTGGTGAATCCCTCGGTTATAACTTTGTAGCCGCTCCCGTCGGTATTGATAGTAGCAATATTAAAAGAACCGTTACGGCGGCTGACAAATGCGATCTTTTTATGATCATGCGATAAACTTGGCGATGTATTGTATCTGCCGTGGTAAGTCAAACGTTTTATATGTCCGGTTTTAAGGTTTTTCATAAATATCTGCGGTTCTCCATAGCGATTTGATGTGTAAATTAGATTATTCTTATACAAAGCAGGCGACACATTAATAGAACCGTCATTGGTTAATCTTCTCGTTTTACCTGTAACTGTATTTAAAAGGTATATATCAACTGCATTTCCATGAGGTGAAGAATATACTATGTATTTTCCATTCTCAGATGGATCCCCGCCTATATTCAAGCCTTTTAGATTGGAAACCACCTTTATATTTCCATTTGAAATATTATATTTGTACAAAATTATATTATTGCCTTTTAACGAGCTAAAATATATAGTTGATCTTCCTAACCATCTCGGATAATAACTAAGCGATTTGTAGTTGGTGATTTTAATTAAACCGGAGCCGTCAAATTCACTAATATAAATTTCCCTATTGTTACCCACTTTTAATGAGAACGCAAACAACGATTCAAACGGACCGTAGCTGCCGAAAATAGATTTGAAAATATCATCGGCTATCCTATGGGCAAGCCATCTTCTGCCACTTGGATTTGAATCGGTTTTATATAATCTCGCAAAAATTTCTTTAAACGGTGTTCTCTGCACAAATCTCACTTTTACCAATCCGTCTTTATCCTTGTCCACGGAACCATATAACAGATATGATCCTCCGAGACCACCGGAGCTATTTACAAGATCGGTATGATTGACATCAAAATTTATAGGAATTTCCGAATATATCACATTAAACAGACCCGTTGTGGAAAGGTCATGAAAAACCCTTTTTGATATACCATATTTATCATTATTTATCTTATGTATTTGTATGGCAATCTTTCTAAAACCGGGGTTATTAATATCTATATTAAAGCGAGCTGCTTGCGATGGAAGCGCAATAGACAAAACTATTGCAATATATATAACGCTAATGAATTTCATTTTTATTAACTCTGCATGTTAAAATTATATCGTTTGTTCTATCAAAAGAGAATTTATACGGAGGAAACGGCGCCGCCAACCTTACTGCATCTTCGCATGTTTTATCAAAATATTTGTTTCCTGAACTTTTAATATCGTTTATTTTAAGCAAAATTCCCGATTTAGCAAGAACAATTTTTATAATAGTATAATAATTTCTTTTTGTCAAAATAAAGTTATTAATTTTCCATTTTCTCTGAATAAGGTATGTTATCAACTTATCATATGATATCTTTTCTTTAGAGGCCTGCCCGATTTCAACTTTCATTTTCTTTTGTATGGCAAATATTGCCGAAAGTCTCTTATGTCTTTTTATTTGTTCAATAGCTTTGCCAAACCGTTTTTTGATTAATCTTAAATTTCTCAATTCCGATAGTTTAATTAGTTTCTCTTTCGATTTACTTTTTAATTTTCTTTTGAACTTATTTATTTTCTTTTTATTGTTCTTTGTAACCAATTTTTTTTCAATTTTTTTTGTAATTTTTACCGGTTGTTTCTTGATATTTTTTTTTATCTTTCTTTTATGTTTTACACTCTTTTTCCTTATATAAATCTTTTTCCGTTTCTGTACATGAGATGAGTTAGCTATTGATAAAATATCAATATTTATGATATTTTGTTTCCTGTATATATGAGAAACGCTGTATGAACTCAAATATAATAACAAAAGCAATACACAAATATGAAGCAGTATCGACCACAACCATCCTGATATCTTAGCTTTGTCGGCCATGGCTTAAATATAGTCTCATTTGGTTACCTGTTCTGCAGAAATGCATATTTTTTATTGTATTATCTTTACTATTTTTTATATTTAAATCCATTCTGATGCAAAACAACTATCCATTGCTGTTAGGCTGAGAATTTACAATTATCTTTTTTTTCTCGGCGTGGTAAGAAGACCTATTTTTGTTATACCGAGAGATTTTGCCATATCTATGAAATGTACAACAGTACCGTAGGGCACGGCAGTATCAGCTTTTATCAGCACTCTTCGATTTTTATGATTTATTATAATAGATCTGATATTTTTAATACTGCTTTTCTTGCTGCCAACGTAAAATACTCCGTTTTTATCTATGCTAATCACAATATCCTTAAGAGCGACTTTGCTTTTTGAGGATCCTGCCTTTGGAAGGTTAACATTTATGCCTCGCGTTAACATAGGAGCTGTAACCATAACAATAATTAGAACAACCAGTATAACATCTACAAATGGTGTAATATTAATCTGCCAGATCGATTGGTCCGTATCATTCATTTTTTTATTATAATTAATGTTATGCGCTTAACGACATTTTTTTATTCATAACCCTACATTTTGTCCCCAGTCGCTGCCATATAGCGATCTATCAATACAAGTCACGGTTATCATATTAACTTGCCGGATACGGAATCTCTTTTTGATATATATTCAAGAGTCGCCTTTGTTCTGACTAATATATCATCGGTCTTTCGCCTAATAATATTATATGCAAAAACTGCAGGTATTGCCACAAAAAGTCCTGCTGCTGTTGTAATTAAAGCCTCGCTTATGCCAGGTGCTATAATAGTAATATTCGTTGATCCTGACGAACCTATTTTAGAAAATGCATTCATTATACCTACAACAGTGCCGAAAAGCCCTATAAATGGTGCATTAGCACCGATAGAGGCTAATAAAGTCAACCCCTTTGACAGCTTTATTCGGGTTTCCTCTATATATATTCCTATATCTTTATACTTATTATCAAAAAACATGGCAGTTGGTGAATATGAAAGATGGCTCGAATAAGACATTATATCATCTGTTTTTCCACCTTTCTCTACATATTTTATAACCATCTTCTCTTGGTTGTCTACCTCTTTTATCAAGAAATACTTCCTAAATATGACCGACCATGACCAGATAGAAAGCCATCCGAGAATTATTAAAACTATTATTGCAACAACGCCTATTGAGCCAAACTGTAAAGCAGCGTTCATTTATAAGAAATAAGCTTCCACTGCGTCATTCGCTTACTGAAACTTCTCCATTTATCAGCATATCTCGGATCGGATTTCTCTATCTTCTCGACATCTGTTTTCGCATCTTCATATAGCTTCTTATACTCGGCATCTGTCTTGTCAAGTTCTTCTCTTTCGTAAGTATTATCTGCAACAACAGTAACTTTATCATTAAGAACATGCAGAAATCCCGATTCAATCCCTACAGGATCATCTTTTCTCCCTACATTTCTAATAAATAGCACGCCCGGTGCAAGTTCACTTACAAATGGAGCATGTTGAGGTAGGATGCCAAAATCACCCTCAACGCCTGCGGCTCCGACATAATCACACTCCACATTCCTGATCTTTCGTTCCGGTGTGATAATAATGCAATTTAGCTTTGCCATCCTATTTGCCCGATAGCTCTTTCGCCTTTTGTCTTACCTCATCCATTCCGCCTACCATATAAAAAGCTTGTTCAGGAAGATCATCCATCTCTCCGTTAAGAAGTGATTTAAACCCGCTGACTGTGTCGCTAACAGGAACATACTTGCCTTCCGAACCGGTAAATTGTTCTGCTACAAAAAACGGCTGCGACAAAAACCGCTGAATCTTTCTTGCTCTTTGTACAATTAGTTTATCGTTTTCCGAAAGCTCTTCCATACCCAAAATTGCAATAATATCCTGAAGTTCTTTATAACGCTGCAAAACTTGCTGCACTTGCCTGGCAACTTCATAATGCTCTTCTCCTACAACGGCC
>CAZAPZ010000020.1:0-20322 GCA_964487285.1 uncultured Campylobacterales bacterium | reverse complement strand
CCTTTGCCTTTTTGTTCATGGTTACTAAACGCTCTTTAGAAGCTAAGCCAATATCAAACGATTTAGCAGTCAATCTCAAATCGGCATTATCTTGACGTAACAAGGTTCTATATTCTGCCCTCGAAGTAAACATTCTGTATGGCTCTTTTGTGCCTTTTGTTACAAGGTCATCTACAAGAACACCTATATACGCTTCATTTCGCCCCAGTATCAACGATTTACGTTTTTGCACGAAGCAAGCTGCATTTATACCCGCATAGTTCCCTTGAGCAGCAGCTTCTTCGTATCCGCTTGTACCATTTATCTGTCCCGCATGAAAAAGTCCCTTTACCAACTTTGTTTCAAATGTTGAAAATAGCTGGGTCGGAGGTACAAAATCATACTCCACAGCATAACCAGGTCTCACAATTTCAACATCTTCGAGACCTTTCACTGCTCTGAGATATTTCAGCTGAACATCGCACGGAAGGCTTGTTGATAAACCATCAGGATAGATTTCATTGCTGTCAGCCGTTTGAGGTTCAAGGAAAATATGATGTGCATTCCTATCGGGAAATTTTACCACCTTGTCTTCAATGGAAGGACAATATCTTGGCCCTATGCCTTGAATCGCACCACTATAAAGCGGAGATCTATCTAAATTTTGCCTGATTATGTCGTGAACATTTGTATTTGTATGCGCGATAAAACATGGCCTGATTGAGGTCGTTATCTTAGAAGTTCTAAAAGAAAACGGATGTGGCGGATCATCGCCCCAGGTTGTCTCAAGCTTGCTATAGTCAATGGTTCTACCGTCTAATCTGGGAGTCGTACCGGTTTTTAATCTTTCAATACTAAATCCTATTCTTCTTAAACTATCGGATAGTTTGATTGAGGGCGGCTCCCATGCTCTTCCAGCTGAAAATTGTTTCATTCCTATCCATATAGTTCCTTTCATAAATGTTCCAGGTGTCAAGACAGCGGCTTTGCATTGATAAAAATTACCTATATTGGTAATTACGCCGCAAATCCGTTTATTTTCAACAACAAGATCATCAACCGTTTCCTGCTTTATAAGTAAAAGTTCCTGATTTTCAAGAACGCTTTTCATGCGCAGCCTATACATATCCATGTCAGCCTGAGCTCTGCTCGACCATACGGCAGAACCTTTACTTTTATTTAATATCTTAAACTGCAAACCCGTATTATCTATATTCTCAGCCATCTGGCCGCCCAAAATGTCTAATTCTTTCACGAGGTGACCTTTTGCTAATCCTCCGATTGCGGGATTACAGGACAACTGAGCAATCTTGTCAACCGCAATTGTAAGCAGTAATGTGCTGCACCCCATTTTAGCCGCAATTAGAGCTGCTTCACAGCCTGCATGTCCTCCGCCTACAACTATTACATCAAACGATTTAGGATATCTATAGTATTTGGAATGTTCCACGTGGAACATCTACTTACCTACACAAAATTGTTTAAACATAGTGTCTAAAACCTCGTCGCTTGAAATTTTTCCTATGAATTCATCTAAATATGTTATGATTGCCGAAAGATCAGCAGAAATCATCTCCTCCCCGTATCTCTCTTTGATATGTTCCTCAAGTTCTTTCATGCCGTCTAACGCTCTTTTTACCTGATGCTTTTGCCTAACGGTAGTAATTACATTGAAATTATCTAAATTATCGTCCATATTCAATATTCTACCTATCGCATTCTTTAGTTTATCCATACCTTCCCCTGTTTTAGCTGAAATCTCGCAAAGGGGTAACCCGTCTTGATACGGAACATCTCTATTCGGTATTATGTCTATTTTATTTTTAATCATAATAACCGTACTCTTGCAGCCGCTAACTTTGGTTTTTATAATCAAATCATCATCATTTGCAGAAACCGATCCATCTATTATCCATAGTATCAAATCGGAAGATTCTATCTCTTGCCAGCTCCTTTCTATGCCAATGCGCTCAATTTTGTCTCCAATTTTTCTGATACCTGCAGTATCGATAAGATTGACTGATTTTTGATTGATTATAACTGTAGAATCAATAGTATCACGAGTTGTGCCGGGCAAATCCGTTACAATAGCTCTTTGTTTTCCTATCAAACGATTAAATAGCGTTGACTTACCTGAATTAGTTTTTCCAACAATTACTATTTTAAAACCGTTTTGAAGGCGGCTTGCAATATCGTAGCTATCATAGTAGCGCTGCAAAATATTCCTCACATCTCTTTCCTGTTCATACAAGCTGCCATAATCAGAAAAATATCCATCGTCGGGATGATCTATAGCAACCTCGATTTCAGACAACATAGAAAGTAGCTTTTGACGAATATTTTCAAATGTTTTACTTATCTTACCGCCAAGCTGCCTCTGTGCAATTTTAAGAGAAGCATCAGTCTTGGCATTGATAATTTGATTAACGGCTTCCGCTTGCACAAGATCTATTTTTCCGTTCAGATATGCCCGTTTAGTAAATTCACCGGGGGCGGCAGACTCCGCACCGATATTAAATAGAAGTGAAAGAATTGCCGCTGAAACAAGTTGTCCGCCATGACAGTAGATTTCGATCATATCCTCACCGGTATAGCTTCTTGGGGATCGCATTGCGGCTATCATAACCTCATCAATTATTCTACTATTGTGCTCAACTATATGACCGTAATATAATTTATGTGTTTCAAACTCAACAATCGGAACAAAAATCTTTTTTGCAATATCTATAGAATCTCCGCCACTCATTCTCACTACGGATATTGCACCGATTCCCGCTGCGGTAGAAACGGCAGCAATTGTACCGCTAATAGGCAGCAAATTGTTTAACCCATATATTTACACTTTTGTTCTGTTATCAATTAGAACTTGCTGTGCAATAGCGATTACATTATTTGTCAGCCAATAAAGAACAAGCCCTGACGGAAAACTTATAAACAAGAATGTGAAAATTACAGGAAGAAACATCATAATCTTTGCTTGACGAGGATCCACCGCAGCAGGAGACAATTTCTGCTGCAAAAACATAGATATTCCCATTAATATTGGTGTTATATAGTAAGGGTCTGCAGCCGAGAGATCTTTTATCCATAAAAAGAACGGTGCGTGCAGCAACTCTATGGAACTTAAAAGAACCTTGTATAGCGCAAAAAATACAGGTATTTGAACCACAACGGGAAGACAACCCCCCATGGGATTTACTTTATATTTCTTATAAAGCCCCATCGTTTCCTTATTGATTTGTTCTGACTTACCTTTGTATTTATTCTTAATTTCTTTTATTTGCGGCTGCAGCTTCTGCATCCTTTTCATTGATATAAAGCTTTTATGGGAAAGCGGAGCAAATATAACCCTTATAATTATTGTTAAAACTATTATTGCCAAACCATAATTGCCGAGAATATTATAAAAGAAATGCAAAACCACAAGCAGAGGTCTTGCGAGAAATCCAAACATTCCATAGTTTATGACATAGCTCAAGTTGTGACCCAACAGCTTTAACCTGAAATATTCCTTGGGTCCCATATATACTCTGGTTTTTACATTCGAGATGCTGTATTCAAGTGTAGTGTAAAACGACGAAGTTGCTTTATTTCCACTTACCTGAAAGCCGAGAGTGTTGCTTTCCGGAATAAGTAAAGTAGCGAAATATTTAGTTTCCAAACCTATCCAGCTTATATCGCGAGAGGACTTAGTCGTTGTCTTTTTAATCTTTTTATACTCTTCTAATTTCCCGTTAGCATAAACAGCGGCACCTTGAAAACCATATTTCCGCTTTTTTATATGTCCTAAATGAGGGCCGAGTGAAATGCCCCAAAGAGGAGCTTTGGTAAGTTGATTTCCCGCTTCGTTTTCAAATATAATATTGAGATCATAAAGATATTTTCCCGGATAAAAGGTAAATACTTTTTTTAAAATAAAATTTTTAAAACGACCAGTATATGTTACAGTTGTTTTGTTGTTTGTAAAATTTGCATTTCCATCAACAGTCATTGCGTATTTAACATTTTTCGCCTCAGCGTTCAGTTTGCTGTCAACAAAAACAAGTTGAAGCGGATTAAAATTATCCGTTTTTGCAATAAGCTCGGTTGGAGCGGAATTGTCATTTTTATATTTCAGAAGTTTCAGTCTCCCAATTGTCCCATCATCCAATAATCCGATCTTCATCAGAGAATTTTGGAATATTTTCATTGACCTTGAACTTATTACTTTATGTGAAGGGGACGCAGTGGCTATATTACCTATCTGTCCGATATGTACAGGGATATTTTTCTTTTTATTTTTTAAGTTTACGCTATTTTTTTGAACATTATTAAGAATTGTTTGATGCGTCGGCGCAAAAAATAGCTGCCAAAAAAATAAGATAGCAGCAGAAAGTGCTATTGCCATGATAAAACGTTTATTCATCTATTTTACTCCTTTTCCTAAATGGTGAATGGTTGGGCGGATCATATCCACCGGCACTCCATGGTCCGCATCTCAGCAACCGCCATAGTGCCATAGCAAACCCCTCTATCGGTCCATATTTTTTAATCGCCTCAACAGCATATTGTGAACAGGTGGGACTAAATCTGCAGTTTTTTCCTAATAGGGGAGAGAGCAGCATCTGATATAGTTTCACCATAAAAACCATCAACTTTCCAATCATCTTATTTTAATTTATTATCTTTTCCTCTAAGTACTCTTATGCATATTACGGGCTTGCTTATTTTTGTGCATATCATTTCTAAAAAATGAAGCGACAATATTCTCAAAAATGTATCCAAGTTGCTCAAATTGAGCATATTGCATATACCTTCTTGATATCATAACAATATCTATATATTGATATTTGGCAATTCTGATTCTGAAAATTTCCCTCATCCGCCGTTTCACACGGTTTCTTTGGACGCTGTTACCAACCTTTTTACTTGCAACTATGCCAAATCTACTAACGCAAGTATCGCTATTCTTTATATATATGACAAACTCTTTCCTAACAAACTTTTCCCCATATTTAAAAACAGATTTATAATCTTCCGCTTTTTTTAAATGCTGATTCTTTGTGAAAGAGAAACCTATACCGATAGACGTTTTCTGCCTTTTCTCCTTCTTCTATTTATTATTCTTCTACCATTTGCCGTGCTCATTCTCTTCATAAAACCATGTACCCTTGCTCTTCGCCTTCTATTGGGCTGATATGTTCTTTTCATTTCTCCTCCGAATCTACAATATCATTTTATTAAATCTAATTATGCACTAAAATCAGTTGCAATCAACTCTATTGATGCACTCTAATTTACAAAGCATTTATTATAAAGCTTATTATCCCGCTGTAAAGCAAGATTGAGATATAATTTTATAAATATCGAATAGTTTTGTTATATTTCCATCTCATCTTTAACTTCTTTAAACTTTTTTATAGCAAAATCTATATCTTTCAGGGTATGCGCTGCAGAGATCTGCACCCTTATTCGTGCCGTACCCTTTGGAACAACCGGATAAAAAAAACCTATTACATAAACACCTTTTTTTAGTAATCGCTCTGACATCTCCCTGGCAAGTTTAGCATCGCCAAGCATAATAGGGACAATAGGGTGATTTCCGGAAATTATTTTAAATCCCGCTTTAATAATGCCTTCACGAAAGCGTTTAGTATTTTCTTCAAGTTTATCTTTTAACTTCGTGCTTGAACTAACCAGATCCAGCGCTTTAATAGATGCAGCCGCTATGCTTGGAGCAAGTGTATTTGAAAACAGATATGGTCTTGAACGTTGCCGCAGCAGATCAATAATGAATTTGCGTCCGCTTACATAGCCGCCGCTAGCCCCTCCAAGCGCCTTGCCAAGAGTCCCTGTGATTATATCAATTTTTCCAACCACACCACACTCTTCATGCGTTCCCCTGCCGGATTCTCCCACAAATCCCACGGCATGCGAATCATCAACCATTGTCATCGCATTATACTTATCAGCCAAATTACATATCTCACTTAGTGGTGCAACCGATCCGTTCATTGAAAAAATTCCATCGGTAGCTATAAGTATCTCTCTTGCTCCATTTGACATGGCTTTCTTTAACTGAATTTCGAGATCTGTCATATCCCTGTTTTTATATCTATATTTTTTTGACTTACAAAGCCTGATTCCATCAATTATACTGGCATGGTTTAGTTCATCGCTGATAACGGCATCATTTTCCGAAAGAATTGTTTCAAAAAGTCCTCCATTAGCATCAAAACAGGATGTGTAGAGTATCGTATCATCGGTTTTTAGGAAATTTGAAATTTTCTCTTCGAGTTCTTTATGAATCTGCTGTGTTCCGCAGATAAAACGCACCGATGAAAGACCATATCCCCATCTCTTCAGGCTCTCTTCTGCAGCTTTAATAATTTCCGGGTTATCCGCTAACCCAAGGTAATTATTGGCACACATATTTAAAACCTTTTTATTGTCTTCAACTTCAATATTTGCTTTTTGAGGGGTTGCTATCACCCTTTCATTTTTGTAAAATCCATCTTTTCTTATCTGCGATAAAATAGCTTCATACCGTTTTTTTGTTGATTCGTTCATAACGCTCTCCCAATCTATGTTTTTGACCAATCCAGTATTACTTTGCCGGATCTTCCGCTTTTCATCAGCTGGAATCCAGCATCGAAATTTTTATATGGAAATCTATGAGTTATTATCGGGGCTATGTTAAGACCGCTTTGAAGCATAGCCTGCATTTTGTACCAAGTTTCAAACATCAGCCGTCCATAAATACCTTTTAAATTTAGACCGTTAAAGATTACCTTCTGCCAATCTATTGATGCCTTAGGAAGAAGACCGAGTAAAGCTATCTTCCCTCCATGAAACATTACGTCTATCATATCATTTAGAGCTTTAGGGTTTCCCGACATTTCAAATCCAACATCAAACCCCTCTTTCATGCCAAGCTCTTTCATTATGTCAGCCAAATTTTCTTTTACGATATTAACCGCTCTATCAACGCCCATCCTTTTTGCAAGATTCAGCCTATATTTGTTAATATCCGTAATAACCACATGTCTTGCTCCTGAATGCCGTGCAATTGCCGCAGCCATTATTCCAATCGGTCCTGCTCCTGTTATCAAAACATCCTCTCCCAATAGATCATACGAAAGCGCTACATGCGTTGCATTTCCAAGTGGGTCAAAAATTGAAAGAATATCGGCCGGAATTGATTTATCGCAATGCCATACATTTGAAACCGGAATTGACAAATATTCCGCAAAGCAGCCGGGACGGTTAACTCCGACTCCTTTTGCATTCGGACAGAAATGTCTTCTTCCAGCTCGGCAGTTTCTGCATTGCCCGCATGTGATATGTCCTTCACCGCTAACCGGTTCGCCTATTTTTACATCTCTTACACCGCTTCCAACAGCTTCAACCCTGCCCACATACTCATGGCCCACAACCATCGAAATTGGAATTGTATCTTGAGCCCATTTATCCCAGTTGTAGATATGAACATCCGTTCCACAAATAGCTGTTTTTTGAATCTTAATAAGAATATCGTTAATACCGATTTTCGGTATCGGCACATCATCGAGCCATAGACCTTCTTTGTCATATTTTTTGACAAGCGCTTTCATAAAACCTTCTCTTTTCGCAATTTTGCAATTAGTACATTATTTGTTCTCAAATGATCCTGACGGGGAATAATTATAAAACAAAAGTAGAATAATCTTATCTGTTATTGTGCTGGACAAAAACAGTTCTTATTTCACAATTTAACATTATTATTTCACCCCGACTTGGCGTTTAAGTAGTGACAAATTGATAAAATAGTTGTATAAAGAGCCGTAGTAATGGGCTTCTGCAGCTACAAAATAGCTTTCGGCATCAAGAAGTTCGGTTGATGTTGTTATGCCGTTTTTGTATCTCAAATCGGTTATTCTGAGATTCTCTTTTGCCTGGGTAATCTCAGCGGTTGAAACTTTTTTATTATCATAAGCCAATTTTGTATTCAAGAATGCACGTCTCACACCAAGCGCTATCTTTCTCTCCATATCTTTTTTAATAAATAAAACGGATATCTCCCTTGATCTGTACATATCAATTTCGTCTGCGGTTTTGCCCCAGTTGAATAACTCCCAATCTATCCGGGCTCCAATAGATGCATTGCGATACGGCAAAAATGGTATATCCTGGTTTTTGGATACATCAAAATGATTGCCTTCTCTGTAGTAATCGGCTTTAATACCGATATGAGGATAATAACTGCTTGATGCAATCCGTTTGGCATAGCCCAATTTATTCATATTGCTATTTATAATAGATATAGCAGGTCTTTTAATTTCCGAATAAATCTCAAGCTTCTTTTCCATATCATTGTTATAATCGCCTTTTATGTTTCCCACAATGATCTCGGCAGGCAGACTATTTTGTACATCATCTATACTAATCTTGCTGTCAAAACTTTTTCCCATAAGTCTATTGAGATTGCTTGCCGAAAGCAAAACATTATTTTTGGCTGATTGCAAAGCTTGCTCGGCTGACAATTCTGCAGTTTTCGATTTTAAAAGATCATTTTTAGGTATTAAACCAACCTTATAAAATTTCTCAGCATCGTTTAAGTGGCTTTTAAGAGATTTTAAACGAGTTATCATAACGAGTTCCATTTTTCTTGCAAATAATAATTCGTAATAACTTTTTGAAGTGTTGTAAATAAGATCAAGAACAGCTTCTTCTTTTTTTAATTTGTCAATATGAATACCAAGCCTTTCGAGTTTATACGCATTTGACAGCTTAAATCCGGTAAAAAGAGGCATTCTAAGATTGATATCCCACTTAAAATTATTATGATGATTCATATAAAAAGTATGTCCGCCGAAAGATGTGGAACTCCTATCTTTCATTCTAACATAACCGTAGCTTGTAGATAATACAGGATAGTTAAGTTTATATACCGATTCTGCTTTATACTGCTGAGATCTTATTTGGGCATCCGCCGATTTAACGGTATCACTGTTTTTTATGGCAATATTAATTACATTAGACAGACTCATTGAATAAGCACTGCACGATAAAAACATCATAATTACCGAAATACCCAATACTTTGCGTATCATTTCTCCCTCACTGCACTATATTTAGCAATTTTAATAAGAAGTTCTTTTTCATATCCTTCGTTTACGTTCATAAGTAAACCATTTGCTTTTACAATATACTCTAAACACAATGATTTGGCAAGTTTTATTCCCCTATTTTTTATAACCCAATCGTATATCTTATCCGTATTATCAGGCAAATCCCATAAACTCTTGATCTCCTCACATTTTTCGCCTGAATAATCTATTGCGGCAAGAACGGGTATTGTGGCTTTTCTTTCATTTAAATCACCCAATACAGGCTTTCCCATGACATCGGAATCGCCTATATAATCAAGTATGTCATCTGCAATTTGAAAGCTATATCCAAGAAATCTTCCGAATTTCGAAAACAGATTAAACATACTGCTATCGGCAAGAAGTGCCCCAATGCCCATTGAACATTCAAATAGGGATGCTGTTTTTTTATAAATTACCCTCATATAGCTGGAAAAAGGAGGGGGGAAGCTTTCATTTAACAATATCTCTTCAAGCTGTCCCTCGGCCAATCTTGATGCCGCATAGCTTATACTCTTTGGAATGGGGCTATCAAACTCGAGGGCAATTCTATATGCCAGAGAATAAAGATAATCTCCGGCTAATATGGATATGCTGTTGCCGTCGCTGCTGTTAATCGTTTGCTTGCCTCGTCTAACATCAGATTCATCCATAACATCATCATGCATAAGCGATGCAATATGTATCAATTCAACTACAAAACCAAGCCGTTTGATTATTTTAATATCCTTAAATCCGGCTGATACTGCTGAAAGATAAATAAGGATAGGTCTTATTCTTTTACCACCCGAAAGCACTTTTTCGGCAATTTTTTTTGCATACAAATCAGTTGGGGAAAATTTATCATCATAAATTATTCTTAAAAAATCGGTATCAAAGTCAGATCTAAACGAATTTAAAAAAGTTAAATCCTCAGTAGTAAACGGCATGTCAGGAGTTGTTATCCGCTTCGCATTAGATATTTTCATAATGGTTTCCTTCGGTTTTATAGTTTTGCAGCAGAAACAATGACATCATCATCTCTCAGCGTTATAACCTTGACGCCCTTTGCGGTTCTTCCCATCACTCTTACATCACTAACATCAAAACGAATAGTATATCCGGCTTTTGTTAAGATAATGATATGATCGTCCTTTTTCACCGGAAGCGCTCCTACAAGGCTATCTTCTTTTAACATCTTTATACCTATAATACCTAAGCTGCCTCTGTTGGTTTCTCTAAGTTTTGATACTTTTATCTGTTTTCCCATGCCAAGCTTTGTTATAAGAAGGATGGATACTTCATCTCCGTTAGAAGTGAGCGCCGAAATAACCTCATCGTTATTTCTCAAACGCATACCTATCAATCCTTTGGCAACCCTTCCCATTGTTCGTATCTGTTCCAATGGAATGTTGGCAACTTGACCTGTTTTAGTAACAATAATCAAGCGTTCCGACTTATCGGCAATAATAACATTTCTTAATGAATCATCGTCGTTCATCTGAAACGCTTTTACTCCGTTATGTCTTACAGAAGCATATTTACTGATATCAGTGCGTTTAACCTTTCCGAGCTTACTGATAAATATAAATGAACTGATATTTTTTGAAAGAATGTTATCGGATACAGTGACAACGGTTTTAATTTTATCATTTCCATTTATTTTAACAAGATTATTTACAGGTTTGCCTCTGCTTAATAAATTTCCTTCGGGAACATCATAAACAGGCATCGTGAACACTTGCCCACCATAACTGAAAAGATAAAGTTTATCAAGATTGTTGGCATTTACCACCATGGAAATATTGTCATTTTCTTTTAATGACGCACCCCTTCTGCCCTTTCCGCCTCGATTCTGTTCTTGTAAAATAGTTTGAGATGTACGCCTTATATATCCTTCCTTAGTTAAAATTATGGTTACATCCTCAGGTTTTATGAGTTTTGTAATATCGAAATCAGAATTTTTCACAACTATCTTTGTTCTTCTTTTGTCGGCATATTTTTTTATAATATATTCCGATTCATTAATAATTATTTGATATATTCGCTCTGCATGCTCAAGTATATCTTTATAGTCATCTATTAGTACGGTTAATTTTTTCAAATCTTCTATAATTTTTTCGCTTTCCAAATGTGCCAGTTTCGCAAGTTTCATATCAAGAATGGCCTGAGCTTGAATATCGTCTATTGATAATTCGGCGGTTAACTTCAGTTTTGCAACTTTAGAGCTCTGACTTTTTTTTATAATCGAAACAACCTTATCTATATTATCAATAGCAATTTTGAGAGCCGATAGTATATGAGCTTCCGCCGCCGCTTTATTTAAAAGAAAAATTGTTCTTCTTTTAATAATAACAACGCGTTCATCTACAAAACGACTTATAATTTTATAAAGAGTGAATATTTTAGGAGCAAGATGATCTACCGCAAGGGAAATCATTGAAACGGTAACTTCAAGGGCGGTATATTGGTAAAGTTTATTTAGTATTACCTCAGGATATTCTCCCTTTTTAACAAATATTACAACTCTAATCCCTTTTCTATCGGATTCATCTCTAATATCGGTTATGCCGTTAACTCGTTTTTCTCTCACGAGCTGCGCTATATTTGCAACAAGATTTGCCTTATTCACTTGATAAGGAATTTCCGTGACGACAATGCGCTGAGAATTTTTTGTTGTTTCAATATTTACTACAGCTCTAACTTTGATTTTACCTCGTCCGGTCATATAAGCATTCTTTATACCTGAATATCCCATAATTATTCCACCCGTTGGAAAATCAGGACCTTTTACAATAGAAAGTAGTGCTTCATTAATTGTATCTATATCTTTTTCATCACGATTTTTAACGAGCCAAATTACCGCTCTCATAACTTCACCCATATTATGAGGTGGAATGTTTGTTGCCATTCCCACGGCAATACCGGATGATCCGTTAATTAGAATATTCGGAAACTGAGCCGGCAGAATGACCGGTTCGGTTAAACTTTCATCATAATTGGGACGAAAATCAACAACATCTTTATCAAGATCGCCTAACATTTCACCGGCTAATACAGACATCTTAGCTTCGGTATATCTCATTGCCGCCGGTGAATCACCATCTATAGAGCCAAAGTTTCCCTGTCCTTCTACCAACTGATACCTCATTGAAAACGGTTGCGCCATTCTAACTAATGCATCATAAGCGGCAACATCTCCATGCGGATGATATTTACCTATTACATCCCCGACTATACGAGCCGATTTTTTTGAAGGTTTATTATGTGTAAGACTAAGCTCAAGCATTGAATAAAGTATTCGTCTGTGAACGGGTTTCAATCCGTCGGCAACATTAGGAAGAGCTCTCCCTATAATTACACTCATGGCATAGTCGATGTAGGATGATTTCATCCTTTTATAAAGACTTACCGGCTTTATTTTTCCGGTTAAAGTTAGTTGTGTATCATTCATAGTCTTGTTGTAATTTTTTTATACATCAATATTCTCCGCCTTTTGGGCATATTCTTGAATAAATTTTTTTCTTGGAAAAACATCTTCACCCATCAAAATGGAAAATGTCCTATTACATTCAATATCATCAACGATATCAACCTTTATTACGGTTCTTTTTTCAGGATTCATTGTTGTTTGCCATAGCTGTTCAGGATTCATTTCTCCTAATCCTTTATATCGCTGAATGTGTATGCCGTTTTTTGCATCTGTTTCTATTCTACTAAGCAGGCTTATAATGGAAGGATAAACCGTTTCTTCTTTACTTATAAGTCTAAACGGAGGCTGCAGCCTGCTATCCTTAGTAAGTTTTTTGATAGCTAAAAAGTCAAAACCGTTTATTAAATCATCATCTATTAAAACCGTTCTGTTAAAATTATCCTCTTTATATACTATATTTACTCCATCGGGTGCATCGTTAATGGCAACAATTTCAACATTAGGGAAAAATCGCTTCAGATAACCGTTTAGTTTATCGGCATCAGCCATATTATGATAATCTTCTATATTATATATTATGAGTTCGGTTATAGCGATAGAACCTATTTTAGCTTTTAAGAGATTAAAAAATCGTTTGTAATCATAATATATTTTTAACAGCTGTTCTAAATCTTCGGAACTATATAGATTGCTTGATACTTTTAATTTAACATCTTTAAGCCCTCGTTTTAAAAGATAGAATTCCATTTCTCTTTCATCCTCAAGATACACCTCTTTACCTTTGCTTTTCAACTGGAAAAGAGGAGGCTGTGCAATATAAAGATATCCATGTTCAATAAGAGGTTTCATATGTCTGAAAAATAGTGTTAAAATAAGCGTTTGTATATGGGCTCCGTCAACATCCGCATCGGTCATCAGTATAATTTTATGATATCTGACTTTCTCTATATTAAATTGATCTCCCACACCGCAGCCTATAGCTGTTATAATATTTTTAATCTCTTCACTGGATAAAATTTTATCGATTTTTGATTTCTCAACATTAAGAATTTTTCCTTTTAGCGGTAAAATAGCTTGAAAATTTTTATCTCTTCCCTGCTTTGCCGATCCTCCCGCAGAGTCACCCTCAACAATAAAAAGTTCGGATTCTGCAGGATCTCTATTTGAGCAATCTGATAATTTTCCCGGAAGTGTTCCGATATTAAAAACCGATTTTCGTCTTACAAGCTCTCTTGCTCTTTTTGCAGCTTGTCTGCCGCGGTTTGCAGCAATGCATTTATCAATAATAAGTTTCGAAATCGCCGGATGTTCAACAAGATAATTGTTTAAGTGTTCCATAAGGTTACCAAACATTGCACTCTTTATTTCGCTATTGACCAACTTGGTTTTTGTCTGTCCTTCAAACTGAGGATCAGGAAGTTTAACACTGATAACAGCTGTTAACCCTTCTCTTGTGTCATCACCGGTAAATACAACATCTTTTTTTAGCATTCCATTCTGAGCTGCGTATTGATTGAGTAGTTTTGTAAGAACAGCTTTAAATGATGAAAGATGGATTCCGCCTTCAGTGGTATTTATCGCATTTGCAAAACTATATATTATATCATTATATCCTGCCGTATATTGAAAAGCTATATCTACGGTAACTTGATTATCTTTATTATAAAAATGCATATCTATAGGATTGTCAAAAAGCAGCTTTTTCCCATTATTTAAATAACTTACAAATTCGGCAATACCTCCTTTGTAATGAAAACTTTGTTTTTCATTGCTTAAATTATCATAAAAATCTATTTTTACCGATGGATTAAGGAAGGCTAATTCTCTTAATCGTTTTACTATTTTTGCTGAAGAAAAGCTGTGCTGACCAAATATTTTTGTATCGGGGAAAAATGTAATTGATGTACCGGTTTTATCACTTGTACCGGTTTTTTGAAGTTGATCTACCGCAATTCCCTTAGAAAAATTTTCATGATAAGAAAAGCCGTCTCTTTCAATCACCATTTCAAGTTGTTCGGAAAGTGCGTTCACAACGGATATTCCAACTCCATGCAAACCGCCTGAAACTTTATATGTGTTGTTGTCAAATTTGCCGCCTGCATGAAGAGTTGTAAGAACGAGTGTTGCCGCGGGTATTTTCTCTATCGGATGGATGTCAACAGGTATTCCGCGTCCGTCATCTTTTATTGTTGCAGATTTATCATCATTAAGTATAACATTAATATTTTTGCAATAGCCTGCCATTGCTTCATCTATACAATTGTCAACAACTTCAAACAGCAAGTGGTTAACGCCGTGATCATCGGTTGATCCTATATACATTGCGGGCCTTTTTCTTATTCCTTCAAGGCCTTTAAGAACTTTTATATCTTTTGCTTTATATTCTTCCATGTTAATCTACAGGCATTTGAATATATTTTGAGTTATATTCTGTTTCTTGAGATATAAACAGTATCGGTGCTTTTTCCGCTTCATAATATAGATCAATTGTTTTATCTGCAATAGTGGTAAGATATTCAAAAAGCATTTTTCCGTTCAATTTGAATTTAAATGTTTCACTACTGTTAATATCAATATTTTCTTCCGCAAATTCACCTTCTTCATTCGTAGCTTTTATGTTCAATTTTTGATCGTTTAAGGTAAAAGTGATAGGATAATTTGGAGTTTCGGTTATAAAAATTATTTTTTCAACTGCTTTTAAGAATTTGTCTGTCGGTAAAGAAAACGGTTTACAATTTTTATCTTTTATCATAGAGCTGTAATTGGGAAATTTTCCTTCTATTAGGCGGCTGAATAGTTTTATGTTCTCCGATTCAACCGATAAATAATTTTCAGTTATGCCTATTTTTATCTCTTTTTTATTTTCTGTGATATTTAAAAGTTCCAGTGCAAATCTTTTTGGAATAATTATATCGAAATTGTTTAATGAACTATTGTCTTCAGGATTATAATGAAAATAGCTTAATCTATATGAGTTTGTAGTACATAGAGAAATACCTGTTTTATCCGTAATAAAATTAATTCCTTCAATTTCAGGTTTATATCCTCTGACTGCAGCAGCAAAAGCCGTTCTTTTTATAGCTTTATTTAGTATAGCTGCGTTTATAGTTATATTAGTTGTTGGAATTTCGTTAAAAAGATTAGGAAAAAGATCAGCATCGTATTTTTTAAGTTGAGATTTATATGACTTTGTTGATACTTTAATCATTTTGTCGTTAATGTCTATATTTATAGTATCTTCTTCTATTAAATGTATCATATTATAAAATCTAATTGCAGGTATGCATATAGTTCCTATATTGTCATATTTGGTCGGTATAGTTATCTCAGAGCCTATTTTTGTATCGGTTGCAGATAATGTTATTGAATTATTTTTTATATTTATCAGCGTTGCTTCTAATATAGGATTATTAGAGTTTTTGTCTGCAAAGTGCATTGTTAGTTTTAGTGCGTTTAACAAAACTTTTTTATCTATTAACATTTTTCTCTCCTCTTATTCTTTATTCTTTAAAGTAGTATTGTAGTAACTTCTGTCAATTTGTCTATTGTATCAAAAATTCTTTATATATCAACAATTTTCCCTGTTTATAACTTTATATTTTATTATCGTGCATTGTCAGTAAAGGTAAGATCGCAACATAAGCTTGTCAGAAACTCCTATGTTGCTAACAGGAAATTGACAAGAATCTATTTGGAAATTTTTTTATGAATTATTGTTATTTCATCGGAAAAAATTTGGCTTTTATTTATTTCGGTTTCAATTGTTTTAATAGCGTTTATTATTGAGGCATGGCTTTTCATACCGAAGTGCCTGCAGATTTCAGGATATGATTTCCCCGTTAATTTTCTTACTATATAAATTGCAATTTGCCTTGGTCTTAAAATTTCTTTTTCTCTTCGTTTAGATAACATTTTTGAAACGGTAATATTAAAATGGTCGGCAACGGCTTTTTGTATATTGTCAACCGTTATCTGTCTTTTTCTTTCCGTCATGATATTTTTCATTATTTTTTCAGCGAATTCAATCGTAATTTTAGCATTCATTAATGAGGAAAATGCGCCTATTCTAACTAATGCACCTTCGATCTCTCTCACATTCGATGTAATATTAGACGATAAAAAATTAGCAACATCATCATCGATATTTATTTTGTATGATTTGGCTTTTCTTTGTATTATGGCAAGTCTTGTTTCGTAGTCGGGAGGTCCGATTTCTGCAATTAACCCCCATTGGAAGCGAGATCTGAGTCTTTCCCCGATGTTGTCTATATCTTTAGGCAATTTATCACTTGTGATTACTATTTGGCCGTTTACTTGATGCATAGCGTTGAATGTGTTAAAAAATTCTTCCTGTGTACCGTATTTCCCAGCTATAAATTGAATATCATCAATAAGCAGCAGATCTAAATTACGGTAATATTGACGAAATTGGTTGTTAGATCTATTTTTTATTGCATTGATAAGTTCATTTGTGAATTGCTCCGACGATGTATAGCATATATTTTTAAAACCGTTTTTTGCCACTCTATTTCCTATTGCCTGAAGGATGTGAGTTTTTCCCAATCCCACGCCTCCATATATAAAAAACGGATTGTAAGCTTTGCCGGGAGTTGAGGCTACTGCAATTGCAGCTGCTGAGGCAAATCGGTTAGAATCACCTATTATAAAATTTTCAAATTGATATTTATCGTTAAGCGAAAATCTATTTTGTTCCGAACGCAAGATATTGCCACCTTTGGCTTGGTTTGAACCATCAGGTTTTTTTATTATAAACTTAATGGTTTCCGTTTCCTGCTTCATTTTTTTTAAGAGCTCCGTTATCTCTTTCAAGCAATTATCTTTAATCCATTCTTTAAAAAAACGATTGGGAATTTCAATAACCAATCGTTTTTTTGTGTGTAAAAATGACACGGGCTTTATCCAAATACTAAAATCGGTTTCGTTAATCTGATTTTTTAAGTTTTTTTTCAAATATTGTTCAATTGAAGTTTTCATCTATACACTCTCTTTAATTATTCTTATTCTATTTTTATATCCGTGACGAACTGCAACAGAGCCGGTTTAAGAATTTTGGCGCCAAGTTGACAGTTTTTAATCACTTTTTCTATGAGAACAGGTTTCAAATTATCCGGATTGTTAATATTAGAAATGATTGCTGCGGATATCGTTTTGAGATTGTTTCTATTTGCGGCTATAACTTCCGGAACCGTGGACATACCGACGGCATCGGCCATCCTCATTAAAAAACGAGTTTCGGCTGCAGTTTCAATAGACGGACCGGAAACAGCTGCATAAACTCCTGACTTTAAATTAAGGTTAAAGTTTTTAGCTGTTTTTATGAATTTTATATTGAGTTCTTTTGAATATGGAGATGACATATCACAAAACAGATCGTTTTCATTATAATATGATTGAAGTCCGCGTAACGGATTTACGCCCATCATATTTATATGATCGGTAATGAGCATAATATCCCCGCTTTTAAACGATTGGTTTAATCCTCCTGCGGCACTTATAACAATCAGCATCTTCACGCCAAGTGCTGCAGCGAGGTCAATCGGATACATAACATCCTTCATGTCATATCCTTCGTAAAAGTGAGATCGACCTGAAAAAAACAGAACGGTTTTGCCGCCTGCTTTACCGTATAAAATTTCGCCTATATGTCCGGGAGCATTCGATTTGACAAGGCCGCTTATGTTATTATAAGATATTTTTATATCGGAAACCGGTGAAGTTTCCGATAAGCCGGTACCTGTTATGATTCCAATATCAGCTTTTTGTATGCCGTATGTTTGAAGTTCAGGGAGACTTTTTTCCAATCTATTTTGCAAATTTTCCATCTATTGGCTATCATAAGGAAAAAGAAGGTAATTTGCAAATATGATTATAAAAAATGCAACTTTAATTGATTGCGAAGGTATTTACAAAAAAGATCTATATATAAAAAATAATCTCATTTCCGATACTGCGTATGGTGATGTGATAGACTGCACCGGTTGTTTTGTTATGCCTGGATTAATTAATGCGCATACTCATCTTGCGATGAGTATGCTGCGCGGTGTTGCCGATGATCTCCCGTTACAAAAATGGCTTAACAGCGTAATATTTCCAATAGAAAAAAAGTTTGTTAATAAAGAGACGGTTTATTGGTCGAGTTTGCTGTCTATGATGGAGATGATTTCAACGGGAACTACCTGTTTTGTCGATATGTATTATTTTGAAAATCAAGTTGCAAAAGCTGCTGTTGATATTGGTATGAGAGGATTTGTAGGTGAAGGTGCGCTTGATTTTTCACCGAATTCCAATAACTCGGATACGGTTATTAAACGCATAGAAAATTTGATAATTAGATATAAAGACGGGGAACTGGTGAGACCTATAATCGCTCCGCATTCACTTTATTTAACAAAGGAAACAACATTAAAAAAATTATTAGAATTATCTAAAAAATATGATGTTCCTGTAACAATTCATGCTTCCGAAACCGACGGCGAAGTCAAAATGATACTTGAGCAATATGGCAAACGGCCAATTGCGATGCTTGATAAATTGGGACTACTAACTGAAAAAACAGTTGTGGCGCATGCGGTTAAGCTGACCGATAATGATATTTCGCTGTTAGAGAAGAGTGAAGCAACTGTTGCACATAATATCAAAAGCAACCTTAAATTAGCAAGCGGCATCATGCCAATATCTAAAATGAGTAGAATAAATATAGCACTTGGAACAGATGGAGCCGCAAGCAACAACAAGCAAAATCTTTTTTCCGAAATGAATACGGCTGCACTTATACATAAAGGTGTGTCAGGAGATCCGACGATATCTGATGCGCAGTCAATATTCAAGATGGCCACTTTTAATCCGGCGGGGCCGCTTGGTATAAAAGTCGGAAAGCTGTCGCCCGGATATATGGCGGATCTGATTATTATAAAACCCGATGCATTATCATCGATTCCAATTTACAATCCTTACTCGTATCTTGTTTATTCATTTTCACACAGCGATATAAAAACAGTTATTATAAACGGAAAAATTGTTTATGAAAACGGCAGATTCAGTTTTATCAATGCGGCAAAAGTCAAATCAAAAATCAGCATCTTGTCAAAAGAAGTGCAAAGTTTTGCAAATAGAAAGACTTATTAACTATCCGAATTAAGTTAATATAACAGGAGATCAACTGTTTCAATTGCCGCAAACCACCGGATATATGTTATTTCTTGCTTTACCGGAATGTAGGTGTATGGAATGCATAACCATACACATGTCGAAGAAGGAATTGTCGGCGGTGAAAATAAAACTTTTTTGTGGGCAGTGGTCTCATAATGACGAAGATGGGAAAAATTGCTTCAAACTTTGGTCTGATTTTATGGGAGCATTATAATCCTACATCCTAACGGTAAGTGGCCATGAGCAGTAAGGGATTTCAAAGCACTTCCATTTCAATTTATTACTAATGTTTATTATTTGAATTTACTTTCTATTTACCACCAAAATCCTTATTGGGTATAGCCTTTGTTATGCACTGGGCTTACTCATTTGTTATCTCGTTTGCAATTAATTCAGCTTGTTTTAATACGGTTTCTGTTGCCAATTTTTGCATATCCGGTGGATATCCGAATTGTCTCAAAGTCCGTTTTGTTATCACCTTCAATTTTGCTCTTACGCTCTCTTTTATTGTCCAGTCAATTGATGCGTTTGCTTTTACTCTTTCTGTTAGGATTACAGCAAGCTCTCTTAATTTGTCTTTTTACATTAATTCTCTTGCGCTTTCATTGTCCGCTACTGCTGTATAAAAAGCATATTCAAAGTCAGACAAACCAA
>CAZAPZ010000019.1:0-20333 GCA_964487285.1 uncultured Campylobacterales bacterium | reverse complement strand
GGTGGGGAGTTAAATGGAACGAATTTGACGATTTTTTGGAGTTAATAAAACAAACCAAACTAATCAATATAAAAGGGGTATATTCGCATATTTTTGATAAAAACAGTGCAAATATTCAAGTTGAACGGTTTGACAAGATTATTGAAAAATTAAGAACTATTAGCATTAATCCTGATTTCATTCATATTGCAAGCAGCGGTTCGACAGCTTTAAAAACAAGATCAAAATATGCAAACAATATAAGACCCGGACTTGCTCTTTATGGAATTGATCCTTATGATAATCTGGGAAATTTGGAACTTACATTCAAACTCAGTTCTTATCTACTTATGATAAAACATGCTAAACATGGCGAGACAGTTGGGTATAACGGAACATGGAGCGCACTTACGAATACAAAACTTGCAATTGTCCCTGTCGGATATGAAGACGGAATAAGACGATCGCTGTCAAATAGAGGTTATGTGCTTATACATGGCAAATTGGCAAGAATAGCTGGCATTGTATCTATGGACGCAATTGCAGTAAATCTTAACGATATTGAGGCTAAACAATATGATGAGGTAACTATTATCGGTACCGATAATAGTAAATCGATAACGCCATGGGAGATTGCGAAGCTCGCAGGAACAATTCCTTATGAGATAATAACAGGTATAGGAAACAGGGTAAAACGTATATATATATGAATTTTTTTGCGTGGATCGGAAGATATTCTATTAATGTGGCACTTGATACCGGCTCGATAGCCGTATTAATGTTTAATTCATTTATCTGGTTTTTCCGCCGCCCTTTTAGAATTGCACGGTTTATTGAAGAATTTTACAAAATCGGAGCCTCTTCAACCGGAATAGTTATCTTGACGGCATTTTTTACAGGGATGGTTGAGGCTCTTGAAACATACCATGGATTTAGTAAGTTCGGAGCAACATCGATGATTGGATATACTGTTGCAATCTCTTTTGGAAGAGAAATAGCGCCTGTTTTCGCCGCATTGATGGTTACCGCCCGAACCGTATCGGCAATGAGTGCTGAGATTGGCTCTATGAAAGTAACCGAACAGATTGATGCGTTATCCGTAATAGGTGTCAGCCCGATTCAATATCTTGTCTCTCCGCGAATTATTGCGAGTTTATTTGCTATGCCTCTTTTAACTATGCTTGCAAATGCGGCTGGAAATCTTGGATCATACATAATAAGCGTTTACTCTCTCGGTGTGAGCGGAGCGGGATATATGGATAATATACAGACATTTCTTGGAACATCCGACATTACTTACGGTTTGATAAAAGCTGCCGTTTTCGGTGTCCTTATAAGCGTTATAGGATGCTATTATGGCATAACAACAAAAGGAGGCACTCGAGGTGTCGGCAAATCGACAACCTCCGCAGTTGTTTTGTCAAGCGTCATGATACTCCTTTCGGATTATTTTTTAACAGCCGTTATGTTTTGATATGATAAAAGTTGCAAATATTTACAAGAGAATAAACGGAAAAAATATTTTAAACGATATCAATCTAACGGTCTCATCAAATAAAATAACCGTGCTTACCGGACTTTCCGGAAGCGGAAAATCTGTTTTGTTGAAAATTATTGTCGGACTTATGCATCCTGATAGTGGAAAAATATTGATCAAAGGAGAAGATATAACTAATTTAAAAGCAACCGAGCTTATTAAAATTAGGCAAAAAATAGGTTTTCTCTTTCAGAATGGAGCACTGTTTGATTCGCTGACTGTCTTTGAAAATGTTGCATTTCCAATTCATGAACATCTGCTGCTTAACAAGAAAGAGACTGAATTAAAGGTGATGCATACTTTAAAAGATGTTGATCTAAGTGATGCGGCTGACAAATATCCATCCGAACTTTCAGGCGGTATGAATAAAAGAGCAGCACTCGCAAGAGCACTCGTGCTTGATCCGGAATATCTGCTTTTAGATGAACCCACAACGGGATTGGACCCGGTGACAACAACCGTTATACATGATCTGATCAAAAAAATAGCAGACAGAGCCGTAACTATCTTAATGATAAGCCATGATATTCAAGCCGTATCGAAAATAGCGGATTTTATTGTTATGGTTTGCACAGGCCGCATTATAGAGTATAGTAGTGTAGATATGTTCATGAAAAGTGAAAATCCGGTTGTGAGACAGTTTGTTGACGGTGATATAGATGGTCCGATAGTTGACGGTTGTGTCAGCGGCAGACCGTAACATCAGAAGAGGAAATAGATGCTATACCTTAAGTTAAATACGCAATATGGGGATGCAAAATGAGGCAAACAAATTCACAAAGAAAATATGAAGCTGTTGTCGGTTTATTTATCATCGTTTCATTGGCTGCATTTTTTGCATTAACTACTAAGTTTGGAGGTTTATCGTTTGGTAAAACCGGATACAATATTAAAGCTGTTGTAGATTCGGCAAATGGTATTAAAAATAAAAGTTTAGTGGAAATTGCAGGTATTTCTATAGGCAGAGTGCAGGGACTTGCGTTGTTAAATGATAAGGCAGTAATATCTATGATAATAAAAAATGGTATAAAAATACCTGATGATTCAGCTATAGCAATTAAAACCAGAGGCGCAATAGGCGAACATTTTATTGTTATTATTCCCGGTAAAAGCAAAAAATTTTTAATCAGCGGACAAAGCTTAAGCAGACAGATCAAGTCGGTAGATTTATCCAGTGTATTTAGAAGCGTAAAAGGAGCATCCGATGCAATAAAAAGAGCAGCAGATTCTATAGACTACAAAGGAATTAATAAAACAATCCGAAGTTTTCAAAATGTTGCCGATAACATAAACAGAGCGGCAGTCAGTTTTAATCGATTTGCACGTAATGCTAACGGCGTGGTTAGTGATAATAGAAAAGCAATTAATCAGATGGTAACAAACTTAAATGAGTTCGGCAGAATATTAAAAAAGCAAGCTCCTGTGATTCTTTCGAGATTGAAAAATTTTTCAAAAAATATTGATAATATAACCAAAGAGAACAGAGAAAATATTCAAAAGACAATTATAAGCATTAATAATGCTGCAAACAAGTTTGCGTTTGCAAGCAATGAAGCGGGAAGACTGATCAAACATATCAATTCGGGACAGGGAACTATCGGCAAACTGGTAAAAAGTGAGTCTGCGTATAATAGCCTTAATGTCGCACTTAAGTCGGTAAAAAAAACATTAAAAAAGTTTGATCAGTTGACCATACATGTTGAAGCTAACAGCAAACTTCTTACACGTCATTCAAACTTTAAGACTTATGTAGGAGCAAAAATTAATACATCACCTGATCTATTTTATAAAATAGGTGTTACATCGGAGAGAAACTATAAATATTTGTCCAATGCACCGAGGAAAAGAAATACCAAAGAGAGAATTACAGCTCAGATCGGTAAACGGTATGGGAATATAGTTATAAGAGGCGGTATTACAGAATCGACTTTTGGTGTTGGCGCAGACTACTATTTTTATAATGATAAGCTGAAACTAAGTACGGATGCGTATGACTTTAACGAGTATAACGATATAAGAGATTCTCATTTTCATATGAACATAGGGACAAATTATCAATTCTATCACTATTTTTATCTCTCGGGAGGTGTTGAGGATATTCTTAATACTAAATCAAGATCACCTTATTTGGGATTTGGCATACGATTCTCAGATCAGGATTTGAAATATCTGTTAGGTTCGGTTTCTCCAAAAATTAAATAAACGACAGAATATAGCGTTGATTGAAAAAAGAATCGCAGCTTAAATTGAAATGACGATTAAAATTTTCTAAGTTTTATGAAAGCTATGAATATCATATGAAGATTGGAATAATTACTTTGAGCTTAAAGTCCTTAATTTTCTCGAAAATGTGTTATATAAAGCGAATTATATTTATTGTACTTGCACTGATATTAATTACGCATAGTGCATATTCGGCTTATATTAATATTACCGGTTATGAAAAAGGCGCGAAAGCCGTTGTTCAGCTTGGGAATAACCATGTAGGTTTCAAAAAGTCGGTCGGGCAGATAGTTTTATTTACAGATAGAGAGATAACTCCGCCAATTTTAAAAATATTTAAGAATTTTCCGATTATTGATATTTCAAGCGGTATAAAAGATAGACATGGTTTTATACGCTTCGCATTTGACCCGGAGTTTTCCGTTACAGTTACAAAACAGACAGGAAAAACAGTATTAACTTTTCATGAAAATCGAACAGCTATACCTATATCGGCTATAGATCATATTCCCGACCCGAAGCTTAAAATAAATATCATAGCGCCCTCTTTACTAAAACCTGATGGTAAGCTATTTTACAGTGGGGTTAAATTCTATTACAGCAAAAATTATTCCAGCGCTCAAGAATTATTTAAAAAAATCGTTAATTTATATCCGAAAAGTGTCTATTATCCGGCATCTCTCGTATATCTTGCAGAAACAAATATAAAATTTAATCGGCTGGATTATGCAAAAACCGTTTTGCAAAAAGCTATTAAGTTCCCTTCAAATCAAAGCATGATGCCCGATGCTCTTTTCATGCTCGCAGAATCTTATGGCAAAAACGATATCGGATACAACAAAATAAGCCTTTTAAACCTTATATTCGATAGATATGCCGGAACTGCTTCTGCTTCTCTTGCCAGCCTTAAGCTTGGAAAAGGATATTTGAAATCAAAAAGATTTCAAAAGGCGAGAGAGAAATTCAAGAGTGCATCCGGCAGATACAAACTTGCTTATCTTATAGGTTATGGGGCAAGCTATGCAGAAGATAAAGAAACGGTAAGAGCTAATCTCTATTTTACCAAAGCATATTATTATGCTAAGACAAAAAAAATAGGTATTGATAAATTTAAAAAATTGTCAGAACCGTATATGCCTATTATGATTAAAACATTCTGCGTCCTGCATGAATTTGACCTTGCGTATAGCCTGATTGACAATCTTAAAAGAACTCCCGCAACTATTTACAGTCAAGCCGAATGCTTAAAGGAGCAAGGGAGCTACCAAAATGCTGCAAAACTGTTTTATGCCGCTTACAAAGCTAAGCCGACTGCGCAATGGGCGGCGAATGCAAAACGAAACGGAGCAGTCTCAGAGCTTCTAAGCAATATAGGATTAGAGAGAATCGAGAAAATAAGGAAAAACTACAAATACGATGATGAAATAGTAAGAATAGCGACATTAAAAGAGTCGGAACTTCTTATTAAAAACAAAAGGTTTACAGAAGCTCTTAATATTCTTTATAAATATGCAAATCATCATGGAAGCAATTCAATTTGGAACGCAAAAGCAGGGGAGCTTGCAGGTAAATCGATTGATAATTTAATGATAAAATACAGAGCCGACCCAAAACTAATTGATCTAAAAAAATTAATTCAATTTGCCGGCAACCTTCATAATCCGGGCGAGATTGCCGATCTGTTAATAAAATCAGGGCGGATATCAGATGCGGAAAGTCTGCTTAACAAAATAAAAGGATATAAGAAATATAAAAACGGCTCACTGGTAAGACTTGCTTATATAGCTCTAAAAAGGAATGATTCGGCAGAGGCAGAAAAATTAATAAATTCTGTTGATCACAAGTCTGTAAATAATATGCAGGTTTATTGGGAAGTAATGGGAAATATGGCCTTCAGGCAGAAGCGATTTGGGATGGCAATTACCTATTATAAGTCTGCACTGAAGATAAAAAAATCCGATGTTGATATGACAATGCTTGCCGATTCATACTATAGAAAAGGAAACTATGATAAAGTGTTTGAGACATTAAAATCTAAAAAACCGATGCCTGCCGACTATAAAGTTCTTGGGAGCACCGAGTTTAAACTCTTGAAATATAAAAAGGCGGTGGATTATTTGTCTAAAGCCAAAAATGATGACGAATCCAACTTGTATTTTGCAGAATCGCTATATAAAATAGGCAATCTTGATAAAGCGGAAAAGATATTAAAAAGACTGAAATCGCATGGCGGAATCATCAAGGTAATTGCCGAAAGTCAACTATTTGCTATAAAATCGCGAAAAATTGTTAAAGCTTCAGAGAAGCTAAAATAGTTTTCGGCAACAAAAATATGATACTCGACTGTGTATGGAAAAAGATGAATTCATATCCGCAGTAGTAAAATAAAAAGTTGGATATTTTTTATTTAAAGCGGTGGTAATTTTTCCTATAAATTTTAAAAAGGCTGGTTTAAATTGATGAAGATATGAATTTACCGATTGAAATTCAGATAGCATTCAGGTATCTGACTAAAAAAAAAGGACATTTTGTAACACTAAGTTCTGTATTGGCAATTATTGGAATTTCCATAGGAGTAAGCTCACTTATTTTGGCAGCCGGCTTAACAAACGGTTTCATTGACGCTGTTCAATCTAAAATCCTAAATATAGAAACATCTGTAAGCATGACAAGAAAAGGCGGCGGTCTTATGATGTCAGATAATAAATTGTTAGATAAAATAAGGGCTGAAAGTGGGGTTAAAGCTGCATATATAACATTAAAATCCGGGGCAATTTTATCATCTCCAACACAGTTTGGTTCGGTAGTATTTGAAGGAGTTAAACAGAATTTTGTAAATAGCAGGCTGAAAAAACAGATACGAAAAGGCGGTTTGGAAAAAAATGCCATACTAATAGGCGCGCCGCTTTTGAAATCGTTTAAGCTTCATGTTGGCGATAGAGTAAAATTAATAATTCCATTCGGTCAATCCACTCCCTTCGGATTGCTGCCTAAGACTGTCAATCTCAAGATATCAGGTGTTTTTCAAACCGGACTTTATCAATATGATCATGTTTTTATCTTTATGCCGTTATCAACAGCCCAAAATATTATGGGCGTGTCAAATATGCTAAGCAGCATAGATATATCAATTTCAGATCCTTACAGAGCAGAACTTTTTGCTAAAAATCTTGCAGCGGCTTTTCCAACAAAACATATTGTTTCGTGGATAAGCCAGAATGCCAATCTGTTCTATGCAATGAAGCTTCAAAAGATTATTGTTTCAATAGTTCTGTCGCTGATTCTCCTTGTCAGCAGCTTTGCCATAAGCTCATCGCTGATAATGCTTGTTGCCGAGAAAAAAAGCGATGTAGCCATACTTAGATCTATGGGTGCCAAAAAAGCACAGATTAAAGCTATATTCGTTTCCGAAGGGTTAATGATATCATCTATCGGTATAGTAATAGGTATTATTTTATCTCTTATAATGGCTTATATAATGGGTCATTATCAGTTCATCAAACTTCCGAAAAATATTTTTTACCTTAACACAATCCCATTTCAAATGAAAATATCCGATATGGTTATAGTATCTGCCATAGCTCTATTAATATCACTTTTGTCAACACTTTATCCTGCAGGCAAAGCAGCCGGCTATGGCATTGATAGTGAGATGAGGCAATGATACTTGAAGCTCTTGGTATAAAAAAGAGATTTAACAGAGAAGTGCTTGTAGGAATTGATCTTCAAATAAAAGCAGGAAGCATAACAGCCTTATTGGGTGTATCAGGCTCTGGCAAAAGCACACTTCTGAAAATTTTAGGGCTGTTGCTGAAATACGATTCGGGACAGATTAAAATTTTAGGAGATGACATTAATAAGTTAAATGACAAACGTCTTGCCGATTTGAGAGGAAAGCATATCGGATTTCTTTTTCAATTCCACTATCTCATGAAAGGATTTACCGCCCTGGAAAATATTATTATGCCTGCTATGATCAACAAAATAAATAGAGTTGAAGCAACAAATAAAGCAAAACAGCTTTTGTCTATGCTTGATCTATCCAATTTAGCTGATAGATCCGTTGAAACTTTATCGGGAGGAGAATCTCAAAAGGTTAGCCTGCTTCGCGCCATGATTATGAGTCCGGAGTTAATTTTGGCAGATGAACCTACAGGCAATCTTGATTCAATTAGTTGCAATCAGCTGCTCTCCATCATAGAATGGTCGCGGGAGAGAGGTACATCATTTTTGATTGCAACGCATGACAAAAAAGTTGCATCTATTGCGGATGATATATTAACACTAAAAGACGGGAGATTGATGTGAATTATTTGAGATCTACTATAATTTTGTTTTCTATTTTTCTTTTTACAAATACAAGTTTTTCTGCAGTCATTAGAGATATTGCAATTACAGGAAATCAACGGATTGACAGCCAAACGATACTGGAAAAAATAAATTCTAAAGTCGGCAGCAAACTTGAGCTGACTACAGTGGATAAAGATATAAAAAATATCTTTAAACTTGGATATTTTAAAAGGATAACGGTAAGTGAAACAGATGAAAAAAACGGGGTCAAATTAATATACAAAATCTTTGAAAAACCGTCAATAAGAAATATTTTATTTAGCGGCAATGATCATATAAAAGATAAGCAGCTGCTTAAGATAATAGATGTGAAACCGTACCAGATAGTAAGCAGAGAAAAGATTAAGAACTCAGTTAATCAAATAATTTCGTTTTATGCTTCAAAACAGCGGTTTTTAACACATGTCCAATCGAAGTTAAAACCGGTTAAAAATAACCGTGTAGATCTGATTTTTAATATAACCGAAGGGGAAAAAACATATATAAAGGCTGTAAAAATATTTGGAAATAAGCATATTAAATCTTCGGATATAATCGATGCTATGACAAACCGGCCTAAGTACGGAGCTTATCTTTTAACATGGCTGCCATGGTTTTATACGGGGCGGTTTAACCCAAGTGCCCTGCCATCTGACAGGGGCACAATTACCGACCTTTACCTTTCCAGGGGATATGCAAAGGTTAAAGTTAAGCCGATCAAGATACTTGTCGATCCTATAGATGGTAAAATTATGCTCCAAATAATGATTAATGAGGGAAAACAATACAAGATCGGTAAAATCAGCTTTTCTGATCTCGGTACCCTTAATAAAACCATTTTAAAATCATTGACAAGTAGAGCCGGAAAAATATTTAATGGTGTTGCACTACGCAATGATGTGTCAAAACTTGTTGATCTTTACGGTCAGAAAGGATACGCATACGCAGACATAAATCCTCAGATTAGCTTTGATGACACAAAAAAACTTGTAAATATTCATTTTGTAATAAATAAGGGCAGAAAAGTTAAAATTGCGAGAGTAACCATAGAAGGAGATAGTAAAACAGAAGATAAAGTCATAAGACGAGAAATGAAAATTGTTGAAGGTGATTTTTACAATCCTAAAAAAATAAGAAGAAGCCGTCGCAATATAATTAATACAAACTTTTTTGCAAATGTAAAAATAAGACAAGTTCCGGGAATAAAAAGAGACAAGATGAAACTTAACGTTCAGGTAAAGGAAAAAAGTACCGGCTCGGCGAGCATAGGAGCAGGCTATAGTACTTATGATAAAGCTCTATTAAAAGCTTCCCTCAGTGAAGCTAATTTTATGGGAACGGGAATTCATACATCCGTGTCAGGATCGTTGTCATCTAAAACCAAACAGTTCGATATCGACATTGTGCAGCCGTGGTGGCATAACATGCCAATATCAGTTGAACTTCATCTTTTCAATATAAAAAGTACATTGATTGACTATGATGACAAGAATTACGGAACATCGTTAACCGTAACCAAAAGATACGGCGATTATTATAAACTTGGAGCGAGTTATGGCTTCAATGTAGATAAAATAAAGATTATTACGGATAATCCGTCTGCAACGCTTCTTGATAATGCAGGTACGTTTGTAAAAAGTGCTGTAACTCCGTTTGCAGGACATGATTCAAGAAATATTTATCTGTATCCTACGAAAGGCAATAAAGAAGACTTATCTGTTGAATTTGCCGGAATCGGAGGAAATATGAGATTTATTAAACCTGCATTTGACGCACGATTTTATCAAAAGTTAAGCAATACATTTGTATTGATGGAAAAAATCAAAGGGACTGCTGTCAGTGCAATAGGTAAAAAGGTTCCATTGTCAGAGCTATTTTATATGGGCGGCATAGATGACTTCAGAGGTGCAACATTCTCACAAATCTCTCCGCGTGATAAAAACGGTAATCTTATTGGCGGTACGAAAAAAGCGGTAGGCAGCATTGAACTGCATTTTCCTCTTATCAGTGCTCTTAAATTGTATGGAAAGTTATTTTACGATGTAGGTGATGTATGGGGTAACGGTGCAAAACTTTCCCTTAAACAGGCTGTTGGTCCGGGTATCACGTGGTTCTCTCCTATTGGTCCGATAGATGTGGCAATAGGCAAAGATATCTCACCAAAAAAGAATCAACCGTCAAGTGCTTTTAATTTCTCCTTTGGAACCACCTTTTAAAAAAATCCAGATGTTTGCCAATGAAATAAATAGGCTAAAACTTTGAACAATATCTATAAAATCGGTTTCGGTTTTATAGATATTGCATCTTTACAAATTAACGGCGTTAAAAGATATGGAAGGGAAGAAAAACAAAATAATTGATCTTTTTCCGCATAATTAGACTGCTGCATTGGTCTCATTTTCTTACAGACTTGAGAATTAACTGTTTTACTTGTTCAGAATCTTGTAGAAGCTTACGCTTTATCAACAGTCTTCCGATAATTTTGCCGCCGTTTTTTTCTAACATATTGCAAATCTTGTTGTAAAATCGTTCATAATCCCATCCTCCATAGGTCATAAACGGCAGCAAAGAAACGTTGCTGAGATCGTATTTAGCTATAAAGGAGCTGATAGGAGGCGTCATAAAACCCCATTTCGGAAATCCTATTGCTATTATATCATATTTGCAAATATCAAACGATGGTTCTATGTGGATAGGAATATTTATGAATTTCCATATAAGAGGCGGCAACAGGGATAGAAACAACCATATAGGTTTTGGAAGATTGAGAGATTTTATATTATATAATTTTACGTTCTTAATTTCCTTCATTAACTTTGCAGCTTTTTTTGTATTTCCTGTTTTACCAAAATATACTATAGCCATGCTGCGTTTGTTTTTATTCATGGTATTGAATTTTACATCAATTTTGTTATAATCCAAATATAAAAAAATTTAAATATAACCTTGAGGAGGATTATATGAAAAAAGCAGTTTTTACAATGATGTTTCTATTATTGATATTAAGCGTTCCGACGTATTCCAATGCGGCGAATTATAAAATCGCGGTTGTCAATTTGCAGAAAGCTCTTAACAACACTGCGGAAGGAAAACAGGCTAAGACTATTTTGGAAAGAATGGCAAAGGAAAAACAAAAAATATTAAAGGATGCAGCGGAGAAGTTAAAAAAACAAAAAAAGGAACTTGGCAATCTTTCATCGTCGAATATGAATTCAGCAAAATTAAACAGCTACAAGAAAAATGTTATCAAATTTCAGGCATTGGTTCAGAGAGTGAGAACGGATTTAGCAAAAAAAGAATCGGCATACAGCAAAAATATATTAGACAGCCTTATCTCCATCGTGAAGAAAATACGAAAGAAAGACGGATATGCTATTATTATTGAAGTTCATTCTGGTGTTGTTGATTATAATCCTTCCATTGATATTACGAATGAAGTGATTAAAGATTACAATGGTTTGACAACCGTTAAGAGAAAATAGTGCTTCTTTCTTATTTGGCGAAAATCTCATCGTGCGATTTTGTGGGCGACGATTGCGATATAACGGGAATAAACTCTCTTGAGAATGCTCATAAAGGAGATATTAGCTTTCTTACAAATCGGCATTATGCATATCTGCTTTTGACGACTTGTGCATCAGCTGTTATTATAGATAAAGCTCCGAAAGATAGAGATAAAAGCTTCCTTATATCGGATAATCCGTATCTCGTGGTAGCTCATATTGTATCACTATTTCATACGGCAAAAAAGCCAGTTTTTGGAAATAAAGCTGCATACATTGGCGCAAATTGCACGATATCTGATAATGCAAATATATATCCTACATCATACATAGGAAACGGGGTAAAAATAGGAGATAACAGCATTATATATCCGGGCGCAGTAATAGATGATGATGTTGAAATAGGTGATGACTGCGTAATTTTTCCAAATGTGTCTATTTTGAGAGGTTCTCTTGTAGGAAATAGAGTACGGATACACGCCGGAACGGTTATAGGATCAGACGGATATGGATATGCGCACGATAAAAATGGCAAACATATTAAAATTCTGCAGATTGGTATCGTAGAAATAGAAGATGATGTTGAGATAGGTTCCAATGTTTCAATAGATAGAGCCGCATTAGGTAAAACGGTCATTGGTAAGGGAACTAAAATTGATAACCTTGTTCAAATTGCCCACAATGTGCAGATAGGCTCCAACTGTTTATTGATTTCTCAGGTTGGAATAGCAGGATCAAGTTCACTTGGAAATAATGTTATTCTTGCCGGCCAAGTTGGTATATTAGGTCATATAAAAATTGATTCGGGTGTACAGGTTGGTGCAAAATCCGGCGTTCATAAATCTCTGAAAACTGGACAATATAGCGGTATACCTGCAATAGATCACAGAAAATGGCTCAAAGTTCAGGCTTTAAATAAACGTCTGCCTGAAATTGTAAAAAAGATTAATCGACTTGAGAAAGAAATTAACCATATAAAAGAGGCTTATGATGATAACGATTGATGCAATAAGAAGGATATTACCGCATGATTATCCATTTTTACTTGTTGATAGAGTGCTTGAGATCGAAAGAGGCAAACATATTGTTGCCCTTAAAAATCTAACATACAACGAAGCTTTTTTCCAGGGACATTTCCCTAATCACCCTGTATTACCTGGAGTTTTACTGATAGAAGCGTTGGCGCAGGCTTCAGGTATTCTTGTATTTGACATGTTGGACAAGCAGTCCGATGAAGAGAAAAATGCTCTTATCTATTTTATGGGTGTTGACAAATTTCGTTTTAGAGCCCCAGCCGTGCCTGGAGACTCCGTGCAGTTGGAAGCCTCAATAATTCAAAGGCATGGTGATGTGTGGAAACTCGCCGTAATGGCAAGTGTCGACGGCAAAAGAATTGGAGAGGGTGAAATCATGGCTAAGCTGGTATTAAATGCAAAAAATCCATAAGACCGCTATAGTTGATCCATCCGCCAAAATTGGTGACAATGTAATTATAGGTCCGTATGCCATAGTTGAAGGCGATACGGTTATTGAAGATAATTGTAATATTTCAAGTTTCGCAACGGTAGCTCAATATACACATCTGTCGGCAGGATGCACGCTTTTTCCTCACGCCACCGTTGGTACAATCCCTCAGGATCTAAAGTTTAATGGTGAGAAAACTTTTTTAAATATCGGGGAAAACAGTACTTTTAGAGAGTTTTGCATGATTAACAGAGGTACTTCAGGAGGCGGCGGCGTAACAACAATAGGGGATAACTGTTTAATTATGGCTTATGCCCATATTGCACACGACTGCATCCTCGGCAATAATATTATATTAGCCAACGGTGCAACACTTGCAGGGCATATCACTATAGAGGATAATGCTATTATTGGCGGACTGGTTGCAATTCATCAGTTTGTAAGAATTGGAAAATATGCAATGGTAGGTGGTTCAAGCGGTGTACCGCAGGATATTTTGCCGTTTTGTCTGTCAGGAGATCCAAGGGCAACGCTACACGGAATAAACAGAATCGGACTGGCAAGACATAATTTTACCAGATTGCAGATAGATAACCTTACCAAAGCATACAGGATTCTTTTTATGGAGAAAAATGCGCTTAGCGATGCAATATATGAGCTTGTAAATTTATATGGAACAGATTCAAATATAGCCTATCTTGTAAAATTTATTGAGACTACCAAACGAGGTTTCTGCAGACCGACAAGAAGATAATGAAACCACTGCATAATGTTGAGCTTTAGGGACGCTTGGTTTCAAAGCTGCGGGTTTTAAAAAGGAGTGATTATCTTGCACCTTAAAATAAAAATATTTGCCAAAACAGGCTTGTAACGGATTGAAACCATCGCTTATAGTATGCGGAGAGAGTTCTGCCGACCGATATCTGTCACTTATTGTAGAATCCGTTTGGCGTAAGGAAAAAATACCGTTTATTGCGGTTGGCGGATCATGCTTAGAATCGGCAGGTGTCAAGCTATTGGAAAATTTTTCTTCAATCAGTGTTATAGGTGCTCTGGAAGTTTTGCCGAAACTGACAAAACTTTTTTCTCTTTATAACAGACTCGCGGATATTATAAAATCAGGTAAAGTTAAGTCTGTTATTCTTGCCGATTTTCCTGACTTTAATCTGAGAATTGCAAAGGTAGCAAAAAAAGCAAATATACCTGTTTTTTATTATATAAGCCCCCAGGTATGGGCATGGCGTAAAAGTAGAATAAGCTGGATAGCTGAAATTGTAAACAAGCTCGTTGTCATCCTGCCGTTTGAAAAGCAGTTGTATAAAAAATTTATTTCAGATAATTTTTATGTTGATTATTTCGGTCATCCTCTTATAGATATAATAAAAGTTAAAAACAGAGCAGATCCAAACAAGCCTCTGCTTGGAATTTTTCCCGGAAGTAGAATCGGTGAGATAAAAAAACAGCTTCCGTTATTTATGAATATTGCCGATATATTGAAAAATAGCGTTGATAATCTATCTGTTAAGATTGCAAAAGCACCCGACATTAAAGCAGCGTATTATGGAAAATATAAAAACTTGCTTTTAAGCGGAGATGAACTATTCGCAAGCTCCACGGCGGCATTACTTAAATCCGGAACGGTAACACTTGAAGCTGCCATAGCAGGAGTTCCGGGCGTCATCTGCTACCGTTTATCTTATATAACTTACAAGATAGGAAAAATGATTGTTAAAGGTGTTGACAAAATGGGCTTACCTAACATTATTTCGGGTGAAACTATCTATCCGGAATTTATTCAAAATATAGATCCCCAAAAAGCTGCGGACTCTCTTCTAATTTATTTTAATAAATTAGAAAGGAATAAAGCTGTGGAAAAAATAAAAGTTGTCCGGTCACTACTCGGTGAAATCGGCGTGATTGATAGAACCGCAGATGAACTCTATAAATTTATTAAAGATACAGACACTATAGTCGCAAATGATTGAGGAGATAATTCATTCGGATAATTTTATAATTACCAAGTTGCTTAGAGGAATATCATTTTTTTACGGTGCGGCAGTAAAATCAAGAAATTTTCTATATGATAAGAAAATCCTTAAATCTCACAGTATGCCGCATTTTTGTATCGGTGTTGGCAATATCACGGCAGGAGGAACAGGCAAAACACCATTTGTTATCTATTTGGCAAATATGCTTAAGGAAAACGGTATAAAGGTAGGCGTTATAACAAACGGATACAAAAGCAAGAAAAAGGGCGCATATCTTGTTTCCGATGGCAATGCGATTTATGTTAAGCCTCCCGAAGCTCAAGATGAGGCGTATCTAATTGCAACTCATAAGATTCCGGTTGCCTGCGGATCAAACAGATTAAAGGCGGCTGCTCTTCTTGACAATGTTGATTGCATAATCCTCGACGATGGCTTTCAATATAGAAAGGTAAAAAAAGATATTGAGATTATCATTCTTGGTGAAAAGCCGTTTGATAACAACCGTCTTTTACCTGCAGGACTCCTACGGGAAAAGCCGGCTTCTATGAAACGAGCAAGCTTAATTTTATCTCGAAAATCGATTATTTATGATGAAACCCCGGTTTTTTCCTATGAGCTCAAACCGTTAGCCATAGTTGACGCAAATCATAAAAAGATACGCGTGGAAAATCTCCCAACACCTATTTTTGCAATCTGCGGAATTGGTAATCCGGATCGGTTTTTCAAAGATCTGTCTATTCTATGTGTAAAACCTGAAAAAAGGATTATATTTGATGATCATCATGCTTATAACAAAAATGATATTAAACGACTCAAAAGTTTGAGGGGAACATTGATAACCACTGAAAAAGACAGCGTTAAACTTAAACTAAAAAATTTATATATTTTGACAAGAGAAGTCATAATTAAGCCGAATATTTCGACTGTTATTATTTCTAAAATAAGAGAAAATGAATAAAATTGCCGTAATTAGATATGGAAATATTGCTCCGGGCGAGCATATAACGGAAAAGATGTTTTCAGAACAGATAGAATGGCTGATAAAAAATAATATACGAATTTTGACGCTAAATGAATTTGATAAATATATGAAAGGCAAACTCAACTTATCAAAAGCCGTGCTCATTGTTAAAACAGCGTCCTTTCTTGATAGCTATGTATGGGCATATCCCGTGCTTAAACAATACAATGTTCCTGCGGTACTTTTTGTCGATAGCTGGGAAATTGAAGAGGACGAATGTGTAGGCTTTTCAAGCAGCGATATATCAAAAATCAGTTATGCGGCATTAAGCGATATGACACTGCCCAAAAACGGCATCTATGAAGGTAAAAAAATCATAAGACGGTCCAGGCTTTCATGGCAGGAGATAAAAACAATGTCTGCAGGATTAGTTAGCTGCCAGCCGGGTGGAAAGTTTATTCGACCGGGTTTTATCGATGATAAGATAGACGGATTCATAACTGATAAATCGCACCTTCTCGAATCAGATGACCGTTTAGGGGCTTTGCATTTTCAAGAAGGATCTTTAATAAGCCGTAAAGCGTTCCTGCCTAATTCCGCAATAAATGACAAATTGCATCAACATGTCTTGGAAAATGGTTATGTAAGCTTTTTCGGCAAACCGGATTGGAAAAAAGAATTGCAAAATATCCTGCCTAATCCTCCATACGGCAGATTCGAGACAGACGATGAATATTATATTCGTGTAAAAAACCATTTTACTATGTACAAAGGTGAAATTCAGACGGAAACAAACAAAGAAATAAATTCATTCTTTTGGCCTTTCGGAGATTATAATTCCAAATCGATTGAAATTGCCAAAAAGGTTGGATTTCGTCTTTTTTTTACAAAGCAGAGAGGCTATGCTAAAGTTGGAAAATTTGATGCAATTGCCTCGTTTGCTCCTTCGGATATTACAGACTTAAGAAAATTAATGTTATAGCGGCTTATTATGCTTTTTAAACTGAAGAGTGAATTTAAGCCTACAGGCGATCAGCCTCAAGCGATTAAAAAACTAACCGACGGAATAAATAACAAAAAAAAATATCAGACTCTTCTTGGTGTTACAGGTTCCGGCAAAACATTTACCATAGCCAATGTCATAGCTAATGTACAAAAACCTGTCCTTGTTATGTCACACAATAAAACGCTCGCCGCCCAGCTGTATAACGAGTTCAGGCGCTTTTTCCCTGAGAACGGAGTAGGCTATTTTGTCAGTTATTACGATTATTATCAGCCTGAAAGCTATATACCGAGAAATGACACATATATCGACAAAGAGACGAGCAGAAACAGCGAAATTGAACGGTTAAGACATCATGCCACAAAACTACTTCTTGAGAGAAAAGATGTGGTTATCGTTGCTTCCGTTTCAGCCATATATGGAATAGGCAACAAAGCTTCGTATAATGAAATGAAAGTTGAGGTCATAACAGGTGATAAAATTAACCCCGACAATTTATACAAATCACTTGTGAATATGCAGTATAAAAGAAATCAGATTGAGTTTATGAGGGGAACATTTAGAAGTAATGGTGATATAACGGATATATTTCCCCCTGATGAGCAAGAACACGCTATCCGAATAATTATTGACGAAGAAGGTGTTGTAGAGTCTATCTACTTATTTGATCCGCTGACAGGTAAAAATTTTGCTGACCTGACCGTTGCAACAATCTGGCCGGCAAGCCATTATGTAACATCAAAAATTATGATTAAGAATGCAATCACTAACATAAAAGAGGAACTGAAAGAGAGAATTGAATTTTTTCAAAAACGGGGAATGCCGCTTGAAGAGGAGAGAATAAGACAAAGGACGAATTTTGATCTTGAACTGCTTGGTGAAATCGGATTTTGCAAAGGCATAGAAAATTACTCTCGGCATCTTTCAGGTAAGGCTGCGGGTCAGCCGCCCGATTCACTGATTGACTTTTTCCCTAAAGATTTTCTTCTGATTGTTGATGAATCACATATTTCTTTGCCTCAAATAGGCGGAATGTACAATGGAGATCACTCAAGAAAGAAAACGCTTGTTGATTACGGATTCAGGTTGCCATCGGCACTTGATAATAGACCGTTGAAATTTGATGAGTTTTTGGACAAGATTAATCAGGCTCTGTTTATCTCTGCTACTCCGTCAACTTTTGAAATAGAAAAATCGGAAGGCGTGTCTGCCGAGCAGTTGATACGCCCTACAGGGCTCATTGATCCTATGCTGTATGTGAAAAGTACCAAAAACCAAGTTGATGATTTAGCTAATAAAATAAGGGAAAGATCGGGTAAATCGAGGGTTATCGCAACAACTTTAACCAAGAGAATGTCTGAGGATCTTGCAAGCTATTATAAAGAGATAGGCTTGAAGGTAAAGTATTTACATTCTGAAATTGACGCAATAGAACGAATAGAAATTATCAGACAATTTAGAATTGGCAAATTCGATTGTTTGATAGGAGTTAATTTGTTAAGAGAAGGCCTTGATATTCCGGAGGTATCGCTGGTTGCTATCTTAGATGCGGACAAAGAAGGATTTTTGCGGTCAACGACATCGCTTGTGCAGACTATAGGAAGAACGGCCAGGCATATAAATTCAACTGCAATTTTGTATGCGGATCATATGACCAAAAGTATCAAAGCAACTATCAAAGAGACGGCAAGAAGGAGATTGTTTCAAAAGAAATACAACAAACTTCATCATATAACGCCGGAAGGTATCAAAAGAGCAATTGAAGGCCCGCTTGGCAAAATATCCGATCTTGATTATCTTGATATATCCATTGATGAGGATGTGCCTTATAAAAAAATTCCATCAATGATAAAAAAACTTCAACGGCAGATGAGACAAGCTGCAAAAAAGTTTGATTTTGAAAAAGCGATAGAACTTAGGGATAAAATTGAAAAATTGAAGGAAAAGGATGAGTTATGGGGAAAGTAAAAAATGCGGCTATGGGAAAATGTTAGATGGTGAACTATAACGTAATAGTACGTAATATTTTTCAGCTTTATCTTTTGCATGAAGGAAAAAGAGATAAAATGAGATTGTGCGATGGTTTATCAGCGGAGTATCCCTTAAATGTTTTCATCTATTTTATAAAGATAAACCAGCACTTTTGCTATAGCTTGGTATAAATCGGGCGGTATTTTAACATTTACATCAAGTTTAACCAGCTCTTCGGCAAGAGCACTATTTTCTATTATAGGAATATTATTTTCTTTTGCCGCGGCTTTAATTCGCTGCGCTACCTTTCCAGAACCGGAGGCAACAAGCTTTGGAGCCGTCATGCTTTTTTTATATAAGAGTGCGGCCGCTTTTTCATCCTTTGTAAGCAAAATTTCCCAGTCCTCTCAAGGTAATTGATAATATAAAACCACTGTCTTTTGTTCTATTGCTATCTGCCAGTGTTGCAGGAATTTCTCGTGTAAACATTGAAAGATCTATTCCCCAGCATGATTCTTTTATAACTAAATCAAACTGATTGTTTGAAAAAAAACGGTTCATAATATCGTAGTCATTTGTAGTTGATATGCTAAATGTTTTTGACACAGGTAATGCAAGCTTCGCATTTATCTGTTCCGATTGTTTTTTAAAATCGATGTTTTTGGCGAGCTCATAGCCTATTTTTGCGGTAAGCATGCCTATATATGATATGTTACTGCTAAGGTCAACAAATTGATGTTTGTAATGATCATAATGCAGTGTTAAATCGTAGCTAAATTTGCTTATATTCAGTTGCATATCGACAAAAATAGGCTCAAGCGGTTTTTCATGGTGAGATAGCCTATTAATATCGTAAGGTTGAGAGATATTAAGATATGCGAGCTGATGACTTTTGCCGTTTGATTTGCTCATAAGCCTCTGCTTGATTTGAAACACTATTTGGCTTTTACTATCAATTTTGCTAACAAAATCGGGCAGACGGGATTGTGATATTGTAGGTATAAGATTATAGCTTATACTTGGAGTAATCAGATGAAGCAGATTGAACTTATTGCCATAATACTGTTTGACAAGATCCGTAGAAACAGTTTGTGTAAATTGAGGAACAATTCTTAAATGGCTAAATTTATTGCCGCTTTCATTGTTTTTGTAAAACGTTTGATCTGATTTAATAGCACTGCTCAAATGAAAAACGCCTGCATTGTATGGAATTGAAACAACAGGAGCAGCATCCAACACAATACCTTTACTCCCTTTTACTCTATAAAAGTTTGTAAAACCGGAGTTCACAGATAGGTAGAGCGGTGTACCCGATATAATCGTGCTATTTTTATTAATGGTTAATGCGGGAATTGTTTGGAGCGTTTTTCTATCG
>CAZAPZ010000018.1:0-20908 GCA_964487285.1 uncultured Campylobacterales bacterium | reverse complement strand
ACTTGAATGGCCAATTCTCTTGTCGGAGTCAAAATTATGACTTGAACATGGTTTGATTTTTCTTTAAGAAGATCAATAAGTGGTAATCCGAAAGCCAAAGTTTTGCCTGTGCCCGTTGGAGCTTGAGCTACTATACCGTTTTGGTTGTTCAGCATCATAGGTATAATTTTTTTTTGAATTGGCGTTGCTTCCTCGAATCCTTGCTTTATCAATATTTGGACCAAGTTTTCAGAAAGTCCGAGTTGTTCAAATTGTTCAATAGTATTCATATACACCTACCTTTAATAATTTATTTTTATTTTTTTTGATTCCAATATTTAAACGTTTTCTTCGTTAAAGCCATATAGGATAAGTAAATATAGAAAAAAATGTAGCTACCGTGACTGCGGCGGCAGCTAATTTAATATTGCCTTCCATTTCAAGCGCCATTGTGATTGTTACGGTGGCGGATGGTGATGACAGCAAAATAAGTATGACTTCGGAAGTCAGTTTATCATCAATTCCAAATATTTTTGTAGCAATGATTCCTATAGCCGGCAGCAGCAGTAGTTTACCCGCAGCTGTAAATAAAACCAACTTCGGATGAGAGAGCTCCTTTACGGAAAGATTAGCTCCTATTACAAGAAGTGCAACAGGAAGTGCCATTCCAGATAGTATTGCCAATGTTCTCCCGAAAATAATCGGAATCTGCCACTCTTCGTATGAAAAAAGAAGTGCCGCCACAGAACTTATTATTATAGGGTTTTTAATAATTGATAAGAGCGGTTTAATACCGAATGCTCCTTTTTCCGGTCGGTTGTTAAAGAACGAAAGCGATGTTATAGACAAAATATTTTGACCGATAATTAAAAATGATCCTATAACGCCTGTTAATATAAGACCGTTGTGCCCTAATGTATAAAAAGCTACGGAAAGAGCGAAATATCCAATATTGCCCTGTGTTGATGCTTGAAGAAATGTTCCGAATGTGCCGGAGGAAATTCTCAAAATTTTGCCTACGGCATACATAATTATCCATGCCAGAATAAGCGCTGAAATAACCACCGCAATAGCTTTGATTCTGAAAGCAAGATTAAAATTAGTCTTCGAAATATTTAAAAAAAGCAGGGCTGGTATTGCAAAATAGAATACAACACTGTTAGCTGGTTTCGTGAAAGATTGAGTGATCAATCCTATTTTCTTGCCTAAAAAACCCAAAAATATAACGACAAATATTGGTATTATCGATAAAAAACTATGCATTTTTTAGATGGTTTAGGAAATAGAGAAAAGAATACGCAAACTTATAAATGCAACTCAAATTTTTCATTTCCCTTCTTAATTTAAAACCCAAAATTTATTCCTACTAATTTTATATATAAATATTTTTTATATGATTGATGGCAATGCAATCCTTGCCGGTGATACCGATAGCATCGATTCTTACATCACCGGTGTAGTTGATTTTAGAAATATATGCAAGAACAGCCTTTTTTAATTTGCCTCTTTTCACCGACCCAATAGTGCTTAAAGGATCACCATATATATCTGTTTCTCTAAATCGAACTTCTACAAATACAAGAACATTGTCTTTTTTGGCTACTATATCTATCTCACCGAAGTTAAATCTGACATTGCGCTTAATAATTTTATAACCTGATTTTTTAAGAAATCCAACTGCTAAGTTCTCAGACCATTTCCCAATATCCTGCCGCTTTCCCAAAAGATATTTTTCTAACCGATAATCGTTGATGCTGCTCTATTCATTGCAAAAATATAGGCTATAAATAGAACTAAGCTTCAAGAAATTATCTTTTTTTGATTCTCGCCGATTTACCCGACCTGTCTCGCAAATAGTATAACCTCGCTCTTCTAACTTTTCCAAGCGATGAAACCTCTATTTTGCTAATAGAAGGACAGTACAACGGAAATATCTTTTCCGAACCAACTCCGTAGCTCGTCTTTCTTACTGTGAAACTGCCGGAAAGTCCATGTCCTCTTTTTCTTATCACGGTTCCTTCATATACCTGAATTCTTTTCTTATTACCTTCCGTAATCACGAGATACACCTTAATTGTATCACCTGTTCTAAATTCGGGTATCACTTTACCTGCCATATATGGTTTATCGTAAAGATCCATTTTATTCATTTTATCTCCTTATTCAACAGATTGGTCTTTTCTCCATCTGCGTATCTTTTCATGATTTCCGCTCAAAAGTATTTCGGGAACATTCATTCCCTTGAATGTTGCAGGCCTGGTATATTGAGGATACTCCGGCAACTTTCCATAAGTTTCGGAAATCAATGATTCCTCATTACCTACTACTCCGGGAATAAGTCTTGCAGCGGCATCTATAACAGCGCATGCCGCTATTTCTCCTCCACTCAAGATATATCGGCCGAGAGAAATTTCACCATCTGACATCTTTCTTATTCGTTCGTCAAATCCTTCATATCTACCGCAGATTAGGCATACGGAGTCGGTTTTTGCAAGTTTCTCCGCTTTATCTTGAGTAAACTCGTCACCCTTAGGTGTCATCAGAAAAACTTTAACACCGGGATCATTTTTGCGGATAGATGATATAGCGTAATACGGAGGCTCCGGTTTCATAACCATTCCGGGGCCGCCGCCATACGGACTATCATCGGTTCTTCTATATTTTCCTTTTGCGTAATCGCGAAGATTAACCGCTTCTATGTCCAGCAATTCAGAATTTATAGCTCGCCTTATAATACCGTATTGGGAAAACGATTCAATAAATTCCGGAAAAATTGTTACAACATAAAATTTAGACAAATAATATATCTATTTTTCTTCGTCAGTATCCTTATCCTCTACAATCTCAAGGAAAGCTCTCTTTCCTGTTTTAGCAGATGATGCGGATAAAAGTGTTCTTATCGCTTTAGCCGTCCTTCCCTCTTTGCCAATAACCTTGCCGAGATCGCTTTTAGCCGTTCTCAACTCAATTACAGAAGATTGATCTCCTGCAATTTCCCTAACATCCACCTCGTCCGGATTATCAACCAGATATCGAGCAATATATTTAACCAGTTCTTTCACAATAGCCTCCTATGAATTTAATAGATTTGATACAGATTCGGACAAAATCGCTCCTCGATTAACCCAAAAATCCAATCTTTCCTTGTTGTATGTAACCTTATCGGTTTCTTTTCTCGGATCGTAATGTCCGATTATTTCCAATGACTTTCCATCTCTCTGCTTTCGCGCATCCATAACCACCATTCTATAATAAGGCATCTTTTTAGAACCTATACGGCTGAATCGTATTTTTACCATATTATCCTCCTTCTCTATAATCTGCCGCCAAGCATGCTGCTTAGGCCGCTCAATCCCTTTTTATTTTTCATTTTTCCCATCATCTTCATACTCGCTTTAAACTGTTTTAAAAGTTTGTTTACATCTTCAACTTTATTACCCGAACCAAGCGCTATTCTGCGTTTTCTTGATCCTTTTATCACCTTCCAATCACTTCTTTCCACGGGAGTCATTGATTGTATCATCGATTTTATAGTTTTCAACTGTTTAGTGTATTCATCTTCCGGTATCGAATTTGCAAATTTTGAAGCTCCCGGAATCATCTTAAGTATTGTCGAGAAAGATCCCATCTTTTTGACCATCTCAATCTGTTTAAGAAAATCATCAAATCCAAACTGAGATTTTCCTATTTTTTTAAGAACGGATCTTGCTTCTTCGGTGTTGATATTTTTTGACACTTTTTCAGCAAATGTCAATATATCGCCTTCGCCTAATATTCTTGAACTTATTCTATCCGGATGAAACTCTTCAATTTTTTCAATTGCTTCGCCGGTTCCTATAAATTTTATCGGAACAGATGTCACCTGACGTATTGAAATAGCCGCACCGCCTCGTGCATCTCCGTCCATCTTTGTTAATATCGCACCTGTTAATTGTATCGTATGATTAAATTTGTCGGCAACCGGCAATATTTGCTGGCCTGCCATTGCATCGGCAACAAAAATTCTTTCATCCGCTTCAGTAGCTTTTCTTATTCGGTTTATCTCTTCCATAAGTTCATCATCAACGGACAACCTTCCTGCAGTGTCAAGTATCACAGTGTCTATGCCGTTAACTTCTGCAAAATTTAATGCCCCAACCGCTCTTTCCACAGGATCCTTTCCCTCTTTATAAATGGGAACATCTATTGAAGATGCCAAAACCTCAAGCTGTTTTACTGCTGCAGGCCTATAAGTATCGCATGCCGTGAGAAGCGGTTTACGACCTTTCATTTTAAGATGCTTTGCCAATTTCGCCGCTGTTGTAGTTTTACCCGATCCCTGCAGCCCGGCAAGGAGTATAACGGTAACAGATCTTGACGATGAAAAAATAATTGGCGAACTGACTCTGCCAAGTAGCTCCGTGAGTTCTGATTGAACCATTTCCTTTAAGGCTTTTCCCGGATCCAACGGCCTATTTTCTAAAAAAATTTGAGATTTTTCTTCTATAGCTTTGCAGAACTGTTTTGCCACCTTATAATTTACATCGGCATCAAGCAGAATTCTTCTCAGCTGTCTTACGGCTTCATGCAGCTCGCTTCTTGTAATTTTGCCGCGTTTGGATAAACGCCTAAAAGATTCCGAAAGTTTGTTACTCAGTTTACTAAACATAGCCTTAAAAGCATAGTTTTAATATTTTATTTGTCAACCGAAAAATATTCAAGAAAGATATTTGAATTTATGATTTAACCTTATAAACGAATATTGCGAGCTTAGTAGAGATTTTTCTTTTCCGATTTCTGAATCTCGTTCACCGCCTCCGCTATATATTCATCCAAGTCAGTTGGAAGAGCCGATATAGCACCATATTTCAATTCTGCAAGATCGGCTGCCGTTCCATGAATCCAAACACCGAGAACTGCAGCATCTTCAGGTTTCATACCCTGAGCTGATAACCCTGCAATAATTCCGGTAAGATAGTCTCCGCTTCCTCCTTTGGCAAGCGCAGGCCCTCCAGTGCTATTTATCCATATTCTGTTTTTGCTCGCTATAACGGTTCTTGCACCCTTTAGAACCACCACTCCGTTGATATGATTTGATAGCTGTTTTGCAAATTCGGTTCTATTGTTTTGAACAACATCTACCGTTTTATTTATAAGTTTTGCAAATTCTCCCGGGTGCGGTGTTATTATCAAATCGCCGTTATGCTTCTTAAGCTGGCTGATGTCAGTACTGTTCAATCCGTCTGCATCAATGATTTTGGTAACAGAAGTTCGGAGGATATTTCTTAGCAGCGCCTTTGTTGAAGTAGTAACCGATAACCCCGGACCTATTGCCGCAGCCGTTTTCTTCTCTAATAAAATAGGCAGTCTTCTTATGGCATCGTAAGATAAAGCTCCGTCTTCACAGGGCAGCGGTATGCTCATTGCTGAAATAACAGAAGTTTCAAAGGCTGTATTTATAGATTCGGGAATTGCGCAGCTTACAAGTCCTGTTCCTATACGAAGTGCAGCACTACTTGCCATAATCACAGCTCCGGATTTCCCTTTTGAACCTCCTATTATTAGAAGATGTCCAAAGTTTCCTTTATGACTGTCAGGCGATCTTATGGCAATGGAAGGCAGATGGCTTTTTTCCACAAACGATGCATACGGCATTATTTGTCTTATTATGTACGATGGAATACCGATATCTTCTACAAATATTTTTCCTGCATATTTAAAGCCGGGCGAAGTCATTAAACCTGGTTTTGCCGCTTGATATGTAACGGTAACATCGGCATTAATTGCTATACCGTTAACAGCTCCGCTATCTCCGCTTATACCAGATGGAATATCACAGCTTATAACAGGCTTTTTCGTACTGTTGATATCGCTTATGAGCAGGCCGATGTCTCCCCGCACTTCTCTTGACAGACCGGTGCCGAAAATTGCATCAATGATAATATCAGAAGAATTCAGATCGTCAAAATAACTTCCGTTTTCCATGATTTCAACGCCGCTTTTTTCGGCAAGTTCAAGTTCCTTCAGTACGATATCGTCCATTCTATCCTTGTCGATTACGAAAGCTTTAACTAAATATCCATAGTTTGCAAGATATCGGGCTGCAACAAGACCGTCGCCTCCGTTGTGGCCTAATCCTATAGCGGCAAACACCGAACTTATGGGGAACAGTTTCGATATTACACGGGCGGTTGCACTTCCTGCATTTTCCATAAGTATTTCTTGATTTATACCGTCTGCCGCTGCATTTGTGTCCATAATTCTTACATCTTTGGGTAAATACAATCTCATAATATCTCCATTGATTTCTTATTACCATAAGCTAACATTTATAGTATGTTAAGTCAAGGAAATATTCGTAATATAGTTACCGATGCAACTAAAAAGTTGCCGCTGCCAAACCGTCTAACAAGCTATGGCTGAAAAACTCCTTCATTATCTTGTCAAATGCGGTCTCTTTAGCAGAAGAAAACTCTTATCTGCAATATTAAACGGAATGGTTAAAGTGAATGGAAAAGTTGTGAAAGAGAGCGGATATTTTGTAAGTAACGATGTTATAACCTTTCTTGGGAAAAAAGCCGTCAAAAAAGAATATCAATATTATGCATTCAACAAACCGATAAGAGTCATAACAACTATGATAGATGATCAAGGCAGAAGGACGGTAGCCGATTTTTTTAGAGAGAAGTCAAGAGTTGTTCCTGTGGGAAGACTCGATTTTATGTCATCGGGACTTTTGATAATTACAAATGACGGCAGTCTTATGTATAAACTAATGCATCCTAAATACGAGATTCAGAAAGAGTATCTTGTTAGGATAGATAAATATCTAACAAATGAGATACTTAATCGTTTGAGAAACGGGGTTGAAATTGATGGAAAGCAAACGGCACATTGCATTATAAAAAGGGGAAGGGTTGCAAAAAAAATGAATCGGACTGATAATAGCCAGTTGCTGTCAATGACGCTTCATGAAGGGAGAAATAGAGAGATACGAAAAATGATTGAAAGCACCGGAGCAAAAGTTTTGTCGTTGGAGCGGATAAGGTATAAAAATATTCTTTTGGGGAACTTAAAAAACGGACGGCATAGAAAGCTTGCAAAAAGTGAGATCAAAGACTTGCAAAACGGTCTTTAGTATTACGGGGGAATAATGGCAAAAATAATTGTGAATGCAAATCCGTTTGCTACGAGAATTGCTGTGGTTGAAGATGGTGAACTTATAAGATATAAAGTCCATTCATTTGAAAATATGGAAGGAAATATTTACAAAGGCATCGTGACAAATATTGTTTCGAGTATGGAAGCGGCATTCGTTGACATAGGTATAGGCAGAGATGCTTTTTTATGCACATCGGATCTTTATATTACAGCTGATGATTTTTATCTTTTTCCACTCTCGCATTATGATGAAAAAAGATTTCTCACATTCAAAAAAGACAGCTTTGGCAGACCGCTTCATATTAAAGATGTTGTGAATGTCGGACAACCTGTAATTGTTCAGGTGGTTAAGGCTAAATCGCTTAATAAAGGACACAGAGTATCAACATATCTAACAATTCCCGGCAGATATGTGGCTCTTCTTCCTAAAACATCGAAAATAGGTGTTTCTAAGAGAATAAAAGATCAGGAAAGAAGAAAGGAGCTTCATGATCTGCTTTTTAAATATCAGAAGAATGGTCTTGGCATAATAGCAAGAACGGCATCTTCTGCGGCAACAAACGATATGATCGTTATGGATATACAAAAGTGCATCAAGATATACAATGCCGTAAAAATCAATTCTTTGGACAGTTCCGCTCCTGCGCTGCTTTACAGAGAAGATAGTTTTGTAGTAAAATCACTTCGTGATAACGACGAGCGTATAAGTGAGATCCTTGTCGATAATAAAGCCGTATACGATCAAATTATGAGATTAAACTGGCTTGATGCCGATGTTAAATTATTTAACGAACCAACACCTATTTTCGATGCTTATGATGTTTCAAAACATATACCGGAGCTGTACAATAAAAGACTATCGCTTAAATCCGGAGGCAGCATCGTAATTGAAGAAACCGAAGCTCTTGTTGCAATTGATGTAAACAGCGGAAAAACAACCGGTAAGTCGCTTGAGGATACAATTTTCAAAACCAATATGGAAGCGTGTGACTTGATAGCAAAGCAGGTGAAACTGCGTAATCTCGGAGGAATCATTGTTATAGACTTTATAGATATGGTTGATGAATTACACAAAAAGATTGTCGTAAATAATCTGAGAGAATTAATGTCGGATGATCGTCTGAAGTGTCATGTGAGTACAATATCTTCGATCGGTCTTGTTGAAATGACCAGAAAGTCTGCGACCGGATCATTATCAATGACAACAACGACGGAGTGTCCTATTTGTAAGGGTTCGGGACGGCTTAAATCACCGGATATTACCGCAATGGATATTTATGAGAAAATTATGGAGGTTAGGTTGAGATATCCGAACAAAGAGATTATAGTTGAAGCTCCAAAAGCTTCGGCAAAACTAATCTCGGATCAAAATATCAGGAATGTTACTACAAAGGTAAATGATCGATTGAAGGAAAAGTTTTATGTGGAAACATGAGAAAAAAGAATTCAAGAGAGTTTAATGCTTGGAAGGCATTTTCTTATAAAATCTTTTTAATAACAATTTTAATGGAGATAAAATGATAGAACGCTATAGTTCGGAAAAGATGAAATTTGTTTGGAGCAGAGAAAATCGTTATAATGCATGGCTTGATGTTGAGCTTGCTGCGCTTGAAGCGGAATCGGAACTTGGAATTATCACCAGGAATGATTACGAAAAGATAAAAAAAGGTGCAAAATTTTCAATTAATCGTATAGATGAAATTGAGAAAGAAACGCGCCATGATGTGATAGCGTTTTTAACATCAATAAGAGAAAATCTTGGTGATGAGGGGAGGCTGATTCATTATGGAATGACCAGTTCCGACACAATAGATACCGCCAATGCTATAGTCATCTCTCAAAGCGTTGACATTATTGACTCGGATATTGACAAACTCCTTATATCACTTAAAAAGCAGGCGTACAGATACAAAATGACTCCTATGGTAGGAAGAACTCATGGCATGCATGCCGAACCGATAAGTCTTGGGCTTGTTTTTGCACTGTGGTATTCGGATATGCTGCGCAACCGTTCCCGTATAAAAAGATTAAGAAAAATCTGTGCGGTAGGTAAAATTTCAGGAGCCGCCGGAACTTATGCACATCTATCGCCTGCTGTTGAAGAAAAGGCATGTAAAATCTTACATATTTTGCCTGCGGCAATATCCAATCAGATAATTCAGCGTGACCGATTTGCGGATTATCTATGTACACTTGCTATAATAGCAGCCTCGATTGAAAAGATAGCCACTCAGATAAGACATTTTTCAAGAACTGAAGTTGCCGAAGCAGCTGAATTTTTTCACAAAGGCCAAAAAGGCTCTTCTGCAATGCCGCATAAGAAAAATCCGGTTTTATCAGAAAATCTATGCGGTTTATCAAGGGTTGTTAAGGCTAACGCAATGGTTGGGCTTGACAATGTTGCGCTCTGGCATGAAAGAGACATAAGTCATTCATCCGCAGAGCGAATAGTAATGCCGGACAGCTCAATTTTAATTGATTTTATGCTTAATAGACTCAACGATATAGTATCTAATATTGTTATATATGAGGAAAATATGAAAAAAAACCTCAACATTACAAACGGTCTTATCTATTCTCAATCAATCTTACTGAAACTTATTGACAAAGGAGCGGATAGAGAAAATGCTTACAGATGGGTTCAGAAAGATGCTATGAACGGGAATAATTTTAAGCAGAATATTATGCGCGATGAACAGATAAAACAGTTCATAAGCAATGATGAGATTGAAGCCGCTTTTGATCCGCTGAGTCATTTAAAACATGTTGATTACATATTCCAAAATGTTTTTAAGGAGATGTAAAATGCGTAAGATCGGGCTGTTAGCTATATTGTTATTTATGATACTGCCATTATTAAGCGGATGCATTGCCGTTGTCGGCGCAGCCGGCGCAGCTGCGGGATATGAAGCTCATGAAGCAGGCTATAGAATCAATATAACAAAAAAGGCTCCCGGTGAAAAACCGAAGCCTGTAATAAATAAAAAATAGGGAGCACATGGTGAAATTATCAGAAAATTCATTAACTGTCTTGAAAAGTCGTTATCTAAAAAGGGACGCCGATGGAAATGCTACCGAGAAACCGGAGGATATGCTAAAGCGTGTGGCAAAAAATATTGCCCATGCCGACATTGCATATAAACAAGACGCCAAAAATTCCGAAGCTATGTTTTACAAGATGATGGACAACTTGGATTTTCTTCCAAACTCTCCTACGCTGATGAATGCAGGAAGGGAACTTCAGCAGCTTTCCGCATGTTTCGTTTTGCCTGTTGAAGATTCTATGGCAAGCATCTTTAATGCGGTAAAATACGCCGCCCTCATACATCAATCCGGCGGCGGAACCGGTTTTTCCTTTTCAAGACTTCGCCCTAACGGGGATCTTGTTAAATCTACAATGGGTGTTTCATCAGGTCCTATTTCGTTTATGAAGGTGTTTAATGCTGCTACCGAAGCAGTGAAACAGGGCGGAACAAGGCGGGGAGCAAATATGGGAATTCTTCGTGTTGATCATCCTGACATTGAAGATTTCATAGATTGCAAAACCAAAGAGGGCGAAATAGCAAACTTCAATATTTCAGTAGGTATAACAGACGAGTTTATGAATAGACTTGAAGAGGACCAAGAGTATGATCTTATAAATCCGAGAACGGGTAAATCGGTAAAAAAGATTTCAGCTCGCAAGATATTAGATAAAATAGCTGACAATGCATGGAAAAATGGAGAGCCCGGAATTATTTTTATTGACAGAATAAATGCTTACAACCCAATTGATGAGAAGATTGAAGCCACTAACCCATGCGGAGAACAGCCGCTGCTTCCATATGAATCGTGCAATCTCGGCTCTATAAACCTCGCTAATTTTGTCAAAAAAGGGAAAATTGATTACGCTAGACTGAGATCAACCGTGCATACTGCAGTCCATTTTCTTGATAATGTAATTGACATGAATAAATACCCCTTAAAAGAAATTGACGAAGTAACAAAATCAAATAGGAAAATAGGTCTTGGAGTCATGGGTTTTGCCGATATGCTTATTCAAATGAATATCTCTTATAACTCTGATGCTGCTACTCTGCAGGCTGAATCCGTTATGAAGTTTATAAATGATGAAGCTGGAAGTAAGTCGGCGGAACTGTCTGATATAAGGGGAGTATTTCCAAACTGGGAAAATTCCAAATGGGCAAAAGAGGGAGTGAAAAGGAGAAATATTACAGTTACAACAATTGCTCCTACCGGAACAATCTCCATGATTGCCGACACATCAAGCGGCATAGAACCGAACTTTTCGTTAGCTTATGTTAAAAATGTGCTGGATGGTAAAAAACTTTACTACATTAACAAACAGCTTGAAAAAGAACTAAGCAGCAGTTACGCGGAGCTGCTTGAACAGATTAAACATAACGGCGATACATCCATTTTGCCCGATAGCCTTAGAGAATTGTTTGTTACGGCAAACGATTGCAGCGTTTCAGATCATATAAATATACAGGCGGCATTCCAAAAACATATAGAAAATGCCGTGTCTAAGACTATCAATATGCCTAACAGCGCAACCGTTGACGATGTAAAAAATGCATATCAGCTGGCGTATAGCTCGGGATGTAAAGGATTAACTGTTTATCGGGACGGCTCAAGAAGCGTACAGGTATTGACTAATACATCAAATAAAGAGAGGCCGAAGATACTTCATGGTTTCACAGAGAAACTGAGAACCGGAAGGGGCTTCCTTTATGTAACGGTTAATACCGATAGCAATAATAACCCGATTGAGTTATTTACAAATATAGGTAAAGCGGGAAGCGATACATCGGCATTGTCGGAAGCTATGGGAAGACTAATATCAATCGGGCTGCAGACAGGTGTTCCACTGAAAAAAATTGTTATGACACTACTGAATATTAAAGGAGGCCAACCCGTTTGGGATAATGGCAGACTTATACAATCTGTACCGGATGCTATTGCCAAAATCATGAAAGATCATTTTATGGATGGCAAGGCCAATAAACCGAAAACGGACAACGCTGTTATTTATGATGAAGAGTGCCCTGAATGCGGCGGAATACTTGAATTTATTGAAGGATGTGCAGTCTGCAAATCGTGCGGTTTTTCAAGATGCAGTTAAGTGAAGAAATAATTAAAGAAATGGATAAAATGAAAATAAATGATGTAATTGATACTCAAACAAACGAGCTTCTTCGCGGAACCGTTGATATCGTTGAACCGGATGAATTAAGAAACAAACTCATTGTGTCACAAAAGACAGGTGTGCCATTGATAATCAAAGCAGGTTTTGACCCCACGGCTCCCGATCTTCATCTCGGACATACCGTTTTATTAAATAAGCTTCGCCAATTCCAGAAATTAGGTCATACGGTTGTTTTTGTAGTTGGCGATTTTACGGCAAAAATTGGCGATCCTACGGGAAAAGGCAGTCTAAGACCTGCGCTGTCCGATTCTCAAATTATCCAAAATTCAAAAACATACACGGATCAAGCATTCAAAATTCTTGATCCCGAGAAGACAAAAATTAGTTATAACAGCAGTTGGCTTGGTTTGCTCTCCTCAAGCGACATTATAAAGCTGATGGCAAATATGACCGTTTCAAGAATGCTTGAGCGAGATGATTTTAAAAAACGATTTCGGGGTAATACGCCTATATATTTGCATGAGATGCTTTACCCTCTTCTTCAGGGATATGATTCGGTTGCCATTCATGCCGATGTTGAACTCGGTGGAACCGATCAGCTTTTCAATCTTTTTGTAGGCAGGCTGTTGCAGAAACAGCATCATCAGCCGCCTCAAGTAGTTATGACAATGCCGCTTTTAGAAGGTTTGGACGGAAAAAATAAAATGAGCAAATCGCTCGGCAACTATATAGGTATAGCAGAAGATGCTAACTTACAGTTTGCTAAAGCTATGTCAATTCCGGATTCGATAATGTGGCGATATTTTGATCTTGTTACCGATTTTTCAAATGCTCAAATTGATAAATTCAAAGAAGAGACGAAAAGTGGCGTAATGGGCATGAAAGAGGCAAAAGAGATGCTTTCATTTGCGATAGTTGAACGATTTTGGGATAGTGCTAAGGCGGAAAACGCAAAGGAGCATTTTGACAAACTGTTTTCTAAAAAAGAGATACCCGAGGATATAAAAGAGATGACACTTGTTTTTGATAATAATATAGAACTTGCAACGCTTCTAAAATTGGCGGGTTTATCAAAAAGCAGGAGCGAAGCAAAAAGAAAAATAAAAGAAGGTGCTGTTTATATTGATAGTGTTAAAATAGATAAGATGCCTAAAGTATCCGGTTCGTTTGTAATCAAGCTCGGCAGAAAAATAATACGAATAAAACAGGAAGGCTGAATGAGCGTTATTTTAACGGTTGATATAGGCAACAGCAATACTATTCTGGGGATATTTGATAGAGATGATCTGAAAATTACTATGCGCTGGCGGACAGAGCTATCCGAAACAACCGATGAGCTCCAGATGAAACTGAGCTATATGGTTAATAAATATCAAGTTGGTAAAATAGACGGAGCAATAATAGGAAGCGTTGTACCTGAACTGGATGCTACAATAAGTAGGGCAATATCCGATTTTTTTTCTATTAAAGAGCCGATTTGCGTTGTTCCAGGCATAAAAACAGGTATCAAGATCTTATATGATAACCCGAAAGAAGTTGGAGCTGATAGAATTCTGAATGCGGTGGCTATTTTTAATGAATTTCATATGCCTTCCATTGTTATAGACTTTGGTACGGCAATAACTTTTGATGTTATATCGAAAGACGGTGATTATCTCGGCGGAATTATTACTCCCAGTATGCATATCGCAAGTTCTGCACTTTTCGCAAAAACCGCAAAATTGCCCCATGTTGCATTTGGCAGACCTGAATCAATAGTCGGCAAAAATACAGTAGACAGTATTAAATCCGGACTTTACTATGGATATGGAGCCATGATAGACGGCACAATAAAACTTATTATGAAAGATTGTAATTTTAGCGAATGCATTGTTGCTTCAACAGGCGGAGAATCGAAAATGTTTTCTGCCTGCTCGACATTGATAAAATATTACAGACCCAATCTAACATTAGACGGTCTTAGGATTTTGTATTATTACAACAGTTAGACTTCACTCATACGGGGTATGGGGAAATTAGAAAGGAAAAAATGAAAAATTTTGAATTTTGAGTAAAAGTAGTGAGGTAAATACAGATGATTTGCTGCATTGATAGACGAACTTTTTATAGACAGCTATGCAAATAGTCGTGGTCGGATCAGGCGCATGGGGCAGCGCAATTTCGCTTTTGCTCCATAATAAATTTAAGAAGACCGGCAATGCGGTATTCTTACTTTTTAGATCGCCGTCCCGTTTGAGAGCACTTACATCAGATCACCATATAAGCTATCCCGCTGATATTGTAACGGCAGATACCGATGTTCTTAAAAATGCCGATTTTGTAGTTCTTGCAGTTCCTACAATCTATCTTAGAGAAACGGCGCTGAGACTAAAACAGTATATCTATAACAAACCCATCGTAAATGCGTCCAAAGGTATTGAAAAAGGATTTCATTTTGCCCATGATATTTTACAAGATACAATGGGTATTACACCTGATCGTTTCTGCCAGCTTTCCGGTCCTAATTTTGCAACGGAAGTTATGAAATTTCTTCCAACGGCTTCTGTGGCTGCATCGTCAAATGAAAAGTTTGCAACACTCGTCCAAAATGTTTTATCATGTCCATCATTCCGTGTTTATCGTTCATCAGACCCAAATGGTGTGGAGCTTGCAGGCGCATTAAAAAATATTTATGCTATTGCAAGCGGCGTATCTGACGGACTCAAATTAGGAAACAACAGTAGGGCGGCACTTCTATCCAGATCGCTTGTAGAAATGAAACGACTGGGTATACTGTTTAGCATGAAGCAAAAGACACTGCTTGGACTTGCAGGTGTAGGTGACCTTTTTTTAACCTCTACAAGCAGCCTAAGCAGGAACTACAGAATAGGAATATCAATCGCCGAAGGCAAAAAATTAGAACTTGAAAGATCTGTGCCGGAAGGTGTATGGAGCTCCAAGGCTGTCGCCAACTTTTCTAAATCTCACCATATTGATCTACCCATAGCGAATGCAGTCTATAAGCTTATATATGAAAATAAAAAACCGTATGATATGGTTGTGAATTTAATGAACAGATCATTAAAAATGGAGGATCAATGAATAAAATGAAAGTGATAGGAGCTTCAAAAGATACATTAAGCAAGTTAAAAGATAGACTCTACGAGAGGCTAAAGAACCCTGAAACATTTAGTGATGAGCGTTACAAGGATAGTCTGTTTATCAAATTTGTTAAATTGCTCTGCGATATATCTTATAACTTAGCTTTTTTCTCCCTGCCTGCTTCTAATCAATTCGAGCGGTTTTATAGAATGTACGAACTTGTAAAATTGCACAGAGAAGAGGAAATAGATGTTGAAATAGTATCTCAAGACGGGATGGTGCAGCTCTACACCGTAAGCAACGATATGCCGTTTTTACTACATACTCTTCTTGAATTTATGAGAGATAACAACCTTTCCGTCAGATTTGTTATTCACCCTATCTTTGGAATTAAATATGATGAGGATGGCAACGCAATTGATATAGAAGCATCTTCACAGTCCGGCAAACTTGTTTCTTCAGTGCATATAGATCTATTCGGATCATTTGATCCTGATAAGATAAAAAATGACATTGCCTTAAGACTCAAAACATTAAAAGCGGCTACATCTGATTTTCATAAGATGAAAGATCGGCTTGGCGATGCTATAAACAGGATAAAAACCTATCCTGAGATAAAGAAAGATGAGGTTAGCTTTTTGAACTGGCTGCTGAAAGACAACTTTATCTTTACCGGCTATAGATCCTATAAAATTGATACCGGTAAAAATGGATATATCAAAGCAGGTGAGAATTCACTCGGTATATTAAGAATTAGGCGTTCAAAATATCAAAAAAAGACTTTCCTAAAAGATATCCCCGAATATCTATCCGATGTAATACGAGGATGCGCTCCGTTAAATATTGCCAAAACCAACCACTTCAGCCCTATTGAAAGAAAAGAACGGATGAATTTCATAGGAGTCGCAAAATATAATAAAGATCAAAAAATTATAGGACGTGATGTTTTCCTTGGTATATTTTCTGACAAAGCATTTTCGGAACGGCCTTCATCGGTTCCTGCATTAAAAGCAAAATTATCCGATATTGTGCAAAGCGAACATCTCGTGATAGGTTCGCATGATTATAGAGAAACGCTGGAAATTTTTAACAGCATGCCCAAACATGAACTGTTTTTAACAGATAATGCCGACCTTCTTGAACTGATTAACCATGTAGTAGATGACCCTCTTATGCCGGTGAGAGTATTTATTAATCAGAAACTTTCAACAAACAACATATTGCTAATAGTCATTTTCGATAATCATCTATACAACGAAGATGCAGTAGCTCGAATGTCAAAATACCTAAAAATAAATCTCAATACAAACATCATCGACGATCGTGTTTATTTTCAAGTTAATAATATTGTAAGAATACATTATTATTTTAATATTGGAAAACAGGTTGTGAATGTTGTTGATCTGCCTAAGTTAGAAAAAAGGCTCTCAGAGCTTTTAGAAAGTTGGCAGCAGAGGAAAATTAGACTTATAAAGAAAAAATTTGGAACCGATTACGGCAGAATTATCAGCAAATATTTAAATGCATTTGATGATGAATATATTATCTATAATAAACCATCGGATGCCGTTGCCGATATTGAAATTCTTGAGGAGTTTATTTCTTCTCCTACAGTAATATTTAACAGCTCAAACTCAACGGTTACCGTATATTCAACCGAAGAAATCAGCCTTGCCACGGTTGTTCCGTTACTCTCAAACATGAATATTATAACTCTTGACGAAAAATTATATCATGTGCATATTGATCAAAAGCTTATCTATGTTGAAAAACTTGAGATATCTCTGCCTGATAAATCACCGGCAACAGATGATAATATTGTGTCCTGCACAATTGAGAATATACTCAACAAGATTGTTGATAACGATAAGCTTAATCAACTCACTTTATCAGGACTCTCTTATAACGAGATAGATCTAATCAGAGCGGTTAGAAACTACCTTGTCCAGCTCTCGGGATATGGTTTAAGAACAATTAGCGCCGTTATTACAAGTCATCCTGAATTCGCTTCCGATCTAATTAGCTATTTTAATGATAAATTTAATCCGGTAGTAGAGAACAGAGATTCAAAAAAATTTGAAAATATACTAACAGGCTATCTATCCGAGTTAAAAGAGCTCAGGGAAGATACGATATTAAGATCAATTATGAAAATCTTTTTTGCCATTATAAGAACAAACTATTACCAAGACAGAAAAGGTTATTATGTTTCGTTTAAAATCAAATCGGATATGATTAATTTTATGAAATCTCCTGTACCGCTTTACGAAATTTATGTTCATTCCCATAGTACGGACGGAATTCATTTGCGGGCTGATATGGTAAGTAGGGGCGGAATCAGATATAGTAATAGACTTGACGATTTCAGAGAAGAAATACTTGATCTGATGAATACACAAGTAGCAAAAAATAGTATAATTATTCCATCAGGTTCAAAAGGCGGATTTGTCATAAGGCATCAACTTGTAGATAATAAATTGGAGCAGATAAAAGATTCATATTCGCTGCTGATGAGAGGACTGCTTGATATTACAGATAACATAATAAACGACAAAGTTGTTCATCCTGAAAACTGCATAATTTATGACGGCGATGATCCGTATCTTGTTGTTGCAGCCGACAAAGGAACCGCATGGCTATCAGATAGAGCAAATGAACTTTCCGAGGAATATAATTTTTGGCTGTTTGATGCATTTGCAAGCGGAGGAAAGGATGGTTACGATCATAAAAAAGAAGGTATCACCGCAAGAGGCGCATTTGAATCAGTAAAATGGCATTTTGCAGAATCAGGCATAGACTTTTATAGTCCTTTTACTGTTGTAGGTACAGGAGATATGTCGGGTGATGTCTTTGGAAACGGATTGTTATGCAGCGATAGTATAAAACTTATAGCGGCTTTTAATCATCTCCATATCTTTCTTGATCCAAATCCTGATCCGAAAATTAGTTTCATTGAAAGGAAACGAATGTTTGAACTGCCGCACTCATCATCATGGGATAGTTATAATGAATCGTTAATTTCCAAAGGCGGAGGTGTCTTTGCGAGAAAATCAAAAGCAATAAACCTATCGGAACAGATAAAAAAGAGTCTTGGCACCGATGAAAACAGCGTTACCGGTGAACATCTTATTCAGTTGATTCTTTCAGCCCCGGTTGATCTTCTTTATAACGGAGGCATAGGAACATATATAAAGGATGTTGGTGAACAAGATAGCGATGTGGCAGACCGTGCTAACGATGGCTGCAGAATTACGGCTGATAAAGTTAGCGCAAAAGTAGTCGCAGAAGGCGGAAATCTTGGTATTACGATGAAAGCAAGAATCAAAATTGCGCAGCGTTCAATTAGGATAAATACAGATGCCGTTGATAACTCAGGCGGTGTAAATCTTTCCGATCACGAGGTTAATCTCAAAATCCTGTTTAAACAGCTTATGGAAAAGGATAAAATTAATCTTAATGAAAGAAACGATATGCTCCAAGATGTTAAGGATTCTATTATAAAGGATGTTCTCACCGATAACAAGCTTGTAAATCTTATGCTTTCTCTTGAAGAGAAAAGACTCACAGATAACAAATATCTTTATTCATTCAAGATTATAATGCCGAAAATTATGGGCTATAAGCTCTTCCTTCCAATTACCAGACCCCAGCTTTCCCTTGTTTCTGCTTACGAACGCATCTACTTAAAGAAATTAATAGCATCAAACAGTATATGTTCAAATGAATTTTCTACGATTTATTTGCAGAGCTATTTTCCTGACGAGATTATTGAAAAAATTCCTAATGCAATCAAGACACATCCACTCAAAAATACTATTATCGCAACACAAATTTCAAATCGACTGGTAAACTTCCTGGGGATTGCAGGTGTGCACTATTTGAGCAACACATTATCTAAAAATTATACATTTATCATAAAAACTATTCTTGTTATGGATGCCATTTTTGACACTCATGCTGCTTATAATAGGTTAATCAATGATGATGACTGCATTAGTAAAGCGGAATTTTACGGAATAAGGATAAATAAAATGGTGCAGGAAGCCGTTCTAAATGAGATTACAATTGAATTAACTGATAAAAATGTTAAATATCTTAAAGGTAAACTGAAGCAATTTTTTAAACCGATTGTTGAAACCGATGACAACCTGTCTTATATTAAATATTTGGGAAATAGCTTTTCCGACAGTTTTTTCCTTGCTCTTCATATATCGGAAAAGTTTGATGAACCTATCAACAATATAGCGATATTGCTGCAAAAAATAGATAAAGCCATGAATCTTCAACTGATAGAATCTATTAATAATGTAAATCTTAAAAATGAATGGGATTACAAACTTGCATGGCAAATCAAGAAGAAGTTGAACAGGTTTAGAATATTGATTTTCAAAATAGCAAAAGAACAGTTTGAAATGGATATGGACAGATGCCTAACATGTGAGATTGGAAACAGGATTAAAAAAGAGATCGGGCTTTTGCCGCAATCTATGGATAATCTTCACCCTATCCTTGTTGTCGTGGGAAATATTTTAGATATTGTAGAGAATGAAACGATGAATAGTAAATAATATAAAAAATTATGTTATTTTAGTTGGTTATTTTAGTTGACAGTAAGATTGTGCTGTGTAATTCGTATTAGATAAAAACAATGTTTGTAAATAAATTAACAATATCATTTTCATCAAGCATACCAAGGCAGCATGGCGGATGGGTTGCACTTATCGCATGTTTGATATTCGGAATAATAGTTGCAGGAAATTATGATTTCAAATCGTTTATTTTTGTCATTGCTACAATATCCGGATTTTTGCTGCGTTTTAACATTTTTGAATTATTAAACAGAAGCAAAAAGGCAGGTCAGCTCATCATACCCGCTCTGTTTTATTTCATAATATTTTCTATATCAGGTTTATTTCTGTTATCTTATTTTAATCTTTTTTTCCTTATGCCGCTGAGTATATTGCCTGCTATTTCCGTTTTGTCATATATCTACTTTCAAAAAGCGGGCATTTCAAATAGTGCAGCTTCCGAGATAGTGGGAATGATCGGACTTTCGACCGTTGCTCCAGCAGCTTACTATGTATCCTCAGCATTACTCACATATCAAGTATTTGGAATATGGGTAATTTCTGCTCTATTTTTGTCAAATTCGGTCGTAATAGTCAGGTATCTTGTAAGAAAAAAAGCAGGATATAATTCATTCGCGGAATTCATTATTTCAGCAAAAATTCCGGTAGCCGCCTGCTTTGCTTCAATAGCAGCAGCATACCTTTTTAGTGCGGTACATATTCTGCCTCAATACGCATTTATTTCTCTCCTTTTGCCGCTGATAATCACTTTCGTTTCAGCATTCATAAAACATAGAATAAAGATTTCTATAATAGGTTTAATAGCCACTTTAAACATTACAGTTTTTGTAATATCGGCATCTGTTGCTTTCATGATAGCGTAGTTAGTAGGTTACGCAACGGCCTCATAATATACTTATCCTCTGATTGTTAATCTTATTGCAATCTTGTGATAATAAAGTCTTGAAACAAGAGAGGTGAGTGGGTTTTG
>CAZAPZ010000017.1:0-21656 GCA_964487285.1 uncultured Campylobacterales bacterium | reverse complement strand
AAATAATCTTTTATTGTGCAAGGTTAATTTATATTAGGTGTCGTTGTGGGGATAACAAATCCGTAATTTAACATTATTTTTTTAAAGCGTCATACAAAATTTCTATCGGATGCAGAGCAGTTCGCTTGGTTCCATCGGTAATCTGTCTGCGGCATGATGTGCCTGGAGCTGCAATAAGCGTTTCTTCATTGGTATTGCGGATAGCTGGAAATAGTATCAGTTCACCCACTTTCATACTCAGTTCGTAATGTTCTTTTTCATACCCAAAAGAACCGGCCATACCGCAGCAGCCGGAAGGTATCTCTTCTGTATTGTAGTTTTTGGGAAAATTGAGAATGTATAAAGTGTCGGCAGTAGAAGCTAAAGATTTTTGATAGCAATGTCCATGCAATTTTATGCTGCGATAAGCATCTGTAAATTGTTCTCTTTTGATTTTTCCGGCTTTCATCTCCTTTGCCAGAAATTCATCGATCATAAACGAACTATGTGCCAATTCTCGAGCCTCTTTCAAAAAAGGTTTATCCACTAAATCCAAATATTCGTCTCTAAAAGTTAAAATAGCAGACGGCTCAATTCCAATTAACGGCGTTTCGGGTCTAATTTTATCTTTTAGCATACGAATATTGATATTTGCAATCTTTTTGGCTTTTTTAACCAATCCTTTTGAAAGATAAGTTCTGCCGCTTTCCAAGCTTTTAGGAATTGCCACTTCATAACCTAACCGGTTAAGCAGCATTATAGCCTTTATCCCTATATCAGTATCGTTAAAACGAGTAAATTCATCATTAAAAAGATACGCTTTGCCATTGATAAACCGTCGTTCCGTAATTTTGTTTTTATATTTATCAAACCATCTATCCAAATTGATTTTTGATAAAAGTGGAAAACTTCGCTGCGAAGCAAAGCCAAGAGCCTTAGCACTCAATTTGGCAATTAAAGAGTTGCTCTGGATAAAATTATAAAGCGATGGCATCAAGCTTCCCAAACGGTTGATTTTGGTTATATTGGCTATAAGCCACGAACGAAAAGGAACACCACTCACTTCATAATAATGCTGCAGAAATTCGGCTTTGAGTTTTGCAATATCAACACTTGACGGACATTCGGATTTGCATCCTTTACACATTAAGCATAAATCTAAAATTTGATAAATTTCTTCATGGTCAAAAGGATTTTTTTGTCCTGGTTTACTAATAAACTCCCTCAAGATATTAGCGCGTGCCCGCGTGCTTTTATTTTCATCATGGGTAGCCATAAAACTCGGGCACATTGTTCCTCCGATTATTTCAGATTTTCGACATGCTCCGGTACCGTTACATTTTTCCGCAGCCCTGACAATCCCCATATCATGCGAAAAGTCAAAATATGTTTTTATCTCTTGCGTTTTTTGACCCGGTTTATAGCGAAGAGAGCTATTCATTTTTGGAGTATCAATGATTTTTTCAGGGTTGAAAATATGGTAAGGATCCCATTCATTTTTTATTTCTCTAAACAGTTGATAAATTTGCTTGCCAACCATAAGGGGTATAAATTCTCCGCGAAGACGGCCGTCGCCATGTTCTCCGCTTAAAGATCCCTTATATTTTTTGACTATTTGCGCAGATTCTAAAGCTATTTGATGAAAAAGTTCCACATCTTTAGGATCTTTCAAGTTCATCACGGGACGCAAATGCAGTTCGCCGGTAGAAATATGTCCGTAATAGACGCAGCTTTTATTATATTTCTTTAAAATATCATTATACTCATCAATATATTCAGGCAGAAGTTTAGGGTTAACGGCGGTATCTTCTATTACGGAAGCAGGCTTTGCATCACCCGGCATATTGTTTAAGATCCCAAGTCCGGCTTTTCTCAATTCCCAGACTCCACCCATATTTTGCCCTGTAACTAATGGAAAATAAAAACCCAAAGATCGGTCTCTGAGGGCTGATTCCATTTTTTCCGCTTTTTCTTTCACTATCTGCATACTTTTTTCGGCAAACTCAACAATAAGTATGGCTCCAGGATCTCCCTTAACAAAAAACCTGTTTTTTTTCTGTTCAATATTTCTTTTTGTCAAATCCATAATGAGTTTATCCATAAGTTCAACTGAAAAGGGTTTAAATTGCAATGCAATGAGGTTGGCTTTTAAAGCATCGGCAACCGTATTCATATGAACGCAGACGAGAGCTTTGTTCTTAGGAGGCAAAGGCATCAGATTAAGTTTTACCTCCGTAGTGAACGCCAGCGTACCTTCCGAACCTGCTAACAGCCTCGAAAAATTAAAGTCAACCCCATTTTCCTGCCATGGATCACTTTGAAGCAGCTGGTCAATGGCGTAACCGGTGTTTCGTCTTTTAAGCGAAAGATCCGGAAATTGGTTTAAAATTTCTTTTTGATTGTTAGAATTATCAAGGATGCTGCGTATTTGGCGATAGATTTTACCTTCAAGATTTTTTAGTTTGCATTTAGCATAAAATTCTTCTGTTTTTAAAGCTCTGAAAGCTGCTTCACTACCATCGCTCAGCAAGGCTTTCACTTCGAGAGTATGATCGCGCGTGCTGCCATATACCAATGAATGAGCACCGCAGCTGTTATTTCCCAGCATACCTGCAATCATACAGCGGTTTGAAGTTGAAGTCTCAGGTGCAAAATATAAGCCTGTAGGTTTTAGGGCAATGTTTAGTTCATCCAAAACTACCCCGGGTTCTACTCGCACCCAGTGTTCTTTTTCATTTACTTCGAGAATATGCGTCATATATTTGGAAATATCAACAATAATGCCTTTTCCCACCACTTGTCCCGCCAAAGAAGTGCCGGCCGCCCTCGCAATCAGAGAAGTTTTATTTGTTAAAGCAAATTGTATCAGTTTTTTAATATCTTTTTTATTTTTAGGATAGGCAACGGCAAGCGGGTTCTCTCTGTAAGCCGATGCATCCGTTGCATACATCAATCGACTGGATTTATCGGTAGAAATTTCTCCGTCAAATTCGTTTCTTAAATAGATTAAGTTGCGGAAAACGCTGCTCTTATCGCTATGTTTCATTGCCATTTATCTCCTTTATTAAAATCTTTCCTATTTCTAAGACATTTTAACTTTTTCCCCATTTAATCATAGTTAAATTCTTAAATTATTTGAAATATTACAAAAACCAATACACTGAAAATTATGCTTACACCGATATTCTTACTGAATTTAAAAATTGCATAACTTAAAATCAATGTGAATATTAAGACTAAACTATTATATTTCTCTACATTGTCAAAAAATAAAATAATAAACAAAAACAGTATTATGCAAAAAGATAGAACTTCTAAGCTATTTTTAAATCTCTCTTCAAAAATGCCCAAGAAATTCTCTTTGATCAATGGCAAGACTCTAAAAAAATATGTGATTAAAGCAACCGCCATAATAGCTATTACTATATTATTCATTTTTTTGACCTTATTAAAATAAAAAACATCAAACTAATCAGCCCGGGCACTATCATGTTAAATAAAAAACTCAATACCGCAATGAATGCTGTAACTATGGAGTAAAAGATATACTTCTTTTGAAATAACAAGATCGATAAAATAAAAAATAAAAGCAATAGAGATATTTCAAAATATGAAGCATATTTTATATTTATATAGCCTGAAAATTGATAACCTATTATGGTTCCGACAACCCAAGATATATATGAAAAAAACCCGACCAAAAAAGAATTGAGGAAATTAAAATTTGGTTTTGATGTGATTATACTAAATACTTCATCTGTTAGAAAAAAAGATAATATATATGTCTTTCTTTCCTGTTTTAGGTGAAATTTCTCTTTTAAAATTTTACTATAAACAAGATGCCTTATATTTAATAACGATGCGGCAACTACTGCAATGAAAAGAGAATCTTTAGCTAATGATATAAATACAAATTGACTTGCTCCTCCAAATATTGATGCGGAAGCTAAAAAAGTTTCAAGAAAAGAAAAATCAAGTACTTTTGCATTTAACCCAAAAGCTACAGAAAGTGGAATATACGCTATAATTATAGACAATGACTCAATAAAACTTTTTTTAACCAGCATGGTTCTTTTTTAAAAGAATAAGATATGTCCCCGAACTATTGGAAGTAGGATGAAAACATACTTCTTGTTCAACTTCAAAGCCAGCATCTGCTGCTAATAAAATAAAGTTCTGTGCAAATGGCATGATAACTCCTAATTGCTGCTAAATATTTTCTCATCAGTCTTACGCAGCTCTATATAGAACTGCAGATTTTAGCTTTTTTTCTCCGCTATCGGCTTTTCTTGAACTTTGCCAAAAAGTGAACATTTGCCGTTTAAGCAGAATGAGCCTTTTACTTTGGTTACTTTGTACAATAATTGTCCGCACCGGCAGCTTTTTTTTGTTTCCCTGGCGCTGAATTTACATTCAGGATACCCTAAGCACGCAACAAATTCTCCGTATCTACCACGCTTTTTTACAAGTTCTTTTCCGCATTTCGGACAAAGCTTATCCGTCTTTTCAACTTCATTTTCAACGCTTTTCGTATATTTGCATTTCGGAAAACCGCTACACGCAAAAAATTTTCCATATCTCCCTGTCCTGATCACAAGCTCTTTTCCGCATTTCGGACATTTTTCATCGGTTACAATATCAGGCGGTTTTAGAGACGGCATGTCGGAAGCTTTCTCCATCTGTTTGGAAAAAGGACCCCAAAACTCATTTAGCAGTTGCAGCTTATCTAATTGTCCCGCTGCAACATTATCGAGAAGCTCTTCAAAATGCGCCGTAAATTTCAAATTCATCAATGTTGGAAAATACTCCACCAACCGGTCAACTACTTTATATGAAACCTCGTTTGGAACAAATGCTCGATCTTTCTTCATTATATATGATCTTGACAAAAGTGTAGATACAACGGCTGCGTATGTCGAAGGTCTTCCTATTCCTTCATTTTCAAGCTTTTTTATTAGCGAAGCGGCATTATATCTCGGCGGAGGCTGAGTCTCTTTTTCGTCCATCTTAATTTTCAGGAGTTTGACCTCATCGTCATCTTTTATCTGTTTTATTCCGATTTCAGCCTTTTTGCCCTCAATAATCATCCAACCTGGAAAATAGAGTGTTGATTTGCCTGCAGTCCATTCCGTATCATTAACGGATAATTTGATATTTATTGAATCCGATACGGCGTTGGCCATTTGCGATTCTATAAAAAGGTTCCATATCAATTTATAGAGTTTTTGTTCATGGGAATCAAGAAACGCATTCATTTTATCAGGTGATCGATTGATTTCAGTAGGCCTTATTGCCTCGTGGGCAAGTTGAGCGGAAGATCTGTTTTTATAAACAGGATCCCTATTGGGCAAAAACTTGTCACCGTAGTTAGCTTTTATAAAAACTTTTGTTTGATCTCTTGCTGATTTAGCAATGCTGACCGAATCGGTTCGCATATACGTTATGAGTCCGACTCTCGTTCCATTCACAATTTTTCCTTCGTAAAGTGACTGGGCAATTCTCATGGTTACATATGGACTATATCCAAGTTTTGTATTGGCGATTTGCTGCAGCCTGCTCGTTGTGAGCGGTGGAAAAGGGGATCGCCGTATTTTTCTTCTTGATATGGAGTTGATAATAAATTGAGATTGAATCGCCTCAAGCTTAATCTTCTCGGCTTCAGATCTATTCTCCACACCAGGATCTATTTTCTTACCGTTTACCTTTATAAGTTTAGCCTCAAACGAAACGGCATCTATCTTAATATCGGCTAATAAAGTAAAATATGTTTGTTTTACAAAATTTTTTATCTCTCGTTCTCTATCGACAATAATCTTCAACGCAACCGACTGAACACGTCCGGCAGAAAGTCCATGTGCTATTTTTTTGGATAAAAGCGGACTTAACTTATATCCTACCACTCTATCTAATATTCTTCTTGCTTCTTGAGCTTCAACAAGCGGTTGATTTATTTTTCGCGGGTTTTTTAATGCATCTTTTATTGCCGCTTTAGTTATTTCATGAAAGCTTATTCTCTGATAGCTTTTAGGCTTAGTAATTTCCAGCAAGTGCCATCCTATGGCTTCTCCTTCCCTGTCTTCATCTGTAGCTATATAAACTTCGTTAGATGTTTTAACCAGCTTTTTGATTTCGCTGACAATTTTTGATTTTGTACGCGGAACTACATAATGCGGTTCAAAGCCAGGAATTTTAACACCAAAACCGGATTTGGGAAGATCTCTAATATGTCCTATTGAAGCTATGCATTTATATTTTCTACCGAGAAATCCGCCGATAGTCTTCGCTTTAGTAGGTGATTCAACAATCACCAGATCTCTATTTTTTTTCAAATCTGCCGTTCTCCTTTTGTATAAAATCATTTATTTCAAGTTTTGTCAGAACTGTTAGCACCGCTGCAGTATCAATGGATAGTTCGGCGGCAATCCGATCTGCGCTCTTTGGAGATGATAGGCTGTCGTATATCAGCTTTTCATCGTCGGATAACGATTCGGCTGCATTTTTCGATGCGGTCATTTCATTAACAATATCTATACCGATCTCATCTTTTATTATTTGATAATCAATAAGCGGAACAGCGCCGTTTTTTATCAGTTTATTCGTTCCTCTGCTCGTTTCCGAAAATATTGAACCGGGAACCGACATAACCGTTCTATTTTGTTCTGCTGCCATACGCGCCGTTATTAATGCACCGCTTCTTGCCGTTGCTTCAACAACAATTGTGGCAACTGACAACCCCGAAATAATACGGTTTCGCTTAGGAAAATTCCATTTGTCAGGTCTTGTGCCAGGCTCAAACTCCGAGATAACCGCCCCATTATTAATTATATCGTAATACAGTTTTGAATTACTCAGCGGATAAATTACATCAACTCCGCTTCCAAGTACTGCAATCGTCTTGCCGTTATTATCTATTGCCGATTTATGAGCAGCGCTGTCTATTCCTTTTGCCATTCCACTCACCACGGTTATTCTGTTTGCAGCAAGAAAAGCCGAAACTCTTGAAGATACTCTAATGCCGTAGCTTGTTGCAATTCGACTTCCGACAATGCTTATTCCTGCCGTGTGAGGAATGCTTCCTTTTACATAAATTAGCATAGGAGGATCCGGTATCTCCCGTAAAAGTTTTGGATAATCATCTGAAAAATACGATATGACATCTATGTTTTTCTCTTTCCATCTGCGAATATCGCATATTGCATCATCAGCTCGAGCCTTGCCGATAGAAAAATATCTACCGATATTATCTGTCGGCTCATCTTGATTGCCGCTTTTAGCCAAATTGAAAATATCTGTCTTTATAATGGCCTTAAGCTTTTTGAAATCTTTTCTTAGTGCTACCGTATATATTAAATCCAACGAAAACTCACTATTTTCAAACATTTTTGCAGTATATAAGGCTGATAGCGAGTTTCAAGTTAAAGCCGAAAATAACCTATAAAAATTGTTCTTGATAGTTTTGTAAACTGAAATTTAACAATACACAACTATTTCAAACTGCTAAAGCTTAAAGAGGTAAAGGAAAATATACCAAGCTCTATTGAATAATATACTTAAACGGCTATCCTTTTTAAAAATGTCTGATAATAAAATAGTTAAAAATATAGAAAAACAAAGAAAGCTTATATGCAGCACTACGCCAGTTCTACTCGGTAGATTTGCCGTAACAAATTATTCAAAAGCAATGGAATCAATCTTGAAAAACGCTTTCGATGAAACCTGCGAATGCGCTCTTATATCATTGGGTGGTTTTGGACGCAGGGAACTTTGCCTCGGTTCCGATATTGATTTTATGATCCTTACGGCAAAGCATGATAAAATCAAAGCTTACAAAATTAACAATCTTATTTCCGATCTGCTGTGGAAGGCAGGACTGGAAGTTGGAAGTACCGTCCGCACAATCCATGACTGCGTTACAGAATCCGGAGATCTCACGGTTAAAATGAGTCTTTTAGACTCACGATTTCTATCAGGAAATCTAAACCTTTATGAAAAATATCAAAAAAAGGTGCTGCCGTTTATAATAACTCACAAAAAAAAACAATTTTTAGAAGAGATCATAAACGAAATATATAAACGCAGATTTAAATACCCGGATAATTTTATAAGCGAACCTGAGCTTAAAGATGGCGTTGGAACCGTGAGGGATTATAATACCATCTGCTGGATAAATAAAATTATTCCAATAGAGAAACTACTTATAGATTACGGTTTTAAGAAAAATGATATAGATGAAACCAATACTAAAATTGATGCCGCCGCTGATTTTATATTCAGAATGAGAAATGTTATTCAGATCATAACATCCGGCAACTGCCTGCGTTTTGAGATTCGTTCAGATGCGGCGAAACATATGGGATACGGCAGCTCTGCTTCTGCAAGCTCTGATATGATGAGACAGTTCTTTTGCCATAGCTTGACAATAGAAAACAACCTACGATTGCTGATGCAAATAATAGAAGATAAAAAACGCTCTTCTAAACTAAATAATTTCTTTTATATCAACTCTCGCTATCTTGAAATTAATTCAGCAAACGAGAAAAGACTGTCAACTGTAAAATCACCTATAATGACAACATTTTGGTTTCTAATCACCAAAAACCTTCAAATCGGCATAAGACTTTCACTGTTTCTCATCAAGCAGGCCAAAATAAAACCCGAAAGTCATAATAACGCATCAATAAGACTTTTTTTGAAAATTTTGTCACTGAAATTTCCTATTTCGGATGGATTAATGGCCGCTAATAAGCTTGGCATCCTCTCAAAATTCATACCTGAGCTTGAAAATATCAGGGCTTTAATACCCAATGCGCTGTTTCATAAATACAGCGTCGATATTCATTCAATTATGGCTGTAAGAAAAATAGATAATTTGCTGACAAAAAAAGGGCATGCCAGACTATTTGGAACATTATCATCCATAATAAACCAATTAAATGGCACCGAACTTGCTGTAATGAGGCTTACCGCCCTATTTCATGATATAGGAAAATCTGAAGACACGGCAGATCATAGCACAAAAGGCGCTATTAAATTCAAACTAATTATGGAGAAGTTCGGAATAGAAAAACAATTAATTCTACTTGGAATGTCAACAATACAAAACCATCTCATAATGAATAAAATAATAAGAAAAAGGGATATTTCGGATCCTAAAACCATCAAAGAGTTTATAGATATTATAAGAAACAAAGCAGCACTCAAGTGGCTATTAGCTATTACTTACGCTGATATGTCTTCTGTTAATGACACACTCTGGAATCAATGGTATGAAATCTTAGCCGATCAGCTTTATACTTCAACAATTGAAACTTTTGAGAAAAAGGAGTGGGCAAGTTTGCGGTCGAAAGAAAATAAAAGTAAACTTACCAAAGTTCACAAGGAAATGCCATACCTAAAGAATTTTAGTGACCGATTTTTTAACGATATAGAAGAGAACAATCTAAAATATATTGAGATAGCAAGAAAAAGCGGCAGCTGTGTTAAAGCTGAAAATGGATTTAGCAAACTTTTTGTATGGAAAAAAGATAGGAAGGGTCTGCTTTCGGATATCACAGGTATTCTGCTGTATAAAGAAATAAATATATTAGGAGGTACAACATATCTGATTAATGATGATGCAGTTGACATGCTAATAGTGAAAACTCTTCCGAAATTTTTAGAAAAAGATTTGAGTATTGTAGCTCATTTAATAAATTCTATGGAAACAATCAATATAAAAAATTTGATAGAAACAAAACACACGTTTGGATATGCAAAGACAAAAATTATAAAAAGTATAATGCCGTCGGTAACATTTGAGATTGCAGCCTCGGATCTTTACACTGTGATTGATATTAAAGCAAGTGATGTTATCGGGCTTCTTCATAATATATGCAAAACTTTAACACATGAAAATTGTTCTATAGTTTTTTTTAAGCTTTCAACTGTTTCAGATGTTGCAAGTGATTCCTTTTATATCACAGGTCCAAACGGGGGAAAAATTTTTGATACAAAAGAGCTGGAAAAAATAGCTTCCGCTTTGAAAATTGTTTTATAAAATGCGGCATAACTATAATATAGTTGATAGGTACAAAGAAAACCTGATATCTATGATACCGATAGGGGAAAAGATTGAGCTTGAAGTGAAACAAGGTGATTTTAAAGGGATATATGCAAGTAGAATAGAAGATGTATTAAAGGAAATAAAAATAGCACTTCCAACGGATAGAAAAGGAACATACGCTGTCTTAGAAAATAATACGCCTATTCTTGTGAGCTATTTTTTAAAAGAAAAACTGCTTGCTTTTAACAGTAAAACCGTCCAGCGGTCAAAAGAGAACAATCTTAAAATTCTTCTTATAAGCTTTCCAAGTGAAATACTGCGTATAGAAAAACGAGAATTTTTCAGAATTACGTTCAATATTGTATCAAATTTTATACACAAAAAAGATAAGGTAAGATGTTTAATCGTTGACATATCAGGCAGCGGTGTTGCTATTCAGACAGATCCTGACATAAAGTTAAAAATCGGTGATATTGTAAAATTAGAAATTAAAAAATTGAGGCAATATATACCAATTAAAATAGCAAGGATAATAGATTTTAAAGAGAGTAAGAAACTGCGATACGGCGCATATTTTGTAAATGTTAACGAAAAGCAGAGGGACAAAATTATTAAATATTGCTTCTCTGAAGCAATAAGACAGAGGAAACTTCTGAAATGAATGATCTGAAAAATGTAATTAAACAGTTGAAACCGGCATCAATTCTTGTGATTGGCGATCTTATACTTGATCATTATCTCATAGGTAATGCATATCGTATAAGTCCTGAAGCGCCTGTTCCCATTATAAGCATAACACAGGAAACCTATCATGTCGGAGGAGCGGGAAATGTGGCTGCAAATCTGACAAGCCTAAAAATGATGCCTATTATATCAAGCGTTATAGGCGATGATAGACGGGGGGGGGAACTCATTTCGCTAATGAAAAAACGTAGGATCAACTGTTCTGCCATTGTAACAGATATAAAAAGGACAACTACGGATAAAACCAGGATATTGGCAGGCGGTCAGCAGATAGTTAGATTTGACAGAGAGATAACCGAAAAACTCGGCAATCTTCAGAAAAAGAAGCTGCTGGAAAAAATCAGTAGATTAAAAAAAATTGATGCGGTAATTATCTCAGATTACGGCAAAGGCGTTGTAACAGAATCGCTTATATCGGAACTAAAAAAACTATTCGGAAATATCATAATAGCCGTCGATCCGAAGATAACAAATTTTTCTTATTACAAAGGGGCGACATTCCTAACACCTAACCTGTTGGAGGCATCCCGCATGGCAAACATAAGAATTGATGATAATATAAGCCTTATACAAGCAGGTAAGACTATACTTAACAATACTCAGGCGGACATGCTTGTTATAACTCAAGGCCGGCAAGGAATGACAATTTTTGCCAATGGCAAGATAGAGTCTATTAAAGCTACTGCGGGACGATATGTCTACGACGTGACAGGAGCAGGTGACAGCGTGATAGCGACGGTAACTGCCGCTATCGCAAACGGTATCGATTTTTTTGATGCATGCAGACTGGCAAATGTTGCCGGGGGCATATCCGTCTCTCATCCCGGAACATACTCCGTTACATACAAGGAGCTATATGATGAGCTATAATTGTACGGTTTTGATTCCTGCAAGGATGGAATCTTCTCGTTTTTACGGCAAGGTCATTTTCCCTATTCTTGGCAAGCCTATGATGCAGCTGGTGTGGGAAGCGGCTATGAAAGCCAACATAGATAATCTGTTTATAGTCACGGATTCAAATATTATAAAAAAAACGGCTTGCAAGTTTGGGGCTTCCGTCTTAATGACCTCGGGGAGTTTTCGGAGTGGATCAGACAGGATAGCCTCGGTTGCAGATATTGTAAAATCTGATAATATAATAAATATTCAAGCGGATGAACCGTTGATAACCAAAAAGCTAATAAATGAAATTGCAAGTCGCTTAAAAAACGGTAAAAACAGCGTGATTACCGCAGCAAGAGAGATTGATGAGGATGAAGCGAGGGATGCAGATATTGTAAAGGTTGTTTTTGATAAGTTTCACCGGTCTTTATATTTTTCACGTTCCATTATCCCATATCCGAGAAAAAGCGGAAAATTTTGGCAGCATATAGGAATATACGGTTATAAAAAGGAATTCTTGATAAGATACGGCAAGATAGAAAAAGGTGTGCTTGAAGAAACCGAATCGCTTGAACAGTTAAGGATACTTGAAGCCGGATTTAATATCGGTATTGTTGAAACCGATTGCAATTTGATAGGTGTTGACAGAAAGAGCGATATAAAAACAGTTGAGCGTATGTTGAAACATGTATAAAGGCAAAAAAGTTGTTATAGGAATAACCGGTGGAATTGCAGCGTATAGGAGCTTTGAACTCATACGCGAGCTCAAAAATGAGAAAATTGATGTCTATGCTGCCATGACAAGAAGTGCGGTAAAATTTATTGGAAAAGATACCATTGTAGCTTTAACGGAGCATCCTGTCTTTTCTAATTTGTTTGAGCGAATTCATTTTATTGAGAGCAAAACAGATATTACGCATGTTGCACTTGGAAGCCGGGCAGATTGCTTCATAGTTATGCCTGCCACCAATCACATAGTAAGCAAACTTGCATCAGGCGAAGGCGACGACCCTGTCAGCCTTACTGCTTTGGCATCAAACTGCCGAAAAATTATAGCCCCTGCGGCAAACAGCACAATGTATCAATCGGCGCCAAACATAAGAAATCTTGAAACGCTTAGACAGGATGGATGGATTGTGGTAGAAGCGATAAACGGTAATCTTGCCTGCAACGATGAAGGTGTCGGACATATAGCAGATAATATGTTGATAAAAGAAGCTATTTATGGGGCGCTTGAAGAAAAGATCCTTAGCGGCTTTTATATTGTAGTTACAGCCGGTCCCACGCGAGAACATATTGATCCTGTTAGATTTATTTCAAATCCATCGAGTGGGAAAATGGGATTTGCGATAGCAAGAATGGCTAAAAGAATGGGAGCGGACGTGTCGCTTATTTATGGCAATACTCAAACGAACAGCGATCTTAAGAAAATTAAGGTGGAAACCACAAAGCAGATGAAAGAAGCTGTTCACGAAGAAATAAAAAAGGCAATATCAACCGGCAAGAAAACGGTTTTTATATCGGCAGCCGCACCGGCAGATTATACGATAGGCAATAGTTCCGATATAAAAATTAAAAAAGACGGAAATTCAATGACGCTTAAACTTTTTCCAACCGAGGATATATTGAAGTCCGCATCTGTTTTTTCCGATAAAATTATACGAGTAGGATTTGCAGCTGAAACGGATAATCTGATCGATCATGCTAAAAAAAAGCTTTTCGGCAAAAATCTCGATCTTATAGTTGCAAACGATATTACAAAAATAGGTTCAGGATTTGAAACCGACACAAATAAAGTTACTATTTTGGGCAAAGATCTCAGTATCGACCTTCCTTTAATGAGCAAGGAAAAAGTTGCCTGTAATCTACTTGAAATTATAAAGAAGCAATTATGCAAATTATAACAGATAACAAAATCCAATATCATACGCGAATTGAAATTGATTATGAAGCGAAAAAAGTTGCCGATTCCATTATCAAAAAGATAAAATCAGACAAAGACAAGGCCCTTTTTGAATATATAAAGCAATTTGACAATTACAATCTCTCGAAAGGGCTTGTGATAACAGATTTTGAAATCGGTGACTCTATTTCCGAAGAACTCAAAAATGCTTTACGGTATGCGGCAGAGAGAATAAAAAGGTTCTCAAAGCTGCAGCTTCAAAAAAGCTGGTTTGATATTGATGAAAGGGGTGTTATTCTTGGTGAAAAGATAACAGCCATCGGCAAAGTAGGTATATATATTCCGGGCGGAAAAGCTATATATCCGTCAACAATGCTTATGAACGCAATACCGGCTAAAGTTGCAGGAGTTGAATTTATTGCCGCCTCAACACCGACATCGGACGGATATATAGATCCGTCAATTCTTTTTGCTGCTAAAATTGCAGGGGTTGATAAAATATATCGAATGGGCGGAGCGCATGCAATAGCGGCAATGGCTTATGGAACCGAATCGGTTACACCCGTTGATGTCATAACCGGACCAGGAAACAGGTTTGTTGCAGAAGCAAAGCGGGCTGTGTCAGGAAGCGTAAAAATTGACTCCGTGGCAGGACCGTCTGAAGTACTGATCTATATAGATAACGAAAAATATTTAGAAGACGCTGCAGCCGATCTTATTGCTCAGGCAGAACATGACAGCAAAACAACCGCATCTATCATAACAATTAACAAAAAAACTGCAGAATCTATTAAGCAAAAAACTATTCAAATGGTCGCTACTGCGAAAAGAACCGATATAATTATCGCTGCTCTCAAAACAAGCAAAATTTATATTTGCAAAGATGAGGCGGCAGCAGTTAAACTAATCAACGAAATTGCTCCCGAGCACTTTGAAATATTATCCGATAACGGATGGAATATTGCATATAAAATAAAAAATGCCGGGGCAATATTTGTAGGCCAATATTCGCCCACAGCAATAGGTGATTATGTTGCCGGACCAAATCATACTCTGCCAACAGGAGCCGCAAGTAGATTCAGCTCTCCATTATCGCCCGATGTTTTTCTGAAACGAAGCAGTATAATTTCTTACAGCAAAGAGGGCTATCTTGAAGATGCTCCGCCGGCAATAAAAATAGCAGAGCGGGAAGGTCTGACAAACCATGCAAATAGTCTCAAAATAAGGCTGTCAAAATAAGATCCTAAAATTTGGAAAAAGACAATTGATAGGAGAGAAAAACATGATTTTAAAAGATAAGATTGCGTTAGTAACAGGTGCATCGCGAGAAGTGGGACGAGAGATAGCTATTGAACTTGCTAAAAACGGAGCAGATATCATAATTACTCACCGAAGGGATGAAACAAAAAAAGATGCTAACGATGTAGCCAAGGCAATCTGGGAATTTGGCAGAAAAGCGCTTGTTGTTCAAACCGATATTTCCAAACCAAGCGATGTGGATAATCTTTTTAACAAGATAAAAGTCGGTTTTGGCAAACTGGATATCGTGGTGGGCAATGCCGCATATAATAAATTTAGGCCTATAATGGATATAACGGAAGCGGAATGGAATCGGCTTATCTCTATAAATATTAATGGAAATATAAGAATAGCCGAACATGCCGCTAAATTAATGACAGCCGGTTCAATCATCTTGATCTCATCGCTTGGCAGTACAAACTATATACCCGGATATCCTCTGGGACCGTGCAAGGCATTTTTGGAACAATACGGAAGGTATCTTGCAGTAGAGCTGGCAGACAAAAACATACGGGTAAACATTGTTCATGGAGGCCCGCTTGAGCACACACTATCGTTAAAAATGTATGAAAATGTATTTCCCGATGTGGTGACAGATTGGCGCAAAAGAACTCCGGGCGGAAAGCTGTGCAGCTCTATTGAAATGGCCGAAGCCGTTATTTTCCTCGCAGGTGATCTGTCAAAAGGATTCACCGGAACAACTATAAATGTAGATAGGGGTTTTAATATTGTTGCATAAGGTAAGCCTTTATTTTGCCGGAGCAGGACCCGGAGACACTGGACTTATTACAAAAACTGCGTTGTCGGTTTTAAAAAATGCAGATATTGTATTTTTCGGACATTTTATTAATCCTAACCTGCTTTTTTATGCAAAAGATAGTGCCGAATTTATCTTTATCGGAAGAGATGATAATGAGGCTTTTCAGCGCTTGAAAACTCTTGAAAACGGAGAGACGGTAATCTGGCTCACTATCGGCGATCCTATCTTCTTTTCCAAATCAAATAGGCGAATTACCAAGTTTAAACAGTTGAAAAATATCAAGATAGATATAATTCCCGGAATAACCTCAGCTGTTGCCGTTCCCACTTATAGCGGTATTCTTATATCAAAACCCGACTTAACCGATACTGTAACGGTTTCCGTAGGCAAGAGAGTTGCGTCGGGGCAAATAAACTGTCCAAACAAAGCTGATTCCCCAACAGTTATTTTTTTTCTCACCGTTGATAATTTAAATGAACTAATAAAAAAGATGCTGAATGTTGGCTGGAGTCAGGATGATCAAGCTGTAATTATAGAAAATGGTACAACGGGAAACTGCAGAGAAATTTTCGGTAAGCTTGAAACTATTGCCGATGATGCGGCAAGTCATAATATACACGAACCGGCTCTTTTTATCTGCGGCAAAGAGGCTAAAAATGAAAATATATTTGCTTGGTTCAATAAAAAACCGTTATTTTCAATGAGAATAATAGTTACAAGACCGATGCCCGATGGAATTAGAACGGTCGAACTGTTAGAGAGAATGGGAGCTGATGTTGTCTATCTGCCGTCAATAAAATTAAATCCCATTGATGTGAAAATAGAACCGTTAGACAAGTATGATCTAATCATCTTCACAAGCTCAAACAGCGTAAGACTCTTTTTAAAACAGATGAAGAAATCAGGGCAATCGATCCAATCTATAAAGCGTATAGCTTGCGTAGGCAGGAAAACGGCGAATTCGTTAGAAAAATATTATCTTGTAAGTGATATAATACCAAAAGAGTATAATTCGGCGAGCCTGTTAAACGAACTGATAAAAATCGGTATTAAAGGTAAAAGAATTCTACTGCCTGGATCTACTATGATGAAACCGTATCTTGAAGATAAACTTAAAGCCAAAGGAGCGGAAGTTGAAACGGTTTATCTTTATAGACCTGAACAAAACAGTATAAAATGGCTGGAAATTATAAAAAATAAAATTAATAAATGGGAAAATATTCACTATCTGCTTTTAACCAGTGCATTTGCTGCAAAATCTGCCGTAAAAAGTTTCGAATGTCGCACTCTTTTAACATCAAAAGTAGAAAATGCGGTTGTAATAAGTGAAAATGTGGGCAAAATAGCTAAAGATTTAGGATTTAAAAAGGTAATCGTTTCAAGAGAAGCAACAGAGGAGAGCATGTTGGAAAAGATTGTTAAATGAATGATATAATGCATAGAGTGGAAAAGCTTGAAAAAATAGCCAATGGTTTAAGAATAGACGTTGTAAAAATGATTTACAACGCCCAGTCAGGGCATCCAGGCGGGTCTTTGTCTGCTGCCGATATTGTAACTGCCCTCTATTTTGATGTTATGAAGCATAATCCGAGAAACCCATCCGACCCGAATAGAGACAGATTTATATTGTCAAAAGGCCATGCCGCCCCTATTTTGTATGCTGCATTGGCAAAGGCGGGATATTTTGACAGTAAACTTCTCAGCACATTACGAAAATTTGGAAGTCCTCTTCAGGGTCATCCAGATAAACAGAAACTTGAAGGTATTGAGGCATCAACAGGCTCGCTTGGACATGGAATAGGAAATGCGGTAGGCATGGCTATGGCACTGAAATTTGATAAAAGCAACAGCCGAGTATTTTGCATGCTTGGCGACGGTGAAATAGAAGAAGGAAGTGTATGGGAAAGTTTTATGGCCGCATCTCATTATAAGCTTGATAATTTAACAGCAATTATAGATAATAACGGACTTCAGATTGACGGCAAAGTATGCGATGTTATGAATGTTTCACCTATAATAGACAAACTTGAAAGTTTTGGTTTTGACACCGTAAATATAGATGGCCATGACTTTCACCAAATTTTACAGGCATTAGATAGAAAACCCAATGGCAAACCTCTCGGCATTGTTGCCCATACGATAAAAGGAAAAGGGGTCTCATATATGGAAAATAATGTTGCTTTTCATGGAAAACCGCCTGATAACGATGAGTTCAAAAAAGCTCTCGAGGAACTATCATCATGAGACCACTGCACAATAAGCACCTTCCCTGCAATATCTGCTTTTTCATAGGCAAGGCGAACTTCTGCAGGACTAACCGGGTTGTTAATTTCAAGGAAGTAAAACATAAACATAGGGATAAGCAGATATTGCAGGAAAGCACTTATTGTGCAGTGGTCTCATGATGAAATCAACAAGAGACGGATACGGAATCGGGCTCGTTGAGATAGGAAAACTAAACAGTAATGTAATGGTTTTGGATGCCGATCTCGGTTCGTCAACAAGATCGTTTATGTTCAAAAAAGTTTACCTTAATCGATTTTTCGATTGCGGTATTGCCGAAGGAACTATGGTTGATATAGCGGCAGGAATGGCTTATGCAGGCAAACTCCCGTATGTATCAAGCTTTGCCGTTTTTATAACGGGAAGAGCGTTTGAACATATAAGACAGTCTGTTTGTTATCCCAACAATAAGCTGCTTTTATGCGGATCTCATTCGGGTATAAGCGTTGGAGAAGACGGAGGATCACATCAGTCTATTGCCGATATTGCACTTATGCGTTCACTTCCCAATATGCGAGTTATTGTTCCTGCCGATTTCAATGAAACTAAGGCAGCCGTTGTCGCATCACTTGATTGGAATGGCCCGACATATTTACGAACATCAAGAATTAAAACAGAAGTTATCTATCCCGATGATTGTCATTTCAGTTTTAAAAATAAAATTTTGCGTGTCGGATCCGATATTACACTAATTTCATGCGGAGTAATGACATCAATAGCCCTGCATGCCGTAGATGAATTATCTGAAATTGGTATTGACTGCGAAGTTATTAATGTTTCTACCATAAAACCGCTTGACGAATCGATATTAAACAGTATCTCAAAAACGGGCAAAGTTGTGACAGTTGAAGAGCATTCTATCATTGGAGGTCTTGGAAGTGCGGTTGCTGAGCTTACGGCAGAAAGGCTGCCGACCAAAATGCTTAAAATAGGCATAGATGATAGGTTTGGCCAATCCGGCAAAGCCGATGAGCTTTTCAGGCATTACGGGCTCGACAAAAATTCGGTTGTAAAAAGAATTAGTGAATTTTACAAGACATGACCGTTAGATTGTTAAATAAAACTCTTCGGTTACGACTCAAATTGATGTATTGACTTTATGCTTAGATTCTCATCCGTAATTTTTAAAACTCAATCGGGAAGAAAAATATTCAATAAACTATCATTTCATGTATTAAAAGGAGATATCTGCTTTGTGACAGGGGGCAGTTCATCCGGTAAAACTTCACTAATGAAACTGGCTTCCTGCCGCCTTCAACCCGCATCGGGACTTATCTATTCTGCAAAAATACCGCTTTTTAGATATGAAAGCGCTCCTATTGAACTGAGGAGAAAAATTTCAGTTGTATCGGCGGAAACTGTTCTATTCAGCCAAATGAGTATTTATGATAACCTCGCACTTCAAACATCTCTTTCCGTTGCATCCGTTGCAAGTTTAGATCAGCTCGTTGTACTTTTTGGTCTCAAACCCATTTTGAATAATAATCCTAAGACCATATCATCATCTGAGAAAGGAATGGTGCTAACGGCATCTGCACTTATGAAAAAACCGTCTATACTATTTATAGATGACATAAGCTATTTTTTTGACTATGGGCATTTCAAAAAACTTTACAAACTGCTTTTGCCTTTGTCTAAGCAAGGATTAACGGTAGTAATAGCAGCATATAACTTGCCTGATTTTGCAGCCGATGCCAAGGAGATAAAACTTGAACATTTATTGAGCGATGATCTCATAAGCATAACAGAAAAAAATAAGGAGGTTGTATGAAATATCCTGAATTTTTTGATAAAGTAGATCCCATAATACTAAAAGATCCTCTGGCAGATCTTCTTGGAGCTGTAGAAGGCGGTCAAATGATTTACAATTATATAGATATGGTTAGATTTGCAGGTCATTCATGTCCGACAGTTGCCGGTGCATATCTTTCTGCAAAGACAGGGCTTGATAAGTTATACGAAGGAGAAACTCCGGTCAGAGGAGAAATTTTTGTGGATCTAAAAAGTGATATTGGTGAAGGAGTTACAGGCGTAATAGGTAATTGTCTTGGATTTATCACCGGAGCGGCCGGCGTTGGCGGATTTAAAGGGATTGCAGGAAGATATAGCAGAGAAAACAGATTGAGGTATAATGCAAATATTAAGGGGGAAATAAGATTTACAAGATCCGATAATCAGAAAAGTATTGAAATTATATACGATCCTTCCTCCGTTCCTGCCAATCCAATCCAATTTCAGCTGCTTCAGAAAATCATGATGGGAGTCTCAACTTTAGACGAAAAAAATAAATTTAAATTGTTATGGCAAGGCAGAGTTGAAAAAATTTTGTGCGACAAAAAGCTATGGGAGAAAATAATAAAATTTGTTCACTAACCTTGATTTTTGATACAAAAAAATTAAGTATCTGCTCAAATTGAACAATATTAGTAATAAATATTTATGAAAAGAATAATAATTTATACCGATGGAGCATGCAGCGGCAATCCTGGTAAAGGCGGATATGCTGCAGTTATAAAATATAACGACCATACAAGAACCATATCAGGATACCATAAATTGACAACCAACAACAGAATGGAAATGACAGCTGCGCTTGCCGCACTTAACGAACTTAATGAAGCGTGCCGTGTTGAACTATTCACCGATTCTTCATATCTAATAGGCGGAATAACAAAGTGGGTAAAAAAATGGCAGCAAACAGGATGGAAGAACGCAGCGAAGCAGCCTGTAAAAAACAGGGACTTATGGGAAAGATTGATAGATCAAGATTTAAAACATAAAATAGAATGGAAAAAGGTAAAGGGTCACTCAGGTGATAAATATAACGAAATATGCGATAACCTTGCGAAAGAGCAGATAACAAACGGTGCATAATTTATATCAAGATTTAGACTACACAAAATTTATAAATTATCTTTCAGAATTTGCCCAAACAATATACGGCAGAAGAGCTATTGCCGAAACACGACCTATCTTTTTGTCAAAAGAGCTTAGCCTCAACCTTGATCTAACTCGCGAGCTGTTTTATCTTATAAATCATCAGGACATCAACATCTCTTCCGTTGATGATATAGACGGCATAGTCGAACGTTCAAAAAAGGCGATACTCTCCCCCGATGAAATTCAAAGCATTATCGGTTTTCAATCTACAATTAATAATCTTAATATAGATTATGATGAAACAGCTGGCTGCGCTAAGGCATTTCTTGATAGATTAAAACCAGTAAGTGAGTTAGACTCTCTACAGGCTATGATCAAGGATGGGAAGATAAGAAGTGATGCCACTAAATCACTCTCTTCATTGATACAGAAAAGGGATACTACCAAGCAGGTAATTCATCAGAAGCAGACCGGCATCATTAGAAAACTAAAAATATCAGGAATCGTAGAGACCGAAAGCATTGCAGTTAGACAAGATCGATTCTGCATAGTTGTAAAGGCATCAAAGAAAAAGGCTGTAAAAGGCATGGTGGTGGATGTTTCCGGAACAGGAGCATCAATATTTCTTGACCCGGCTGAAACAATAGATCTCAACAACAGGCTAACCATTTTGAAAGCTGCCGAACGAGAGGAAAAACTGAGAATTTTACGCGTTCTCAGTGAAAAAATAAAGCGGAATTCATATAAACTTATGACATTATCGAAAGATCTTGGTACGCTTGACAAGATAGGTGCATTTTTCAGGTATAAAAAACTTTATGATTGTCACCTTCCCGAATTAAAACATAGAGTCGGATTTTCGCTTATGAAAGCGAGGCATCCGC
>CAZAPZ010000016.1:0-22294 GCA_964487285.1 uncultured Campylobacterales bacterium | reverse complement strand
GAAGCTGAAAACGGAAGATTGATGTCAACTGTACATTTAGGCATCGGCCTGTTTTCCATCTGATACGCATCAAGAATATCTTTTGTAGGCGAATGCTCGACATAACATGCCAGCTCACACAACCTGCATTCTACGCATGCATCTTCTGCAACATACACAAGTTTCATTCTCTACTCTCCCGTCGGTAAAACACCGAGAATATCAAGATCTCGGTCAGAAAGTCCAACGCCTCTTAGATGCAGTCTGTTGCCTCTGAGACTCTCAATACTGTTTACGCCCATTGCACCCATCATCTCCTTGAGCTCAAGAGACCAGACATTAAAAAGATTATAAAGATGGGTAGCCATAATATCCGGATTTACACGTTTAGATAAGAACGAATCTTGAGTTGTGATTCCCCAAGCGCATTTTCCCGTATGACACTGCTGACATAAAGTGCAGCCTAAAGTCATAAGAGCAGCAGTTCCAATATAAACCGCATCAGCACCAAGTGCTATAGCCTTTGCAATATCAGCGGCATTTCTTATTCCCCCTGATATTATAATTGAAATATTGTTTCTTATACCTTCTTCACGAAGTCTTGAATCCACAGCCGCCAATGCCAGTTCAACCGGTATACCTACATTATCTCTTATGATTTGAGGTGCAGCGCCCGTTCCACCTTTATATCCGTCAATTGCTACAGCGTCAGCTCCCGAACGGGCAATGCCTGATGCAATTGCCGCAACGTTGTGAACAGCAGCAATTTTAACGATAATAGGTTTTGTATAACGCGTTGCCTCCTTTAACGAAAAAATTAGTTGCCTTAAGTCTTCTATCGAATATATATCATGATGCGGTGCCGGCGACAGGGCATCGGTTCCGGTCGGTATCATTCTAGTTTGAGAAATTTTTTCACTCACTTTTTCTCCGGGCAAATGTCCGCCTATACCGGGTTTAGCACCTTGTCCTATTTTTATCTCTATAGCAGAACCGGTGTCAAGATATTCTTTATGAACACCAAATCTGCCTGAAGCCACTTGAACAATAACATTATTGGCAAATTTGTAGTGATCTTTGTTTAACCCGCCTTCACCGCAGTTAAAAAATGTCCCTGCTTCCGTAACCGCCCTCCCTATAGATTCAACCACATTCAAGCTCACCGCACCATAACTCATAGCTCCTACCATAATAGGAGTATCAAGTTTAATACTTGGCGGCATTTTGCCATTTTTTTTGAATACATCCGGTTTCTTACCGATATACGTTCTTAATTCCATCGGTTCACGAAGCGGGTCGATGGAAGGGTTTGTTACCTGACTCGCGTTCAGCAGCAAGTGATCCCAATAAATAATAGATTTATGATCGGTGCCCATACTTTTTATAGGAGCACCTCCATAATAGGCGCGTCTTTTAATACCGCTTATAGTATTAAAACTCCAGTTAGGATGCTCTCTATAAGGATTCGGCCTGTTGCGCACAACTATCGCCTCCGTTGGACAATAAGCCACGCATCTATTGCATCCAACGCAACTTTTCTGAAGTGTATAAATAAAATTTCGCTTTTTATCAAAAAAATTAGCATCAAACGAGCATTGCGTCACGCACGCAAGACAACGTATACATAAATTATCATCTCTCTCCAAAATAAAATCTGGAGGCAGATAATGATGAACTTCTTTAAACCATTGCATATATCCTCCTAAAACAGAATATTACAAAATTAGAGTAATAATTGTATTTTGTCAATATTATTCTTGTATATCAGAACTACCATTATATTTATATAAATAGATTTATTATCTTTCAAATGGTTATATATGCTGATATATTGTTTTATATTTTAAAGTAAAATAAGCGAAATAATGGATTTTAGACTACTTAAAGGTGGTTTTAAGTAAAGATAAAAGATATCTTCTATTTAAATTCTACAATCGTGAAAAACCTTGCATAAATTTGCGCTGTATATTATAATAAAAAGATGAAAAAATTTGCTTTTATTCTCGTTTGCTCTCTATTAGTTGCAGGTTGTGCGAAGGTTCCCGTTCAATCCGGCATAAATATAAAAAAAGCATCCATATATAGGCATATGGCATCGAATATAATATTATATAAAGATTACAGAGATGTTCCCAAATCAATATCATATCTTGACAAAGCCAACAAACTCGAACCTGAAAACGCTGAAACATTTTACCTTCTCGGAATAAGCTACATGATAGAAAGCAAGATGAACATAGCGTATAAATGGCTCACAAAGTCAATAAAAATTGACCAAAATAATGCCAATGCACGTAACGCACTCGGAATATGGTATGGAAAAAAACAAAAATGGAATAAAGCATTAGAACAGTTTGACTATGTAATTTCACATTCAAATTATAAATATCCTATAAATAGCTTCTATAACAGAGCCTTAACTTACGAGCACCTATATAAATACAATGAAGCGATAAAAGATCTTAGAAGAGCAATAGCTTTAAGCAAGGGCTTTAATAGAAGCTGGCTTTATCATCTCGCTTCCGATTACTATGAAATAGGCAAATTCGCTAAAACAACTGAAGTATTAAACAATATCAAGCATAAATACCCGCTAAATCATGAAGAATCGTTCCTCATGGCTAAAAGCTTTTTACACCTTAAAGAATATCAAAAATCCATATCAATCTTAAATGGTTTGGTAAAAGATGGAAATAGCGAAATGAAAAAAAAGGTACTGATTTATATAAGGATTATAAATGCAGGCAGATAGCTTTAAAGAGCTTGGAAAAAGGATAAGAGAGCAGCGAATAAAAAATAAGTTAACCATATCGGATATCAGCGGTAAAACCAGAATAAGCCTAAAAATGCTGAATATATTGGAAAATGGCGAAAGAAATAAATTTATTGCACCTGTACTCATAGAAGGTTTTCTAAGAAACTACATGAAAACCATCGATAGCGACGCTGAAAAATGGGTCAAACAACTTAAGTCGTTATTTTTAAGAGAGGAGGAAGCTCGGAAAGAAGCATATATAAAAAAGGCTGCAACAACAAAAAAGAGAATAAAAAATGCAATATACGCTATTATAGTATTGTGTATAATAATAGCAGTATATCTATTTTTTACCATTACCAATTCCATCCAAACAAATAAATTATCTACAAGGCGGCTTGCCATACAAAAATTAAAAAAAATAATCGTAAAGCCGATAAAGGAAAAACAGAAAAAAGTTCCGATGCTATTTACGCTAAAAATAAAAACGGCAAAAGAAAAAAGCTGGATTTTTTATAAAGCCGATAACAATAAGTCAAAAACAGGTTTCATTAATCCCCACAAAACAATTGCACTTAAAGCAAAAAACAACCTGATAGTGACTGTAGGCAATTCAAAAGGAACACAGATTTTTTTTAACAACAGCAAGATAAGAATACCGCAACAGGTCATACATTTAAAATGTCTCAAATCCGGCTGCAGCTTATTATCGGCATCCGAATGGCAAGACATGATATTTCGATCTTCAAAAAACTCTTCTACTACGATGAATGACAACGGCAAATAGTGGTGATAAATAATCATTGCACAAACAATGTAGTTGCACTATTAACTGATTTCGGAGGCGGGTCAGGATATCTATCCCAAATAAAGGCAACCGTGCTAAAATTATGTAGAATGCCGGTACAGTTCATCGATATAACAAACAGCGTTACAAATTTTCAGATAAAAGAAGCTGCTTTTATATTAAAACTAAACTACCAATGGTTTCCTGAAGGCACTATCTTTATTGCAATCGTTGATCCAGATGTCAGAAGTAAAAGAGATATTATAGCGCTGAAATCAGAAGGTATGATATTTATTGCACCCGATAACGGCATATTAAGCCCTGTGATATTAAATGCAGATAGAATAGTTACTATTAAAAATCACGGTAATGCTTTTGCCGAAAGAGATCTATACGCAGAAGCGGCCTCAAAACTGCTTTGCGGTGATAATATTGAACAGATCGGGAAAAGCTATACGAATAAACCTAAATTTATAGATTTAAAACCGCGGTTTAATAAGTTTTCTGTAATCGGTGAAATTATGCATATAGATGATTTTGGAAATATTATAAGTAACATACAAGAAGAATCTATTAAAAACAGACGACACAGTGTAAAATGGGGTAATGTTAGTGTTGCCGAATGGATACAAAATTATCGCAATCTTAAAAATTCCGGTGTTTATATTGCAAATATAATAAATTCATCAGGTTACCTTGAGCTTGCATCGTACAAGGAATCGGCTGCAAAACAAACACAGGTATCAATCGGCGACACCGTATCGATGCCGCTTACCGATATATAGCTATTTACCCCAGATATAAGCAATTACCTCAGCAATGGCTTTATAAAATTTCTCCGGTATCTCCTTTTCTATGCTGCAAAATCGATACATGGCATGAACTAACGCTTTATTCTCAACGATAGGAACATTGTTCTCTACTGCAATAGCCTTTATTTTTAAAGCAACGGAATCAACACCTTTTGCGATTACAACAGGAGCATTGCTCTTGGATGCCTCATATTTAATTGCTATTGCAAAATGAGTAGGATTTGTAATGACAACTGTGGCAGTTTTAACAGCTTCCATCATCCGCCTTTTTGCCATTTCTCGCTGAAGCCTTCTAACACGCGCTTTAATTAGAGGATCCCCTTCCATCTGCTTCATCTCCTGCTTAATCTCAAACTTGCTCATCCTCTGATTCTTCATATATACATAACGTTGAAAAAAGAAATCTATAATTGAAAGCAGGAGTATAAGAAGTACAAGGTAAAAAAATAGCTTCCATACAGCAGATAATAAATACATATAGGAAAATTTTATAGGGCTCGAAATCATCATCGGAGATGATAAGATTTCTTTTTTTATTACCATATAAGCAACCAGCAGCACTATCACTATTTTTACAATAGATTTTATCATTTCTCCGAAAGATTTTATAGAAAATATATTTTTCAATCCATTTACAGGATTCAGTTTATCCAGTTTAAACTCAAGCGGTTTTGTTGTGAAGATAAACCCGAACTGCGCTACATTTGCCAATATAGAAAGAACGAGAAGAACCAAAATAAATGGTAATAAAAGTTTTATAAAAATGCCAATCACATTCTTGTAAAGAACCATTGTATTAGCAGTATTGAGATCGAAAGGTTTCAAACTGTAGTAGTGGCGCATCATAATCATTATATTATCGGCCATGGAATTAAAATTAAAATAAAAAAATAAGATTGCGCCCAAAAGCACTATTGCTCCGGCAAGTTCGGAACTTTTGGCTACCTGACCCTTTTCCCTAGCCTCTCTTAACTTTTTTGGTGTGGCTTGCTCAGTCTTTTCCTCATCAGCCATTGCCAAAAAGTCTCAAGATGGGAATCATATGCTGATGAAAACCTTCATAATATCCGTTCAGAGCAAACCCGATAAAAGAAAATGTTGCCCCGAGCACCATAAGTCCTACAGCTATTTTTATAGGAAAACCGACAATCAAAATATTCATCTGGGGCATAGTACGCGATAAAATAGCAAAAGAAGTACTGACTAACAGCATGGAAATTATTCCGGGCATACCTATTTTTGCAGCAATTACAAAAAGTTGAGAGCCAAAATTGATGAATTCCTTCACAAATTGATGGCTGAAGTTGATATTGCCCCACCCTATAAGAGTAAAACTCTTATAAATTGCTTCTATAAACCAGTAATGACCATTTATAATTAAGAAAATAAAGATTGCAAAAATTCCTTCGAGCTGTGAAAGAATTGATACCTGAATATTATTTTGCGTAATAACATTTGCAAGGGAAAGCCCCATCAAATTGCCGAGAAGTTCTCCTGCCATCTGGACAGCCGCCCATATTATATGTATAAAAAATGCAAGAAATGCAGCAATAATTAACTGCTTTGCAGTAAAAACTATAATATCCGCGATATTTGATAGGACAGGAGGTGCAATTTTACCATCCAGTGATATAAATAAAACAACTGAAAAGATTAGAGAAAAGGCAATTTTAATTCGTGCCGGTATGATCAGGCTTCCAAAAATAGGGGCTACTGAAATTATCGTGGCTACACGAATTAAGATAGCGAGAAATAGATAAAATTGGGTAAGATTTACATGAAATATATCCAAACACTAACCTATCAAACCCGGTATGGATTTGTATAAACGAATAGTATAATTAACTATTTGATTAAGCATCCAAGGAGCAAGTATAATAGATACGATTATAACGGCTATCATTTTCGGAATAAATGATAGCGTCATCTCCTGTATCTGAGTTGTTGCCTGAAATATGCTGACTGCAAGTCCTGCTACCAAACCAGCTATTAAAATAGGCCCCGCCAAATACAGAGATACTTTCGTGGCTCCTGCCATTATTCCCGAAACAGTTGCAATATCCATATTTTCCTCCCTAATGAAAACTATATAATAAAGATCCGATGATAAGATTCCACCCGTCGGCAAGCACAAACAACAACAGTTTAAACGGCAAAGAGATCATAACGGGGGGAAGCATAAGCATGCCCATAGACATAAGGATACTTGCAACAACAATGTCTATTATTAGAAATGGCAAATATATTATAAATCCTATTTCAAAACCTGTTTTTAATTCGCTAATAATAAATGATGGAACAATAATATCCAAAGGAAGAGATGCTGGATTGTTCGGGCGCTTCATTTTGGCTGCCCTTACAAAAAGTGCTATATCCTTTTCTCTTGTCTGCCTAAGCATAAATTTCTTCAGAGGAACGGCTGCTCTTTTCAATCCTTCTGTCAAATTTATTTTATGTTCGGTATATGGAATAAAAGCGTTAGTGTTAATGCTTTTTATCACCGGCATCATAATAAATAGAGTGACAAAAAGAGCAACACCAACTAATATTTGATTAGGCGGCATTTGCTGCGTGCCAAGAGCCTGCCTGAGAAGCGCAAGAACGATAATAATGCGCGTAAATGATGTAGTCATAATTATAAATGACGGAGCAAGCGCAAGAACGGTTATAAGAAGAAGTATTTGAATTGCATTTGAAATTTCCGTAGGATTGGCTGAAGCAGCAAGTTTAATAGAAATCTCGGGAATCGGTATGGTCGCAGCCGCTGCCGCATTTGATACTAAGAAAAATATGATGAAACTATAAAAGAGAATTTCAGATAGATGAACTATTCTTCCCACCAAGACCTTCCACAACAGACTTAAAATCAATGCCCTCGGCACTGCCCAACTCCTTGATTAGAGATAAATTTCCAGTACCTACAAGAAGATAATTCTCATCCACCTTAATCAATATTATCTGATGCTTTGAATCAATATTAATTCTGCTGACTACGCTTATTTGAAAAGGAGCAGGTTTCTTCGCCTTAAATCTTCCTCTAGTAATTAAATAAATCAATATTATTAAAGCTAAAACTATAAGGAGAGCTCCAAAAACATTCATAAGAGTGCCTGCATTCAAAGGGGATTGAACTGCCGCGAAACCCTGCATTGGAAATAAAATTGAGGTCATCAAAATAAACATGCCTAATCTATTATTTTTTATAATCTGCAACATCTAACACCCTTATATTAAATTTATCGTTATCAACGCCAATTTCACCTGTAATGAGCTCCCTGCCTTCGCATTGAATGATCGCATGCCCTCCCAATACATTGTCTAACTTTAGTACGGAATCAGGACCAAGTTCTAAAAATTGCTTAACTGTAATCTCAGCTCTTCCAAGATAGCATTGCAGCGAAAAAGGTACATCCATTAAATTATCAAGTTCGGTCATTATTGTACTACAAATGCGGTAAAATATACATTGTCTATTTTACCTGTTTTCAACTGCTTATTTATCATGTTTTTAATTTGAATCTTCAGGGAATGTTTTCCTTCTTCAGAGGAAATATCGTCAAACGATTTTGATGAGAGAATAGAAATTATCGCATCTCTTACCATAACAGAATTAGCATCAAGTTCCTTAGCCAGCATCGGATTTGTTATACCGAATTGCATTTTAACTCTTAAATATCTGGAACCTTGGTTGCCGGATAGATTAACAATAAATGTTTTGAGTGGATAATAGGTCTGCACCGTCTGATTAACACTTTCTGTTTTTGACTCCCCCTTATTTCCTGAAAAAAGAAAGAGGTATCCTCCTGCCGCTATAGCAACTAACAAGAAACCGGCAATGATCAGCATCATGGGTGATTTTTTCTTACCTTGCTCCTCTTTTTTTTTATCATCAGCCAATTTTAGGCCTCCTTATTTTTTTAATGTATTCCTACAAACACTATATCTACTCTTCTATTTTTAGATCTTCCTTCAACAGTCTGGTTTGTTGCTATAGGGTGAAACTGCCCAAAGCCTTCCGCTGAAAGCTTGGTGGGTAAAACGAAATCATACTTAATGAAATACTTCACCACCGATAACGCCCTGGCAATTGATAATTCCCAATTTGATGGATATTTACCGGTTTTTATTGGTATATTATCTGTATTTCCCTGAACATCTACCATTGAATCCTCAGGCATAAGTTTAATTATACTTGATAATTTATCAAGTACAGGCCCGGCTTCTTTCCTGAGTTTTGCACTCGCAGGACCAAATAAAAGTCTATCTTTCATAGTCACTACTATGCCTTTTTTACTTTCAAAGGTAGACATGAGTTGACCTAATCCCATTACTGTGATAAAGTTTTTTAGTCCTGCAAGACGTTTTCTTACTTTGCTTTTTCTCATCTGAATGTCAGGTTGAGGAACAACTATTTCCTTGCCTATTTTTGTAGATCGGCCGCTTTCAAGCACGCCAAGCGCTCCTGTAAGCGAACCTAATGCACGTTTTATCTTTCTATTGTCCATTGTACTCATTGAAATAAGCAGAACAAAAAAAGTTAAAAGAAGACTCATTAGATCAGCAAATGTTGTTACCCAAGCAGCCATCTGCGGACATTTTTTTTCTTTCTTTCTTGCCATAATTATTTATTAAATTGAGATACGCGTTTCTTGGGGGCAATAAAAGCATGGAGCTTCTGTTCCATCATTCTCGGATTATCCCCGGATTGAATCGACATAATACCATCTATGATAAGCTGACCTGCCATGCTTTCTTCACTTGCTCTTAACGAAAGTTTTCCTGCTATTGGAAGTGCAAACATATTGGAGATTATTGCACCGTAAAAAGTTGTAATTAAAGCTGTTGCCATCGAAGGACCGATCGTGGACGGATCGTTCATTGTTTTAAGCATGGCAACAAGACCGATCAATGTACCTATCATTCCCATAGCAGGAGCATAAGCTCCTATACTTTCAAATATAGCAACACCTATCTTATGGCGTTCCTCCCTATTATCCAGATCTGTCTCAAGTATGCCCCTTACCAAATTAGGTTCCTCTCCATCAACCACCATCTGCAATCCCGTTTTCATAAGCGGTTCACTGACTTCATCAACTGCAGTCTCCAAGGCAAGAATTCCATCCCTTCTTGCCTTCACGGCATATTTCACAAGCGTATCTACTATTTCGTTAAGATCGGTAGATTTGTATAAAAAGGCTTTTAACAACGGACCCATAGCGCCCAGAACATTTGAAAGAGGGAAATTAACAAGCACAATTCCGATTGTCCCTCCTACAACTATCATTACAGATGGTATATCAATATATGTACCTAATCCTGCACCGATTACAAGTGAACCTATTACAAGAGCATACGCAACAATTATCCCGGAGACTGTTGCTATGTCCACCGTATCTCTCTACACATAGCAATGCAAGTTATATATCTCTATTAACAGTTGAATGTAAATGTTTTGTATTCATATATTCACATATTCACATCATCAAGTTTTCATCAAGAATCTTAGCAGCGCAGAATTTCCCGCACATTGTGCAGCTTTTGGGATCAGTAGGTGGATATTTGCTTCTTGCGTTTGCTACGGCAGACGGATCGATGGCAAGCTCTTCCATGAGGTTCCAATCAAGTGCTTTACGGGCTTTTGACATTCGTTTATCCCATGCTTTAGCGCCGTAAACACCTTTCACAATATCCCCTGCATGTCCTGCAATACGAGCAGCAATAACACCCATTCGCACATCATCTTTGTTAGGTAAACTAAGATGTTCAGAAGGAGTAACATAGCAGAGAAAATCAACTCCATAAGCAGCCATCAAAGCACCCCCGATCGCTGATGTAATATGATCGTATCCGGGTGCAACATCTGTAACAAGAGGACCCAAAACATAAAACGGGGCACCGTCACACAAAGTTTTTTCAATTTTGAGATTTGGCAGAATTTGATCTATCGGAATATGTCCCGGTCCCTCTATCATACTTTGAACTCCGTATTCCAATGCACGCCTATGAAGATCTCCAAGTGTTATCAGCTCTAAAATTTGAGCTCTATCCGATGCATCGGCAATTGCACCTGGTCTAAATGCATCGCCAAGCGAAAGCGTAGCGTCATATTCTTTGGCAAGCGAAAGCAAACGGTCATAATTTTCAAAAAGTGGATTTTCCCTATTATTTGACACCATCCAAGATGCCAGTAGCGAGCCGCCTTTGCTTACTACACCTTGTATTCTTCCGGCTTTTCTCTCAATGTTGATAGTATTCCAAGTAACGCCGCAGTGAACAGTCAAGTAATCGACGCCGCTCTCAAGATGTCTTTTTATAACATCAAAAAGCAGATCCTCGCTCATATTATATATTTCACCTCTTTCTTCTGCAATCTCGCTTGCAGCTTGATATATAGGCACCGTCCCAATGACTATATTTGCCGCTTCCATAATCTTTCTTCGTATGATATCAAGGTTACCGCCTGTTGAAAGATCCATGATCGTGTCGGCTCCAGCCTCAATTGCTATTTGAGCCTTTTCTATCTCGAAATTAATATCGGATATGTCACTTGATGTTCCAATGTTAGCATTTACTTTTGTTGAAAGACCCTTGCCTATAGCAACCGGTTTAACATTATGACATCTATTTTTTAAGATTATCGTATGTCCTGCAGCAATACTTTTAGAAATTTGTTCGGGAGCGACACTTTCTTGAATTGCTACCTTTTTTACATTATCACTTATCAAGCCTTTCTTGGCCAGTTCTATTTCCGTCATAATTCCCTCCACATATGGTCGGGGCGACTGGATTTGAACCAGCGACCACACCCACCCCAAGGGTGTACGCTACCAGACTGCGCCACGCCCCGATAAAAAACGCTTTTTCTGCTACCGTCTCAAGGAATTGATAAAATTATTTACTTTACCAACCTGGAGTCTGTTAGCAAAAATGGTAATTTCAAAATATGGCAATTTCTTTCTCTGCCGTTTCACAATCACTTTCCAACCGTTTTTATACCACAGTTTAAAAAGAGTTTCAAGAGTATTCTTATCTACAACTCCTATTCCTATATAAAAATAGTTTCCTATAGCAATTACTCTATCTGTTTTGTATCCGGCATTTTTAAAATTTCTCAAAGCCTGTTCAACATCTTTTCTTTTCACAGGACCTACAAATAGATTTCTAATTATCAGCATTCTTTGTCTTTTAACAACTTTAATTGATAGATCATTATTTTTTGCAAACTCCTTGACCTTTTTCAGCAAGGATTCTTTTATTTCAATAAATTTTATCCCAACGCGAGCTGCAATGTTATGAGTTTGAGGTTTGGAAAGAGCGGCCGGAATATTAATTGTTCGTAACGAAAATTCCAGCCGATATTTGACAGCAGTCTTTCTTAAGATTTTAATACCGTTAGTTTTGTTCGGTTTTTTCTTAGACAATAGTGCGGCATGAGGTTTGCGTTTCAATGTATGCGAAGGAATCTTAACATTTTTCCGAGATAAGTCTGCAGCCGATTTAGTTATATGTTCTTTGCTAATAGTCTGATGAGGAACAATCTGTTTATAGGATATCTTATTTGCAAAAAAGACAGCTGCCGTCAACAGAATTATGACCAACACGGCAGTGAGAGCTATTTTCTTATATTGACCGCCCGGTATTTTAAGTTTGCTCGCTTGCTGTCCATACAAAAGGTTGAATTTATTGATATTAAAACACCTCTACACTGCAATCTAAATTTTGCATAATCCAACATGCAAATTTTACGCAGCCAATTACAGCTATTACCACCTTGTAAAACTCACTATGTTTGGTAGTTTTAGCTTTCTATATCCGATTCTACCTGATCCGATTCTACCTGCTGTTTTTCCGAATCTTCGGATCCATCATTATTCGATTTATTTAACTGCTCCTTTTGCAATTCACCTGTCTCTGATTCAAGCTTGACAGCATCCGATTTATCAGTTTGCTCTTCCTCGGCTTGTTTATAGATGTCCAGTAAAGCCAAGCCAACTCGATGCCTATCCTTTTCTATACGAAGCACTTTCACTCTGACTTTTACGCCTTTCTTAATAAGCTTCTTTTCATCTGCCGGTAAATTATCTAATTCAGAAATGTGCACCAGACCCTCTATTCCAGGAGTTATATCAATAAAAGCACCAAAATCTTTTACATTAACAACGCTGCAATCCATTTCATCATCAACGGAGAGTAGATCATTAACCTTATTCCATGGATCGTCCTCAAGTAATTTTGTTGAAAGAGCTATTCTTCTTCGTTCCTCATCAACAGATATTACCATAGCTGTGACCATATCATTTAATTTGTATATCTGTTTAGGATTGGGATCTCGTTTATACCAGGATATATCGCCTCTATGTATCAATCCTTCAACCCCATCTTCAAGCTTTAAAAATATTCCAAAATCATAACTTGAAGTTACATTTCCTATAACAATATCTCCTTTGTTATAGCGGGAACTTATATCAGTCCAAGGATCATCCGCAATCTGTTTTATACTAAGCGCAATGCGATGTCTCTCCTGATTAACGGACAGTATTTTTGCTTTCACCGAATCTCCCGGTTTAAGGATTTTTGAAGCCTGCGCAAATTTATCCCAAGAAATCTCACTTAAATGCACAAGTCCTTCTAAACCGTCTTTAAGTTCAATAAAAACACCATAGCTAACTATGTTTTTTACCGTGCCCTCTACAACGCTGCCTTCAACAAAACTATCCGGAACATTTTCCCAAGGATCTTTTGTCAACTGTTTAATGCCAAGGTATATCTTTTGATTTTCTTCATCAAAACGAATAACCTTAACATTGATTTTGTCTCCTATTTTGTACAATTTTTGCGGATCAACAATTCTTCCCCATGCTAAATTGCTCACATGCACAAGTCCTTCAATGCCTCCTATATCGACAAAAAGGCCATACGGCATAATACTTTCTATGGTTCCCTCAGTCACCATGTCCTCTTTTATGCTATCAATCAGCTTGGCTTTCCGCTCCTCATTTTCTTTCTCTATGAATAATTTTCTTGATAAAACGATATTAGACCTGTCTTTATTTATGCTCATAATATTGTATTTATATTTATTACCAACATATCTATCATAATTATGCGGAACTCTTACATCAATTTGAGAACCCGGCAGGAAAGCTGTAATACCAATATTTACATAAAATCCGCCTTTCACTCTCTTGGTTATTTCACCTTCCACAAAACCATGCGAATCGTAGATTTTTTCAATTTCAGACCAAAGTTTAAACTTATCAGCTTCTTTCTTTGAAACAATGCTAAAACCATCTTTATTTACCATTCTGACAAGAACAACATCTATATCGTCACCGATTTTTATATCAATACCACAGTTGTCATCTTTAAGCTCATCTACTTTTAAAACACCTTCGGTTTTTGCACCGATATCTACAAAAATTTCATCATCGGATATTTTTACCACGGTGGCTTTAAGCATACTGCCGGGTTTTCGATCTTTCTGATCATAATCCCTCAAGTAGTCCGTCATGCTGCTTTCTTTGGTCAATGCACCGGTTTCGGCAGATGCGGCATCATTATCCTTTGTGTCTTCCTGCACTGCTTTCTCGTTGGTACTAATTTTAGTCGTTTCTTCAGGTGTATTACCTTCTACTTCAAATTTTTCCATTTCCACAAAATTCCTCCTATCCAAAAAACTATAAATATATTACATAATAAAAATTTGTTGTCAAATTACAAAGAAAAGATTTCATATCTGAAGTGTTCAATGTTAAATGCGCAACGCTTAATTCTTTTCTGCAATTCAATATTTAACATTATGAAGTAGTCTTATTATCTATAAATATTACTGAAAATGCAATTTATAAGGATTATGTACTCTTTCATATCCTATTGTAGTTGTCCTGCCATGGCCGGAATATACTTTAACTTCATCAGGCAAACCGGCAAGTTTTTTAAGACTCTCTTTCATCTTGGCAAAGTCGCCTCTAGGAAGATCGAATCTTCCTATACTTTCATAAAAAAGAAGATCGCCTGAAAACATCACGCCGCATTCCTTTTCATAAAAAGCTATTAAACCCGGCGTATGACCTGGAAACTCCAACACGGTAAGGTTGTAGCTGCCAATTTGTACAATATCACCCTCCGATACAACTCTGTCGGCAGCAGGCGATTGAACCGCTTTCATCCCAAACAGCTCGGCAGCCTTATACGAAACGGTCAAATCGTCTTTGTCTCCCTTGCCTATAATAATAGGTGCATTAAATTTTTCTTTTAAGATGCCGTTGCCTTCAATGTGGTCAAAATGTGAATGCGTTATACAAATAGCAACAACTTTACCTTCGAACTTCTCAATTTCCATGACAATCTCTTTGCTATTTCCTGGATCAATCACGGCTATCTCACGGCTATCTCTATCACCGAACAACCAACAGTTTTCATCCAAAGGATAACTAATAACCCGCTTTATGAATGGGGTCGTCTTCATTGGTCAACATAGGCATCCGGTTTCATCTGCCCGACACATGAAACCAACGCCTCTCCTTCCATAGAAACATTCAAAAATTGATTTTTTTCGTACTTGAAATCTATGATAAGTTTCTTGCCTGCAACTGTAGTAACGGTTATAGGCGGTCTAACTTTTCCTCTTGCATACGCTATCAAAGCCGATGCCGTGGCTCCTGTTCCGCAAGCAAGCGTCTCGCCTTCCACGCCTCTTTCATAAGTTCTCATTTTCAAATTACGATCATCTATAAGCTCTATAAAATCAACATTTGTTCCTTTTGGACCAAACAATTTATGTCTGCGCGTTTTTGTTCCTATATTCATCAAATCACAGTTATTAATATCATCAACTTGATATACCATATGAGGAACACCCGTATCAACATACCCGCCTTCAGTCATTCCGGCAGGCGTTACGCTGCTATTTAGATCTCGCGGGCAAGTCATGTAAACTTTGACACGATCTTTTCCTAAAATCTCTGACTTTATAATTCCGGCTTTTGTCATAAAAGATAGTTTTTTACCTGTAATACCAAGTTCATAAGCAATTCTTGATACACATCTTGATCCATTGCCGCACATTTCAGCAGCAGATCCGTCTGAATTATAAAATCCCCACTTAAAATCTACATTTTCATCTTTGTCATTGTAAATAAAGATTACGCCGTCTGCCCCGATAGAAAATCGTCGTCTGCATATATTTTTAACAAACTTGCCAATATCAACACTCCGCAGCAGTTTCTCATCTCTATCATCAATAACGATAAAGTCGTTGCCTGCACCATTTGCTTTGTAAAATTCAATCACTCTCCACCTCATTTTTTATTAAATCATCGTAATTTTCTCTTTTTCTTATAGTCTTGAAGCTGTTGCCGCTAACGAGAACTTCAGGCGCATTCACACGCGCATTATAATGGCTTGTCATGCTAAATCCATACGCTCCAGCACTCATAACAGAAAGAAGATCGCCTTCTTTAATGCTGTCTATCTTTACTCCTTTAGCCAAAAAATCACCGCTTTCGCAGACAGGACCTACGATATCAACTGTAAGTTTGCTGTCAGACTTTGTCTCGGGGATAATATTATGCTTTGCATTGTAAAGCGATGGTCTTATCATATCGGTCATGGCAGCGTCAACAATATAAAACAGCTTTTCACCATTATCTTTTATATAGAGAAGTTTTGTAAGCAAAATTCCGCCTTCTCCAACCAAAAATCGGCCGGGCTCGCAAATTAGCAGACTATCTGGATAAACAGATACTATTTTTTTCATAATTTTAGCATAACTATTAAGGTCAATAGTGTCGTTATTCAGATAGCGTATCCCTATTCCGCCTCCCACATCTATTGTGCTAAGCTTTATTCCAATTGATTTTAGCTGCTCTAAAAAATTGACAAGTATATCGCTGACAGAATCAAGAGCTGATAATTCCGTCATCTGGGAACCTATATGGCAATGCATCCCTTTTATCTCAACATTTTTCATTCTTCTCATCTGATTATATAGTTCAAATGCCTGTTCCAACGGAATGCCGAATTTGTACTTCTTCATACCTGTGGCAATGTAAGGATGAGTTTTGGGATTTATATTCGGATTAACTCTTATGGCAATAGGTGCCTTAAGCGAATATTCGGATGCAGCAGCATCAATTCTTTCTAATTCGCTTTTAGATTCGACATTGAATTGCCCTATTCCAATTTTTAAGGCATACTTAATCTCATCTTCAGTCTTGCCAACACCTGCATACACCATTTTGGAAGGCGCAATTCCGGCTTTTTCAGCTCGGTAAATCTCGCCTCCGGAAACAACATCGGCGCCGGCTCCAAGTTCATTAAACAATTTAATAACGGAAATATTTCCATTCGCCTTAACCGCATATGCAATAAGATGCCGCAAGTTCTCTCCCTCAAGCGCATCTTTAAGTCGATTGAAATGTTTTTTAAAACTTTCACCGCTATAGACATAAACAGGTGTTCCTACATTATCGGCAACACTTTTTACAGATACATCCTCACAAAATAATTTTCCATCTTTATATCTAAATGACTCCATTCCACTCTCCTAATTTTTAAAGCTCTTTGTAAATCAGTTATATTAAATCAGCTCTAAACTTAAATATTGAAAATAAAATATACCGCATAGCTTATAGTAACGCCAAGCAGCATCCCTGCAACTATTTCAGAAACTTTGTGTATTCCAAGTGATAATCTGCTCTCAACAACCATCAGAGCAACAAGCAGCGCAGCAATAGATATAATAAAACTGTTTGTTCTCAGCACAATTAATGTCCAGAGCGAAAAAGCAATGGCGGCATGTCCGCTTGGCATACCTCCGTATAGAGGTTCTTTGTCAGGAGATACGACTGCTTTTATAATTACCACAAGGGCAAGAACTGTAATAAGACTGACTAAAATAACTATATGATACGGTACGAGCTTGAGTCTGATGTTCCATAAAGATTTCAAGTGAGGATAGAAAACAACATACCCTATTATACAAGCTCCGATAACAGCAATAAGAACCATTCCGGCGGATAGATCCTTGATTTTCTTTATATTTATGTCGTTTAAAACCGTTATACGGTCACAAACCTTTTCTATCAGTGTGTTTAGCGTTTCTGCTAATATCACTATTAATATTGCAAATATAACCGCAAACCATTCGAAACGGTTTAAACCAAGTATGAATGAAGCGATAATCACAATCACAGCAAATATAAAATCGAATCTCATATGAGATTCTTCTCTCAATGCGTTTATGATGCCGCCAATTGCCCAATTAAAACTTGAAAACGGCAGCTTGTTAAACTTTTTCACTTCTCATTCCCCTGTGACTGTTTTACCGAACTCCTTGTATAGTCGCCTATCTATACTACTTGCTCAAATTTAGCCGGTCGGCAATTATCTTATAATCGGCGGATTCGCTTATAGGAGGTTGGCTTGATTTGATGGCATTGTCGGGATCTTTAAGTCCATTACCTGTCAGCGTACATACGATTGTATCACCTTCTTTAAAAAATGATTTGCCAAGTTTCAATAAACCGGCAACAGATGCAGCGGATGCAGGTTCGCAAAAAATACCCTCATGTTTAGCGAGCAGTTTATAAGCTTCAATGATTTGATCATCTGTAACCGAATCAATTAATCCGCCTGACTCATCTCTCGCAGCCTCTGCTTTTTCCCATGAAGCAGGATTACCTATTCTTATGGCAGTCGCAACCGTTTCTGGTTGCAGCACTGGGCGACCAATTACAATAGGCGCAGCTCCGGCGGCCTGAAATCCTAACATCTTTGGTAGCTTGTTTGATTTTCCAACACTTTTATACTCTTTGTAGCCTTTCCAATATGCAGTAATATTACCGGCATTTCCAACCGGAAGCAGATGATAGTCAGGCGCATTGTTTAAATCATCAATAATTTCAAATGCAGCGCTCTTCTGTCCTTCTATACGGTAAGGGTTTAATGAGTTTACAAGGGCAATATGAAAATTATCCGTTATTTTTCTGACAATATTCAGAGCATCGTCAAAATTGCCATCAATCTGTATAACTATTGCATTATAAAGCATTGCCTGTGAAAGTTTTCCCAATGCAATTTCACCTTTCGGTATTAAAACAACCGCTCTCATACCTGCCCTTGCAGCGTATGCGGCGGCAGACGCCGAAGTGTTTCCTGTTGAGGCACATATCACCATATTATAGCCGTCAGCTTTCGCTTTGCTGACTGCCATAGTCATTCCCCTGTCTTTAAAGGAACCGGTAGGATTTGAGCCCTCGTACTTAAAAAACAGACTCACATCACCAATGATTCTCTTTATATACACGCTTTCTATCAATGGAGTATTGCCCTCATTAAGTGTTATTATCCGGTCATTATCCCCAATCGGCATCATTGATCTATAGCGGTCAATTATTCCTTTGTACATAAAACTCCCCTATTAATTCTTATCATCTCTTTTAAAATTTTTCCATTTCGTGCAGCTATAAACGACCCTGATTTTTTGAGATTGGAAGGTGCATCAAAATGACATCCGTTGCAATCGCTGAATACTCCGCCGGATTCCTCAAGTATCAGTTTTCCAGCAGCATAATCAAAGCTTCTGCTGTCAAACGAATGCAAAAAACCATCGGCTGCAGAATCTGCAAGATAGCAGAGATCCAGCGCAATTGAACCAAATGCTCGTATTCTTTTAAACAGTTTAACATACAAAGCAATATATTGCTGCGTTAATTCAAGATATAGTGCCTCAGTTAATAAGATCTCTTTATTATTATCGTTATCATCGGTTTTCAATCTGCAGGCTTTATCACCATGCCGCAGCGAGAAATAGTTATCTTTGAACGCCCCTCTCCCTTTGATGGCGTAAAATCTATCCCCGTTTGAAAGATTCATAACACAAGAAACAGTTGTCGAGTTAATAGTTGCGCCTGTTTTCGCCATCGATATGCTGTAAAATGGCAGCTTTCTTTTTAAGTTTAAGCTTCCGTCAATTGGATCAAGCAGAATAACGGGATCGCTTTGCCCCCCGTTATTTATAGGAATTTTGCCGCTTTCTTCGGAAATTATAACGGCAGGCATATGATATGTTTCCAGTCTTTCGACAAAAAGTTCCTCGGAAAATTTATCAATCTGTATGGTAATATCACCGCCGGCTCCTCTGCCAAGCTCCGATGTCATCTGACCTGCCTTACCGTACAACTCTTTAAATACAACGTTACTTATATCAAGAAAGGCGGATAACCATTTATATTCTTTCATAAAAAACCTCACTATATAATCAGACTTCATAATATACAAAAAAACAGTTTATTCCATAGGCAAAATAAGGAATTGTAACCGCAAAAGAGACAAAAATATCAAATATCTGATTTTGGAAAAAAGTAAGCCCGTCCCACTTTGTGAATTAAGCTGTCAATCATCGAGCCGAATTCTTTCTTGATTATTACAATCCGATCTTACGCAATCAAATAGCGGCAACAGCGGCATATAAATACAATGCAGGTCATCTTTTTTGTATGCATGATAAAATTGACTATTACCAACAGATGATATAAAATATATGAACTGAAAATAGAGGTGATAATAATGGATTTGATCAATATAAAAAAATTGATGAAACTTTTTAAAAATTCCAATTTGGGAGAACTCACATATGCGGATGATGAGTTTAAGCTAACACTAAAACAGTGTGAAACTAACTTGGTGAAAATACCTGCTGTAGAAAATAAACCGATCGTAGAAAAAAAATTAATCGATAAAAAAACCGAAACGATTCCTTCAAAATTTATAGCTGTCAAATCACCTATGGTAGGAACATTTTATAGAGCTTCCTCGCCAACGTCCAAACCGTTTGTAGAAATAGGAAAAACGGTAAACGAAGGTGATGCATTATGCATCGTAGAAGCTATGAAGATTATGAATGAAATCGAAGCTGAATACCCTCTGATAATACGTAAAATAATGGTCAAAAATGCTGCAAGAGTTGAATACGGAACAACGCTATTTCTTGTTGAGAGAGTATGAAAAAAATTAAGAAAATTCTGATAGCAAATAGAGGAGAAATAGCATTAAGAATTATAAGAAGCTGCAAAGAAAATAATATTTCTACGGTTCTCGTTGTCTCTGAGGAGGAAAAAGAAACTGTTCCTGCCCAATTGGCGGATGAAACGGTCTGCATAGGTCCGGCAGAGCCTCAGAAAAGTTATCTTAATATGTCCGCTATTACTGAGGTTGCGTTGGACAAACGAGTTGATGCAGTCCACCCGGGATATGGATTTCTCTCCGAAAACAGTTCTTTTGCTGAAATTTGCCGTGATATTAATATAACATTCATTGGACCATCGGCAAAAGTAATGAAAGATGCATCAGATAAAGCATTAATGGTCAAAAAGGTAAAAGAAGCCGGATTATCTGTAATACCCGGAAGCTGCGGAGCGGTAAAAAACATTATTGAAGCCAAACAAATAGCAAAAAAAATTAATTATCCTGTAATGCTAAAAGCATCTTACGGCGGCGGCGGCAGAGGAATGAGAATAGTGCATAGTGCATCTGCCATGTCAGATGCTTTCAACGCAGCAAGCTCCGAATCTCTGGCGGCATTCGGAAAATCAGACCTGTATATTGAAAAATTTATAGAACATCCAAGACATATTGAAGTTCAAATACTCTCCGATAAATATGGTAAAACCATTACATTAGGCGAAAGAGACTGCACATTGCAGAGAAGGCATCAAAAACTAATGGAGGAATCCCCAGCTCCCGGCATATCAAACGAACAGAGAAAAAAGATATTTGATATGGCAAAAAAAGTGGCGGATCTGATTGAATATGAAGGAGCGGGAACGGTTGAATTCCTATACGATGGAAACAACTTCTATTTTATAGAGATCAACACCAGGATACAGGTCGAACATCCTGTAACAGAGCTTCTTACAGGAGTTGACATAGTAGAGCAGCAAATTAAAATTGCTGACGGCAAACCATTAGATATTAATCAGGACGATATAAAATTTCCATATCATGTCATTGAAGCAAGAATAAACGCTGAAGACCCCGAAACCTTCACACCGTCAGCCGGTAAAATAAAAAAACTCTTTCTTCCTGGAGGGCCTGGCGTTAGAATAGATACGGCCATAAGAGCAGGATCTGAGATCTCGCCGTATTATGATTCACTAATAGCAAAACTCATAGTAAGACATATTAATAGAAAAGCGGCTATCGGAAGACTAAAAAGAAGTTTAAATGAATTCATGGTTGAAGGAATCAAAACAACCATCCCATTTCATATTAAACTTATAGAATCGAAGAAATTTCAGACAAATCAGTATGATACAAATTTCATAGATCAGCTTCATAGGTAGGTATAATCCCATTATCTTAAGTTTTTCTATTGACAAACCGAAAAATCGCTATAATATCTCTTTTGTCTCGTGGGTCGTTAGCTCAGTTGGTAGAGCAGTAGCTTTTTAAGCTATTGGTCGTGGGTTCGAAACCCGCACGACCCAAAAGATGTCCCCATCGTCTAGAGGCCTAGGACATCGCCCTTTCACGGCGGTAACGTGGGTTCAAATCCCGCTGGGGACGCCAAAAGTTATATGAACAGAAATTAAATTTGGAGGTGGAAGATGTTTTTAAAAAGTGCTCTTTTTAAGCAGGTTGCAGAAGACACGGGTAGTAAACGAGAATTGGTAAAAAAAATTATTGATGCTGCACTAAATACCATTGTTGAAAATGTTTCAAAAGGTGAAAAAGTTAGTATTGCAGGGTTTGGAAATTTTTTTGCGGCGGAAAGAGCGGCAAGAAAAGGAAGAAATCCAAGGACAGGCGAAGAAATAGAGATAAAAGCTGCAAGCGTTCCGCGCTTTAAAGCTGGCAAAGCATTCAAAGAGAGTGTCTCTAAAAGATAAATAATCTCGGGCGATTAGCTCAGCGGAAGAGCACCTGCCTTACAAGCAGGTGGTCGCAGGTTCGAACCCT
>CAZAPZ010000015.1:0-23506 GCA_964487285.1 uncultured Campylobacterales bacterium | reverse complement strand
ATAAACTCTCTCAATGGTATATTAAAACAAGAATCTAAATAGATCCGCTTCCTCTCTTTGGCAGGTTATGCCGATTGGGAAGAAGGATGAGCGGGAGAGACAAGGGTTAGAAATGACAATATATATTGATAAATTAAAATTGATACCTAACGAAATCGGCACGAAAAGTGTATGCGTAAGTTTAAGGTGTAAAATATTATGATTTATCGTTAATTTTTATAATGGAGGAGGACATGAAAGATATGGAAAAATTTTATGTGCCAAAAAATGAGATATATGCAAGAGTGGCGGTTCTTCAAAAAGAGTTAAATAACAATGGCTTTGACGGAGCACTTTTTACAGGCAGAATGAATATGTACTATCTAACGGGAACAATAGCCAACGCCTTGCTTTATGTTGGAACAGAGGGCGAGCCTAAGTTTTTTGTTAGCAAGAGCTTTGCCAGAGCAAATATCGAATCTCCATTGAAAAATATCTATCCAATGAAAAGCATAAAAGATGTTGCTGCTGAAATTGGTGATTGCGCCGGTAAAAAGATAGGTTTTGAGTTTATGCGCGCGACTCTTCAGGTGGCATCAAGGATAAAAAAACAGATTAAAGCCGAATTTTTACCTGTAGATTCTATCATGACATATATAAGATCAAAAAAAAGCGATTATGAAATTGAGCTTTTAAGAAAAGCCGGTAAATCTCAGCAGGAACTTCATGAAAACAGTATTCCTCTATTAATTAAAGAGGGAAAGACTGAAAAACAGCTTGCGGGTGATATTCTCAAAGAGATGCTCTATGGTGATTTTGACGGCTTATGTCGAATGAATGCATTTGAACAGGAGATTCCTACGCCAACTGTCGTTGCTGGAAAAGGAGGAAACAATTTAAGCGTTTTTGATGGAACTCCGGGAGGCGGTTGGGGAATTTGTCCGGCCAGTCCATTTTTTGGAAGTCCTTTTATAACAATAGAAAAGAATTCTCCTGTAATGGCTGATATTTTATATGGTTATCAAGGATACAAAACTGATAAAAGCAGTACATATGTAATAGGCAAACTACCTGACTATATGACTAAAGCTCATAAATTCTGTATTGATATGAGAGATTACGCTGCAGAGCGATTAGTGCCAGGCGCTATTCCATCGGTGATTTATGAATCCGTATTGAGAAAAGTTGAGAAAGAAGGATATGGAAAAAATTTTATGGGAATCGGTGAATCTCAGGTTCATTTTCTTGGCCATGGCATAGGTTTATCTGTAGATGAGCATCCGGTTCTTGCTAAAAGATTTGACAAGCCGTTTGAAAATTCAATGATAATGGCAGTTGAACCTAAGATCGTGTTTGATGATGGTATTGTAGGATTGGAGAGTACGTATCTTGTTGGTGATAACGGCGGCGAAGTGTTAAATGGACAAAACGGCGAAGTTATAGGTATTTGATTGCAGATAGCTGAGAGAAAAGCAGCTTTCAGAAACCACCCTATAATTAGAAAAATACGTCCGTTAGCTTCTCGCTGCAACGCTTTTCTTGTAGGAGGCTATATAAGGGATGCACTGATAGGCAGGCATAGCAGCGATCTTGATTTTGTAGTTTTTAAAGATATCCCCGGTTTTGTTAGGATGCTCTCTGAAACACTGTCTATATCATTTTTTACATTAGGTCAAGACAAGCAAGTTTTAAGAAGCTGCAACTCTCACTTAACCATAGATGTGTCAAGCCCAAAGGCTGAAAACATCAAATCGGATCTTTCCAAGAGGGATATTTCCATTAATGCGATTGCGTATGATTTTAATTCGGAGTTTTTTATTGATCCTATTGACGGTATAGCGGATATTGAAAATGGGATTATTAGAATAATAAGTGAGACTGCGGTGAAAAATGACCCTCTACGGATGCTTAGAGCTTTTAGGATTGCAGCGGAACTCAAATTTGAGATTCACCAAACATCAATGCAAATAGTTGATAGAAACAAACAGTTGATTGCAAAGAGCGCAAGTGAGCGAATAGGCTATGAATTTTCAAGACTACTTGAATCGGACTGTTATCCTTATCTTGTACAGATGAATAAAATAGGATTGATAGATCGACTTTTTCCAGGATTTATCTTTTCAAACGGATGTATTCAAAATAGATTTCATCTTTATGATGTGAAGGAGCATTCACTACGTACTGTCAAAGAAATAGAGAAAATGTTTAACAATGTTGACAGCATAACAATGAAATGTTCGGATTCTAAAAAACTTATATTAAAAAATAGGTTTACACTCAAATTGGCAGCTTTTTTTCATGATATAGGCAAGCCGTCCGTAAAAACAAGCAGTAATGATTGTATTCATTTTTATAGGCATGAACAAAGAAGCGCTGCACAATTTAAAGAGATTGCATCGGCACTTTCGCTTACCAAGAATAAGACTAAAATCGCTGCCGATCTTATTTTAAATCATCTTGCTACTGTTGATTATTTAAATCTTTATAAAAAATCATTACTGTTAAAGAAATATAAAATTAGGTTTTTTAACAGATTTGGAGAGAACGGAATTTTGATACTTTTTCTGTCAATAGCTGATACACTTGCAAAAGGGAATATATCCGAAAGTCTATATACAAATCTATTAAATTTGTTTCTTGAATTCCAGAGATTTTATTTTGGTTATTATCTTCCAAAGATAGAGACTCCGCCGCTTATTACAGGTTATGACTTGATAAATGAGCTAAAACTATCGCCGTCAAGGTGTTTTAAAACGATATTAAACAATGTTAGAGAAGAACAAATGAAGGGTAATTTAGATAATAAGATTAGTGCGATGAAATATGCTGCCGGAATAGCGTCAGGATATACTAAACGGCAATAAGGTTCAAGATCAAAGATTTAGAAATTAAAATTTGAGGTACTTAATATGTTAGTCCTTTGTAAGTTTTCCTTGTCTAATAGAGAACCTCATAAAAAACTGTGAATCTGATAATTGCACGGTTATCTTATGATGTTGAAAAAGGAGTTTATATTAAATGACGATTAAGATGTTTGAGGAATTTTCAGCTTTTAGATGGAATAGTAAATCCAACTCAATAGTTCCTGCAAAAAGCTTTAGGGATCTTAACGTAGATTTGATAGGAATTGATGAACAGAGAAATCTGATTACAAAAAATCTCGAAGCGTTTGTTGGCGGAAAACTTGCAGCTAACATATTATTGTGGGGAACAAGAGGATGCGGTAAATCATCTCTCGTTCATGAGATGATATATAAATTTTCTTCTTCTGGTATGAGGGCAGTGGAGGTGACATGTCTATCTAAAATTATTGGGCTATGTGAAGCAATTTATGATATTCCTTACAAATTTATGCTTTTTATGGACGACCTTGGTATTGACGAGCCCAGCAGTTATAGACAGTTTAAACGGGCACTGGATGGAGGATTGTCAATGTTGCCTGAAAATGCAATTTTAGTAGCAACGGCAAACCGTCGTCATCTCGTTGTTGAAACCGGTAATGATGCCGATCTTCACCCTGATGAGTCGGAGAATGAACTTATTTCGGTTTCTGCCCGCTTCGGACTTGTGATACCTTTTTATCCAATCACGAGAGATCAGTACATTGGTATTGTAAAACATTATTTCAAAAAGCTTGGCATTAATTGGAAAAGTGAGTTTAAAAAGAACGCTGAACGATGGGCAATTAGCAGAGGCGGACGTTCAGGAAGGTTGGCTATGCAGTTTGCAGTAAATTGTTCAAATGGAATAATTTATTAGGAGATTCGTATCCCATGCGGCAAGGAATTGAACATTTCATATTCCGAGATATGCCGATTGTATTTTAGGATCATGTAAGAGCTTATCGGATTTCCCATGCATAACGATTCTACCCGTTTCTATTACATAAGCTCTTTTGGCTATTTCAAGAGCAACTTGGACATCTTGTTCAACTATAAGCAATGATGTTCCTGTCTGGCTGATGGTTTTAATCGTGTCAATTAGGGTATCAACAATAACGGGAGCCAAACCTAACGAAAGTTCGTCAATCATCAAAAGTTTTGGTTTTGACATAACTGCCCTTGCTATTGCGACCATCTGTTGTTCACCGCCGGAGAGTTTCCCTGCCTTGAACTGTTTTCGCTCATATACTCTTGGAAAAAGTTCATAAATATCTTTAATTCCTCTTTTTATCTTATTTCTATCCTTTTCAAGAAATGCTCCAAGTCCGAGATTTTCTTCTACTGTCATATCGGGAAATAAATGTCTTCCTTGTGGTGACAAAGCCATTCCGCTTCCAACTCTTTTTCTTGTCGGGATATTTGTATCGTCATTAAAAATAGGTTTACCATCGAAAATAATTGAGCCGGAAATAGGTTTTAGAAGCCCAATAATAGCTTCTAACAATGTAGATTTTCCTGCTCCATTTGATCCAACAAGTGCAACTGTTTCACCCTTCTCTATGGATAGATCTATACCCCATAAGATTTGTGTATCAACATATCCGGCGGCAAGCTTGACAATTTTAAGCATTTTGAACCTTTTTAAATCGCCTTCCGAGATATGCTTTTATTACATCATCGTTGTTTGCAACATCTTTTGGTTTCCCATCGGCAATTTTAACTCCGTTATACATGACCATTACTCTATCGGATATGCCCATTACAACTTTCATAATATGTTCAACAAAAAGTATTGAAAGCTTTTTTCTATCTCTTATTTTCAGTATAAAGTTCATTGCCCACTCCGTTTCTTTGGGATTTAGTCCTGCCATTGACTCGTCAAGAAATAAAATTTCAGGTGAAAGCGAAATACTCTTTGCAATTTCCAGTTTCTTGAGATCTGCAATAGAGAGTGATCCTGGCTTGTAATTAATTTTTTCCGAAAGCCCGACTTCATCGATGGACTCTCTCGCTTGTGCTATTGCTTGTTTTTTTGATATATGTATATTTCTACCGAAAAGAGCTGCTGTTACGACATTATCCAATACAGTTAACTCCATAAAAGGTTTTGCAATTTGGAAAGTCCTCGATAGTCCCATCCTATTAATTTTATATGTAGGCATCGCACTAATATTTTTATCTTTGTAAAATATGTTCCCGCTTGTCGGTTTATAGAAGCCGGTTATAACATTGATGAGTGTTGTCTTTCCCGAACCGTTTGGACCGATAAGTCCAACTATTTCGCCTTCATGAACACTGAAATCAACATCGTTCACAGCTATAAGACCGCTAAAACTCTTTCTGACCTTTATTCCTTTTACTATCTCCATGTTTATACCTTATGCTTATTTATATTACGAATAAAGTAATTTAATTTAAACCTTTTCTGACTGAAGATATCTATAAGTCCTTTAGGCAGGAACAGAGTTGTCAACACTATTATGCCTCCAAAAAAGAACGTATGCATCAGTGTAAAATGTATAGAAAGAAAATCCGATAAGAATTTGACGATAAACGCTCCTATAATCGGTCCAAAAATTGTACCCGTTCCTCCGAGAACAGCCATTATAATCATTTTAATACTTATTAAGGGGTCATATACAGTCGGCGGATCAATAAATGTTGACAAATAAGCATAGATACCGCCTGCTATTGCAGTAAAAAAACCGCTCACGGCAAATGCTGTTATTTTAACAACTACGGTGTTTATCCCCATCATTTTAGCAGCATCCTCATCTTCTCTTATAGCAATCATACCGTAACCGAGCCGACCTGAAAGCATCCATTTCATAAAAATAACAAAAATCAGAAGAACAGTTAAGCTAACATAGTAGAACATCATAAGGCTGTTAGCTATTGGAAGGGAAAGGCCTGTACCTTTGCCCGTAAATGCTACATTGAGCGTTATTGCCATCATTGTTTCACCTATACCAAGAGTTGCTATTGCAAAATAGTGCCCCTTTAATCTTAGAACCGGCATACCTGCAAGTATTGCAAAGAGAGCTCCGACAACGGCAGAAAATAGTAAGCTTATAATAAACGGTATATGAAAATCGTTCATTAAAAGGGCAGTTGTGTATGCTCCAAGCCCAAAAAAGACAACATTGCCGAATGACGGATAACCGGTATATCCTGCTATAACATTCCACCCTTCAGCCATTATTGCAAAAAGTATTACTCCAATCAGGAACCGTATTGTGAATGCTCCTGAGTAAAACGGGGCACTAAAGATAGCTGTTACAAGCAGTACAAAGAAAATAGTTTTTAAATTTTTCTTCATGATGATTTTTTACCTAAAATTCCAGTCGGTTTTACTATGAGTGTTAAAACCAGTATTCCGAAAATTATAATGTCAGCATATTTTGCACCAAGATGAAATGATCCTATTGTTTCCGCTAATCCGAGGAAAATACCGCCTGCAAGTGAACCAAAGACTGTTCCCAGCCCTCCAAGAAGTGCTACAACAAACGACTTTAATGTAAGAATTCCTCCCATTTGCGGTGTTATGGGCATCAAAACCCCGAGCATTGACCCAGCCATACCGGCTAATCCAGCTCCTATGCCGAATGTAAGGGCAAATGTATTTCCTACATCTATCCCCATCAATTTTGCAGCATCTATGTCCTGGCTGACAGCTCTGATAGATTGACCCGTCTTAGTTTTTTTAAGAAAAAGGTAAAGAGCAAAAATTATTACAATTGATATGACAAAAACTGCCAATCGTACATAGGGAATAGTGATTAATCCAAAAGAAATACTACTTGATGCATAAGTCGGGGATGTTTGTCTAAAATTGGATGTCCATGCTTTCTGTGCAATGTTAGTAATTAGAATATCAAGACCAAATGTCAGAAGAAGCGTGATGAACATTTTTGCTCTTATAACAAAATTGATTATGTATTTTTGTATTAAAAAGCCTAATACGAAAAGAAGTGCAAAAGAGATAGGTATGGATAAAAAAGGATCTATATGATATAAAGTGAACATCCAAAAGGTAGCATAAGCCCCAAGCATTATAAGCGCGCCATGGGCAAGATTAATGACGTTGTTAACTCCCCAAATCAGAGACATTCCTACAGCCATAAGAGCATATAAGCCGCCCAATAAAAGTCCGTTTATTATAACCTGAATTTCAAACATAAGAATACTGTTGTCCTCCTATTGGTACTTGCAAAAAAACCAGCAATTTCTTACCTCACCTTTTATCTCTTGCCGTACAACCGATTGCATACAAGGAATATAATCCGCTTTTAGGCGTTTTGAATACTAAATGATATTCAGCACAATTCAACCAGTATATCTTTTAACAAACCAAACCCTAAACTGTTCACGCTACGCAGAATTCTATAAATAAAATTATATTGTCATACAATAGCGGTTTATTTTTTTACTCAACCTTTGTCATTGCGCATTTCCAATCTTTTTAGAAATTTTTTATATGGAGCTTTCTATAGAGTTGATATCGCAAGCCATTCATTATATAATCTTAGGCCGTTTTTATTTGGTGATATTTTTTAAGTTGTTTATACATAACCTTCAATCTTGCAACAAAAAAAGCAGTCTGTTGGCGAATAAATTGCTTGACTATTACTTGACTATTAGTATAGCTGCAGGCTGCTTGCTTGCAGCTATACTATAGATAAAAGAATGTATTCTATCTATTTTTCCACGCAGGAGCAGGATAGAGTAGTTTTTTCTGTGCAATATTTTTAGGAAAAACTGCGTATGGTTTGCCGTTTTGTATTTGGATAACAGCCTGTCCTTTTGCTATTTGACCATTTTTTTGGAACTTAATTTGTCCATAAGGTGTTTGCATATCAATCGATGCGATTGCATCTCTTACCTTTTTGGGATCAAGTGAGCCTGCATTCTCTATGGCTTTTTGGAATATCAAGGCATCTGCAACAGCTGATGCTGCATGATAGTCTGGAGCGTATCCGTAAGCAGACTTAAAAGCTTTGGCAAATTCAGCTGCCGTACCGAAAACAGGACCTTTGAAATTCATTGAAGAAAGCCATGGTGTAACGCCTACTGCATAATTTGCATCATTTCCAAGTGCTTGTCTGAAATCCACTGCCTGAACACCAACTGTGAACGCCATTAGTTTCGCGTTGACTTTATTCTCTTTGGCTTGCCTAATAAACAGCAGTGCATCATGGGTATGACCGGCTACAAGGATGATATCCGGATTATGTTCTTTGATTTTAGTCAAAACACTTGAAAGATCATTTGACCCGCTTGGATATTCTTGAACGCCGGTTAATTTTAAACCAAACGCCTTAACCCATTTTACTGCACCGTTTGCAACGGCATTATCAAAAGCTGAATCAGAGTGAACAATCTCGACAGATCTAGCTGATGTACTTCCGTTGTAATTCAGCATATGAAGCATTTCTATCGTATTTTTGAAGTAATTTCCTGCTGCCGGCAATGTTCCGAAAATATATTTGTAGCCTCTACTAAATATCTTTCCCGATGCACCGCCTCCTTCAATCATAGGAATTTTATATTTTTCTGCTATTGAGCTATCAGGTATTGTTATTCCTGAACTATACGGACCTAAAAGAAAGTTTACCTTATCGCTTGTTACTAATTTGTCAAATAATTTTTGACTTTTAGCAGGGTTGCTTTCATCGTCATAGATTATAACCTTTACTTTGTAAGATTTTCCGTTTACCTTAATGCCGCCATTGTCATTTACCTTTTTTTCCCATAGAAGATATCCATCTTTATAAAACTTACCAACTCTTGCAAACTTACCCGTTAGAGATACGGCTGAGCCAAATTTTATTACGCTTGGAGTCACTTTTTTAGGAGCACAGCTAGATAGTATTGACGCCGCTCCTATGACAGCAAACATAATTATGACCGAAAAAACCTTCTTCATAATTCAACCTCCCAAATTTTTTAAGGAATTATAAACAATTTTATAAAAGCAGTTTAGCTTTCAACTAACGCTTTGTCAAGTCAAGCTAATATTAGCTTGACCTTATTATTCCCCACATTATTCCTCGAATAGCATAATGTATCATAGAAATTATCGTTAAAATCGCCGTTAGATAAAAGAATAAGTTCAAGCCTGAAAAAGGATATTTAGCATGCATAAATACGGCAAGAATCGTAGCTATCTGGAAAAATGTGTTGATCTTGCTTACAAGCGACGGTGATAATTTTTTAAATAACGGCTCATATTTTTTAAATAATATTACTACCATTTTCCATGTCATTTTTTTCAAAGAAGCTTCTTTGAAAAATTTTAACGATATGCCTACGGATATGCCAATTATCAATATTAGATCTCTGCCTATTACAATCAAGCAAAGCCAAACAGGTAAAAGATCGCTTAAATAGAGTGCTATATAAAGTGAATCTATCAATATTTTGTCGGCTAACGGATCAAGCAACTGACCGACAACTGTTTTTTGATTAAGCATTCTTGCCAATAATCCATCAAAAAAATCACTTAATGCTGCTATGGCAAGTAGAATTAAAAATATATATGTCTTGCCATGGATAAGAGCAACGATTATAAAAGGTGATAAAATAATTCTTACGGATGTGAGGATATTGGGAACCATATTTTTATATCTATTATATTATCTTTCCCAGCCTGTCCCATCTAATATTAAACGGATCTTTTTTTCTATCTGAAAAATATATTATAAATGCCTTTCCAACCAAATTTTTCTCTGGAACATATCCCCAAAATCTGCTGTCGTACGATTCATCTCTGTTATCGCCCATCATAAAGTATTTGCCTTTTGGCACAATTATCGGTCCCCAGTTATCCCTTTGTCCAAACATACCTTTCGGCATATTGGGTGGATCTATGAGATTATCCGTATGTTGAACATACGGTTCATTAATCGCCTTACCGTTGCGGTAAAGCTTTTTATTGATCATTTGCAACTTATCTCCCGGAAGTCCTATCACCCTTTTTATAAAATATATTGACGGATTAGGAGGAAATCTAAAAACAGCAATATCACCATGCTTCGGCTCACCTATGGGTATTAGCTTTGCATGTGTTATAGGAAGTTTGATTCCGTATGCAAATTTTTCTACGAAAAGGTGATCACCGATTAAAAGAGTAGGTATCATAGATCCGGATGGAATCTTAAATGCCTCTACGACAAATGTTCTAAGAAAAACTGCGATTACAATTGCCCATAAAATTGATTTAAAGTTATTCAACCATTTTTCTTTTCTTGATATTTTTTTTTTGCTTTTTTCCATTTTATCTCCTAAATAGAGTAATGAATGTTTCCGTAGGAACTAAAACCGTACCAAACTTTTTCATTCGCTTTTTTCCTGCTTTTTGTTTTTCCAAAAGTTTTCTTTTTCTCGTTATATCCCCGCCGTAGCATTTTGCCGTTACATTTTTTCTCATTGCCGATACTCTTTCTTTTGCAATAATTTTGCCTCCGATTGCCGCTTGTATTGATACTTCAAAAAGCTGTCTTGGAATAAGTTTTTGTAATCTTTTTATAATATCCCGTCCTGTAATATACGCCTTTGATTTAATTGATACAAAAGACAGTGCGTCAATTTTACTGCCGTTTATTAATATATCAACTTTAACCAAATCACTCTCTTTTTCACCAAATGCTTCATAATCAAAGCTTGCCATACCTTTCGATAATGATTTGAGTTGGTCGTAAAAATCAGTTATTATCTCATGGAGAGGAACGATATAGGTCAGTGCTGCCTGATTTTCTGTTATATAAGATAGATTTTCCATTGTCCCTCTTCGTTCTTCAAGAATCTTCATAATATTGCCTATGAATTGCGATGGAACAAGTATGGTGATTTTTATAATAGGCTCTTTTATTGAAGCTATTTTTGATCTATCGTCAAAATCGTTTGGATTAACTGCATATTTATCCGATCCGTTTGTATAAAACATATGATAGGCAACAGTAGGCGATGTAACAACAACCGCAATATTGTTTTCTCTTTCTATGCGCTCTCTTGATATATCCATATGAAGCATTCCGAGAAAACCTATTCTAAATCCAAAACCAAGACTGTTTGATGTTTCGGGCTCATAGTTTATGGAAGCATCGTTTAGTTTCAATTTTTCCAATGCTTCTTTGAGCCTATCATAATTATCAGGATCTTCAGGATAGATGCCTGCAAAAACAATGGGCTTTACCTGCTTATATCCTTCTATCTTTTCTTTTGCCGGATTAGCACAATTTGTCAAAGTGTCCCCAACGCCGATAGAAGAGAGTTCTTTTATGCCGCTTGCAATATATCCAACCATTCCGGTTGTTAAAATACCTTTGGAAATAGGTTTCGGCTTGAATAGCCCTATTTCACCTGCCGTAAGCTTGGAACCGCTTCCCATAAGACAAATTTCTTCGCCTTCTTTAATGCATCCGTCCACAATCCTTATTACCATTACCACACCTTTGTAATTATCGTACCATGAATCAATAACAAGAGCTTTAAGCGGTTTTTCCGGTCTGCCTGTTGGCGAAGGGATCTGCGAAATTATGGCTTCTATAACATTTTTAACACCGAGCCCTGTTTTTGCTGAAATTTCTATTGCGTCTGATGCATCTATTCCGAGAATAGAATCAATCTGACTTTTACAGCCATCAACATCGGCGCTAGGAAGATCTACTTTGTTTATGACAGGGATAATTTTACAGTTTTCTTCAATAGCCATATATGTGTTTGCAATTGTCTGAGCTTGAACTCCTTGAGTTGCATCAACAACTAAAATTACGCCTTCGCATGCTTTTAGAGCCCTTGACACTTCATAAGAAAAATCTACATGTCCCGGCGTGTCAATCATATTTATGCGATAGTTTTTGCCTTGATAATCATAGTTCATAGCAATCGTCTGCGACTTGATGGTTATTCCACGCTCCTTTTCAATCTCCATACTGTCAAGAAGTTGATCCTGCATCTCTCTTTTTTTCACAGTTCCAGTAAGTTCTATCAGTCGATCGGCGAGCGTAGATTTACCATGATCAATATGGGCAATAATAGAAAAATTTCTTATGCTTGCGGTATGCGTCAATCTACGTTCCTTATGAATGCTTTTTCATTGCAGTATGGAAGCAGCTTGCATTTTACGCAGTAATTCCATATCTTTTTTTCAGGCAGTTGATCAAATTCTACCATTTTAAAACCGAGTTCACTGAAAAATTTATGTTGAGTGGTAAGTGCAAAAACTTGTTTTAACCCTAAATCTCTCGCTTCACTGATCAATCTTCCGACAATCATTTTTCCGATTCCCAATCCTCTTTTAGACGTTGTCACAGATAACGATCTTATCTCGGATAACTCTTTGGTCCATATAGTTAGCGATGAACAGCCTGAAACTTCACCGTCTGTTTCTGCCACGACAAATGACCTTATATTGGATGCGATATCATCGCGATCTCTTTCAAGGAGCATTTTACTTGATGCCTCATTATCAATTATACTAAATATTTTTTCAACATCCGTCAGCACCGCATTTCTAATAATTATTTTCATTCTGTTATATTTAGCAAATTATTGATAGATTTCAACTGACTATCTAAAAGAAACTCGTCAATTGGGTTTTTTTTGATTTCCTAAATCCTAAATATTGTCCCATTTTCTGCTATACGGGATATTGTCCTGTATATTTTATTTCTAAAAGGTCCGCTCATTAGATCATCCGTTATTAGTTCTTTAATTGATAATTTTGTAGAAATAAAGATTGATATATCAGCATAATATATTATATCAATCAAAAATGAGAACCTCAGAAGATTGGGGAGATTATCATTATCAAAACGTTTTAAATCGTTTATAAACAATGAATGGACTGTGTTATTTAAATTCATATATCTGATCGGATGAATAGTTTTTAATTTTGAAAATAGTTCTTCTGAATCAACATAGACTGATTTTTCATTCTGACGGATACGTTGCTTATACAGCATTTTTAAATCGTTTTTCCTGCTCTGAATCATTTTAACTTTTTGAGTCATCCTGTAATCTTTCCCCTTTATCATGCACAGGTCAAATGAGTTTGCCATTTTTCCTATCCTTTCACTAAAAAGCATCGTGTCAAATCTATTTTCTCCCAAGTTGGAAGGAAGTGTATTGGAAGTTGTAATGAGCGAACTGCCCGTCTTATCTAATAGTCTTAGAAAATTTATGCCCATCATTGCATCGCCTGGATCGTCAAGTTCAAACTCATCAAGTAATATTAGATCATATTCGGACATAATATCAACAACCTTTTGAACATTATAAAAAGCGATAAGATACATTAGCTCTGAAAAGGATATAAAAAAACTTTTTCCTTTATACAAATTGCCGCATGCTGCGAGGAGATGCGTTTTACCGACCCCGAAGGTTCCATCAATGTAAATATTTTTAGGTTTTTTTATCCCTGTCAATTTTTCGATAACTTTTTTATAGCAGAATGGCTTATTGAAATTTTCTATTTGATGAACCGTGTTTATCAGCAGTTTCATTGATTGCGCTTGAGATGGAAACTTGTCGCAGGGCACATAATTATCGAAGTTTTTACCGCGAAATTTTGCCGGCATCTCCTGCTTCATTATTTGTTTAACAGGAGTATCAAAGTTTATATCGTTTATTTTCACTTCATTTTTTCTTGCTTTTATTTAGGTTGTCAGCATACTGAAGAGAGAGTAGAAATGCAAATTGAAAATAGATAAAATATTAGATATTTTATGGGAGCTGCACAATGATGACGGAAAAACCATATTATGCAGTGGTTTCATAATTTATGAAGCAAAATGTAGGAAATTATAGGAAATTAAATAGTAAATAGAAAATGGTGCAAAACTAAAGATTATTACCGGTTTCCAGCGACATAGGCAGCATTCCTTTAGTCTTAAACAGCGTTTTTGTATTCATTGACTAAAATTTTTATGAGTTCTTTGACCGACATTATTCTGTCTATTTTCCACGCGTTCGCTCCGCAGAAAGCGTAGCCATTTTTCAAAAATCCCTTTTGAGCATTATATAAAGCTGAAGCAATACAGTATAACGGCTTGCCATTGCATGGTTTAAGACAATTCCATACGCATTTGTACGGTTGTTTTAATCCTTTTTCAACATTCTCGAGAAATCTGTTTTTTATTGCTCTGCCAGGCATACCGACCGGGCTTTGTATTATAATTATGTCCTTTTTTTTGCAGTCCACAAATACCTGCTTAAATGCATTAGAAGCATCGCATTCGTATGTTGCTACAAATCGGGTAGCCATTTGAACGCCGCTTGCACCCATTTTAATATATTTGGCGATGTCGGATCCTGTGTATATGCCTCCGGCAGGAATTACAGGAATCAATTTGCCAGTTGCTTCTTCATAAGTTTTGGCAATCTTCAATATATCAGGCACAATTTCTTCAAGTTTAAAATTATCATCAAAAATCTCTTCATTTTTAAAACCAAGATGACCTCCGGCCATCGGACCTTCTACGACAATGGCATCAGGAATCTTGTTAAAATGTCTCTGCCAATATTTAAAAATCAGCTTAGCGGCTCTTGCAGAGGAGACTATAGGTATAAACTTCGTTTTTGAATTTTTCAACACTTCTTTGGGGGCAGGGTTAAGCGGAAGTCCTGCACCTGATATAATAAGATCTATGCCATTATCAACTGCTGCCATTACAAGCTCTTTGTAATCGGACATGGCGACCATTATATTCAGACCTATTATACCTTTACTTTTTTCTTTTGCTTTTTTTATCTCTTTTATAAGTGCGCGCCGGTTGGCAACCATAGGTTTTTTGTTAAAATCAGACTCCAAAAACCCTATTTCTGCTGCCGATATAACACCTATTGCGCCTTCGTTTGCAACTGCGGAAGCGAGATTTGAAAGAGATATCCCAACGCCCATACCTCCTTGAATAATGGGAATCTCAGCTGTTAAATTGCCTATTTCAAGCGGCTTCATCGCTTATACCATAAAATTAATGTTCTTTTTAATTGCATTCATGGCTAATTACCTTTATATAATAATATGGTATTCTGTAAAAATTTCAAATTAAACAACCTAAATGATTTCGGATTGACAAAATTTATGCTTGGCTTATACTGCATAGAAAATATCATGATGAAGGTGAGTATGCAGATATATAGATTTAACGGTATGATCAAATGAATGGACTGAAAGGATGTAGAAACGATTTTTCTGTTTTACTTGATGAAATTGATGGCAAGTTACCAATTTATCTTGATAATGCCTGTATGACGCTGAAGCCTGAGCCTGTTTTAGATGAGATATGCAATTATTATCGTCATTACCCGGCTTGCGGAGGACGAAGCTTTCATAAGTTTGGAAAGATAGTGAGCGTAAAAACGGACGAATCCAGAGTTTCTATGGCAAAGCTGATAAATGGCGATGCAGGTGAGATAATTTTTACAAAAAATTGTACAGAAGCTTTGAATCTTCTTGCGAACTCGATAAACTTTAAGGAAGATTCTATAATTTTAACAACAGATAAAGAGCATAACTCAAATTTCCTTCCGTGGAGAAGATTAGAGCAAACAAAGGCTATTAAGCAGCATATATTTGTTGATGCTGAGAAGATATTAGAAACTATAGAAGACCTGCATAAAAAAGGCGAACATCTATCGGCGGTGAGTTTATGCTGGGTATCAAATCTTGATGGGACATTTTTTAGTGACGATGAAATTATAAGTATTGGCAGAACTTTAAAGATATTTTTTCCTGAGGCGGTTTTGATATTGGATGCAGCTCAAGCCGTGATGCATAAACCCGTTGATGTCAAAAAGCTGCCAGTTGATTTTATAGCATTTTCAGTTCATAAGATGATGGGTCCTACGGGTCTTGGCGTGTTATGGGGCAAACGCAATCTTCTCGAAAAACTAAAACCGTTTATAACTGGAGGAGGGACAGTCGAAAGATTGGACAGCAAAAACATGCCTGTCTATCTTGATATTCCCGAACGGCTTGAAGGCGGTCTTCAGCATTATGCCGGAATATGCGGAGCAAAAGCAGCTGCAGAATATATTATAGCTTTAGATCCGAAGGAAATTGATCGTCATGAGAGTGATCTGAATAGATATGCAACAGAAAAGATAAATAAGTTGGATTCTATTGAAATCATTGGTCCGCTTGAGTCTGAAAAGCGGTCTGGAATTTTAACATTTTACTTCAGAAAACCCGTAACAAAGCATGATGACAGCGAGCTCGATGTTGACGAGAAGCTCAGCAACAGCAAGAATATAATGATACGAAAAGGTCTATTTTGCGTATATTCATGGTATTCTATGCATAGAGATCAGTTTTATAAAATAATGTCCGGTTTTGAGCCTATGTTTTATCGTGCATCTTTTGCTGCTTACAATACCAAAAAAGAGATTGATCAATTTATAAATGAATTGGAAAATATTGCCGACGGACTCTCGGATTTACCCGATTTTCCCAAAATTTCCGTTAAGGGGCGTTGAATATGGATGCCGGGGATAAAAAAATAAAGGAATATTTTCAAGCTCTTTTTAGCACGCGTGATAATAATATGGGTAGAATTGATGATGCTAATCTTGTTGCTGAAGAAAAAATGTGCGGTGATAATCGTGATATGCTTTCACTGTTTGGTGTTGTGACAGATGACAAAGTAGTTAAACTTCAATATGTATGTCGTGCATGCGATCCGTTTATGTATGTTGCAGCTGACATATTATGCAGACTTGCTAACGGCAGAACAAGAAGAGAGGTAGATAAATTGTCAGAAGCTGAGTTTGATAATCTTTTAGGTGAAACATCTAAATCCTGTTATGATCATTTTATTATGGCAAGAAAGACACTTTCCAGGGCAATGAGGGAATTGGAGAGATCATAAAAAACTTATTTTAATAAATGGCTTGATTTTTCCGATTATGCATGTTATAACTCACGTTACGCTACTATTGCCACTAAAATTGTATTTAGCACGCAAGGTGAGCTATAAGTATTGGTTGTAGAAAATAAGGAGGAATTTGTTGGCACATCATAAATCAACAAAAAAAAGCATTCGTCAAAGCAAGAAAAGATACGGGGAAAATAAAGTTTATCGTACGCAATTAAAAAATGCTATAAAAGATATTAAGGGGTTGGCGACTGATAGTGATATCAGCATTGAGGAAGCGCAAAAAAAACTCAACAGCGCTGTTTCTGTTACCAATCATGCTAAATCAAAGGGTATTATTCCGGTAGGCAGAGCCAAGCGTATTACAAGCAGACTGACTATAATAATTAATAAAAAATTCAAGAAGGCAAACAAGGTGATTGGAGAGAAATAATGCGTACTACATTTGCAAAACAAAATGAGCAAATCAGAAATTGGCATGTTATAGATGCGGAAAATATGGTTCTCGGCAAACTTGCTTCAAAAATAGCAATGGTGCTGATGGGTAAAGATAAACCTATTTACACGCCGTTTATTGATACAGGAGATTTTGTTGTTGTTATAAATGCCGCTAAGGTTGTTTTGACAGGCAACAAGATGGATAATAAGCTTTACAGAAGATATTCAGGATATATTGGAGGCTTGAAAGAGACAACTGCAAGAGAGATGTTGAAGAAGAGCCCTAAATATGTAATTACACATGCTGTTAAAGGAATGCTTCCAAAAAATAGATTATCCAATAGATTGATAACCAAGCTCAAAGTATATAATGGAGATGAGCATCCTCATAAAGCTCAAATGCCAAAAGTAATGCATTTAAAAGAGGTTGATGAATAATGGAAGATAAAAGATTTTACAGTACGGGACGCAGAAAGACTGCTAGCGCAAGAGTATGGATTTCACTTGGAAGTGGAAAAATTAGTGTTAATAAGAAAAGTGCCAGCGATTATTTTCAAGGCTATTCCGATTATGTATCAACCGTTAAAGAACCGTTTGTAGCTGTTGACAAAGAAAATAGTTTTGACATAATGGCGACAGTAAAAGGAAGCGGACAGGCGGCACAGTCTGAAGCTATAAGACATGGTGTTTCAAAGGCGCTTTTGGTTTTTGATCCTGCTTTAAGGCAATCATTGAAGAGAAAGGGGTTATTAACGCGTGATCCTCGTGCTAAAGAACGTAAGAAACCTGGTAAGAAAGGCGCAAGGGCTTCGTTCCAGTGGTCGAAGAGATAGGCTGATTTTATTTTTTCTGCATAATTAGCAGGTGTAAAATATGTTGAAAGTTGGGATATGCGGGGTAACCGGCTTCGCCGGATCTATGCTTCTGAGGTTATTATCAAAACATAGATATATATCCATAACGTATCTTGGATCGGGCAGTCGAAAGGAATTATCGGTAAACACTTACTTTAATTCTAATTACGATAATATTCCGTCCAAATTTAGTAGTGTTGATGCAAAATTAATAAATAGAAGTTGCGATTTGGTGTTTCTTGCATTACCTCATACCGTATCGCAGCTTTTAGTTAAAGATCTCACAATTCCAGTGATAGATCTTTCCGCCGATTTTAGATTAAGCAGTAAAAACAGATACGAGAAGTGGTATAAAGCTATTCACTGTTGCCCTGATAAATTAAACAGTAGAGTCTATGGTATGCCTGAATTCTTCAGGAGTAAAATAAGAAATGCCAAACTTATAGCCAATCCAGGATGCTATGCAACGGGAGTTGCTCTATCTATTTATCCGTTTGCTAAAAATAAGCTTTGCAGCTGGGCAATTGCCGACTCTGCGTCAGGTGTAACAGGTGCGGGTAAAGTGCTGAAAAGCGACCTGCTTTTTTATAAAGTTGATAACAATTTTAAAGCTTACAAAGTAGCTTCCCATAGACATCAACCTGAGATTGAAGAAGCGATATTCGAATCAACCGAGCTCAAGCTGCCGGTTACCTTCGTACCTCATCTATTGCCTATTCAAAGAGGTATTCTATCGACAATTTATCTTGATAATCTACAAAATATTGGCAAAGATGAAGCTATGTCTGTAATTAAAAAACAGTATGAGAACGAGCCATTTGTGAAGATAACGGATGATACTCCTCAGATAAGTGATGCAGCGGGAACTAACTACTGTTATCTCTATGCCACTGTTGATGATCATAACGGAAAAATTATAGTTATATCTGCTATAGACAATCTTTTAAAAGGCGCAGCGGGCCAGGCTGTGCAAAATATGAATATTGCCTATGGATTTAGTGAAACGGAAGCTATTGCAGGTTGGCTTGGATGATAGAAAAATGGATTGAAAAAAGCGGCATTAAATCATCAAGCTGCAATTCTGGATTCAAGAAAGATAATATTCCTGATTTAGCCTTGATCCTGTTTCCAAACTTAGTTAAATGGACAGCTTGTTTTACAAGCAATAGATGCCTTGCCGCTCCTCTAATATATGCAAAACAGCTTTTAGAAAAAAAGAGTCTATTAAAAGCGGTTTTGATCAATAGCGGCAATGCAAATGCCGCAACAGGAAAAAATGGATTAAAAAATGTCTTAACCGTGTCAAAAACGGTTTCTAACCTTGCTGATGTCAAACAGGAGAATGTGCTTATGTCATCAACGGGTGTAATAGGCGAACCTCTACCTGTTGCTGAAATAGAAAGCCATTTATCAAGTTTAATTAAAAACTGTACTAAATTTGACGAAAGCATAGCCGACGCAATAACAACAACAGATACTAAAAGAAAAACCGAAGAGATAACATTTGACAGTAACGGAGAGAAGTTTCATATTTGGGCTATGGCAAAAGGTTCAGGAATGATAGAGCCGCATCTTGCCACCACGCTTGTTTTTATTATTACGGATTTCGACAGCTCGGAAGATGCTATGGCAAGCATACTAAGAAACTCCGTAGATTGTTCTTTTAATAAAATAAGCGTAGATGGAGATATGTCGACCAATGATTCTGTTTTTTTATTTTCCACGGGTAAGAAAGGCGGAAATAATGATGATTTTGTTTACGCTCTTGATAAGCTAACAAAGAGCTTATCGCTAAAAGTTGTTTCAGATGGTGAAGGGGCGACTAAACTTGTTAATATAACCGTTATAGATGCCAATACAGATCATGATGCAGAACTTGCAGCGAGAAAAATTGCCAATTCGCAATTGGTTAGGACGGCTATTTTTGGCGAAGATCCAAATTGGGGAAGAGTTTATGCAGCGGCCGGAGCATCGGGAGCTGTTTTTGATCCGCTCAAAGTTGACATAATGTTTAATGGTGAGATTGCTTGTAAAAACGGTATAAAATATAAAAATTACGATGAGAATAGATTAGCAAACGTGATGAAATGCAGCAGATTCAAAATAACAATAGACCTTGGAGCGGGAAATTCTTCATACAATATTTATACTGCAGATTTAAGCTATAGGTATATTGAAATAAATGCAAGTTACCGGAGCTAAACTATCAGGTACTGTTGACAGGATTAAAGAATCGGTAGATATTGTTGATATAATATCAGAATATCTACCGTTAAGAAAAGTAGGAAACAACTTTGTAGGTCTTTGTCCTTTTCACTCGGAAAAAACAGGATCATTCAGCGTAAATCAGGAGAAACAGTTTTTTCACTGCTTCGGCTGCGGTGCATCCGGCGATGTTATATCGTTTCTTATGAAAAAAGAGGGGCTGGATTTTAAAGATGCATTGGCAAAACTTGCATTTAAAGTAGGCATAGATTTACCCCATCTTTCCCATAAAAGTTATTCCGGTAATAAAATAGCTGAAATAAACAGTGCCGCTGCCGATTATTTTAACAAAACTCTAAAAAATAATAAATTGGCCGTTAATTATCTATCTAATAGAGGTATTGGTGAGAAATGTATAAACTATTTTAATATTGGCTATGCCACCGATGAATGGGACGATTTAACTACCTTTCTTCTACGCAAATTTGACAAATCGTCTATAATAAAATCAGGGATATCGGTTATTAGCAAGAATCTAAAGCTTTACGATCGATTTCGTTCAAGAATAATGATTCCAATAATGAGTCGAAATGTTGTCGTTGGTTTTGGCGGCAGGCTATTAGCGGAAGAGGCAAACAGAGCGAAATATATTAACACGGCCAAAACCGAAATTTTTAATAAAGGTAATCTTCTCTTCGGCTTAGATAAAGCACGTTCGTCAATTATAAAAGAAGGATATGTAATTATCTGCGAAGGTTATTTTGATATGATAACACTTTATGAGAATGGAATAACAAATAGCGTGGCTACACTGGGCACTGCATTGAGCGAGTTTCATATTACCAAGCTAAAAAGATTAACCAACCGATTTTATTTTTGCTACGATTCGGATAGTGCGGGAATAAAGGCATCGTTAAGATCAATACCGATCATGCTGAAAAATGGTATAAATGCATCAATTGTTGCGCTTTCTAATGGCGAAGATCCGGATAGTTTTGTTAGAAAAAACGGAAAGGAAGTATTTATTAAAAGAATAAAAAGTTCCCAAGAATCATTTGACTTTTGGGTTGAACATTTAAAAAAATCATCGGCTACCGTTTCGGAAATTGTTATAATATGGAACAAAATTATTCCTTTGATAAACAAAATTGATGATGCTGCAATAAGGCAGACTATGATAAACCGAGCAGGTCAACTCCTTGGTGTTTCGTATAGTCCTGCAAAAGTCTTTAGAAGTGGTGAAGTAAAAAAGTCAGGGCTTTTGTATCACGAGAAACTTTTGTTGAGCCTCATTTTATCCTATAAGTCATTTCTGTGTCAAATCACAGATGATGCGTTGAGTGTATTGTCGGAAACTACAGGACATATTATTGCTGCAGCTAATAAGAATGAAGGTCAGATATCGAAAATTATAGAGGTGCTTGATAAACAAGGTTCCGATACCGTTTGTTCCATTATGTCTGAGAATTTGGCAGGAAATCTTGATGCCGAAAAATCTAAAACAGCTTTTGACGAATGTATAGCATATTTTGAAATTGTTAAAAAACGTTTTGACAGATTAAATATCATAGAAAAAATCAAATCAGCCGCTGCAAAGGGTGAGCCTACAATCGAGCTAATTAGGAAACAGCAGGAACTAATAAGCAAGCGGTAGGTAGAAATTTATTTGATTTCTACCTACCGAATTATTAGAAGCGTAAAGCTATTCAATTATGCAGTGGTCTTACTATCTACGCTTCTAATAGAATTTAAATCAATCTTCCAGACCCTCTTCTTTTAAAACGCTCTTTCTATATAGCGCAAACAGAACTGCCATTAATATGAAGAAAAGTATTACGAATGTACCAATAGTATGTCTTTTTTTAGTTTCTTTTGCAGTTGGGAAAACCGCAGTTTTCATAGTTGCCAATATTCCCATAATCTGTCTGTTTGACAGATGAAAATTAGGCATTTTTGTTCCACGCATCACTTTTTTAGGATTTTTTATAAAATTAAATAATTTTCCTTCACCAATATAAGCATATACTGTTGATAGATCAGGTGGAATTTGGCCGAATGCCGCTTTAAGTCCATTTAACTGGAGCGCAAAAACAGATCTATAAACATCTTTTGTTAGAAATCCGTAATCCTTTTTCATAAGAACTTTAAATAAGGGTTTAACATTCGGAGCATTAACGAATGAAGGATAGATTTTTTTATAACGCATAGAATGGCATGCAGTGCAGTATAATTTAATTGTTTTTTCTCCTTCACTTGATAACTGCTTTTCACTTATTTTGGCTTTTATAGCTTTGGCTGATTGAGGCAGTTTCCACTCCGAGTGTTCCAAAACACCGCTCCACAATACATAAAATAGACCGAAAATAATTATAACAATTGGGACCGAACGTATAAACTTCAATTTACCGCCTCCTTCTTTTTCTCAAAGTGTGAAATAATCGGTAAGCTTATAAAGAATAGCATATTAATTATAAAAAATATTTTTCCCATTAGAGCCGCATGCGGTGTTGCAGGCTGCGTACCTTCAATAGCAAGAACGGTAAAAGAAATTAAGAAGATCAGATAACCAAAGTAGAAAAGCGGTCGTTTTGATGCCGGCTTTTTCTTGGAAGTATCTAAAATAGGTAGAATTAGTAGGAAGATTAGAAACATATTTGTTGCCATAAAACCAAGAAATTTGTTCGGTATAGATCTGAAAATTTCGTAAAATGATGTGAGATACCATTCAGGAGCTATATCACTGGGTGTATGCATAGGATTAGCAGGAGCATAATTTGCCGCAGGTGTAAAAGGCGCCGGGTCGAAAAAGATAAAATACGAAAATAGAGCGAGCACAAGTGAAATAATCACACCTTCTTTAAATGTGATATAAAAGAAAGGAACTGTTTCTTTTTCGTTTCCTTTAAGTTCTCTGCCGTCAGGACTTGTAACGCCTGTTTGATGAAAAAATTGTATATGCAGAAAGACAAAACCTATTAAAACGAGCGGAAGGAACACTACATGAAGTGCAAACAATCTTGTTATGGTAAGATCGCCTATTGCAAATCCGCCTTTTATCCATATTGATACTTTCTCCATTATGTCAAGTGGAATAGCAGTCGGCATTTCGCTTACAACTTCGGTTGCCCAGTATGAGAGCTGACCTTGAGGAAGAAGATAACCTGTTAAAACCGAAAGTATCATAATCATATAAATTATCCAGCCGATTACCCATACCAATTGGCGAGGACCTTTATACGCATTGTAGTATATGCCGGTAAACATATGAGTA
>CAZAPZ010000014.1:0-24021 GCA_964487285.1 uncultured Campylobacterales bacterium | reverse complement strand
ATGTTTGCTTTAATGAACGTCTTTATAAAAAAATCGCTTGCTTCAACTTCGTCTAACAGAATAAAATCATATTTGCTAATACCTAATAATTTCTCCCTTGAAACATATACTGTTTTCATGTTAGCTTTATATTTTATAGGTATTCCGCCAAAATCCTCTATTTCTCTTGCAATCTTGTCGCTCTCTCTGCCGTAACCTGCTATTAATATTCTTTTTCCTTCCAAAAGTCCTTTATTCAAATTATAATCTGTTATATCGCCAACAATAAATAAACCTGGTAAATTATCAATATTTTTGAACCTATTTACCCTTCTTTCTATATTCTCCAAATCTCCCCGCACAACAGTTTCATTTTCATTTCCAATTCCAAAAACCATTATAGCTTTTGTTTGAGGCGACATACTATTTGCAATTAATGCCTTAGCTATATTTCCAACAATTCTCACTCCCATATAAAATAATATCGGCAGCTTATCCCTCTCATTGATATTTAGCGGCGCAATTCCACCGCCATGCTTAATTGCAGACATAACACTAAATCCTCTATTTACACCTCTTTTTGTTAAAATAATACCCGTATTTGCGCTTACGGCATTTAAACTGCTTACACCAGGTATTATGCGATATGGAATATGAAAACTATTTAAAATTTCTATCTCCTCCGCTAAACGCCCAAAGATGGACGGGTCGCCACTTTTTAGTCTGGAAATTCTAAGTCCCATTCTTGCATATTTTGCAATTAAATCGCTTATTGCTGTTTGACTCATCTTATGGTGGCTGCATCTTTTTCCAACATCTATTATTTTTGCACTATCGGGTAAATTATCCAATATAGAATAATCGATGAGTGAATCATGGAGGCAAACCTCGCTATTTTTCAAGGCCTCTAAGCCGGCTAAGCTGCACATATTGGCGTTTCCTATGCCGCTACCTATAAATGTTACAACTTTACAAAAGAGCAAACGAATTTTATAAAATCGCTCATCATCTTTATTAAAAATCACACTGCATCGATTTTCATCGGACAATCCTTGTGTGTTATCCGAATCATTGTTGCAGCATGGCATTTGAAACCAATCCAATTTATCAATCATTGATTCAGGCTGGGCATCCGAATTTAAAATTGCACAATCTATCTGTTTTTCTAACAACAGATGCACGATACTGTTTAAATCATGTTTATAGAGAAAAACAGGCATACTTTTCAGATTAAAAAGAAGATTTATTGCCTCAAAATTTTTTACCGCATATTCTTTTTGTAATGTACTATCCAGCGCAATACCTATCTTTATAATCATCTTAATTACTACTCCGATCTAATTTTATATACAATTATATAGTCTAAGCCGATTTGTTTATCTTAGCTTGAGTTTCTCCGCATATCCGTTCAAGCCAAGATTTAAAGAACAAAGGCGAACCCAATACGTGCACATGCGTAAAATTTGCAAGAACATTTTTGTAAATAATTCCATCGTACTTACCATCTATGCCGTAGCCCCTTTCCACATTAAAAACAGATCTCATGCCACTAAATTCATCAAAATATCCATGATGAAATTCATGTCCTCTTATTTCCAATGCTTGCCCATACCAACAATTTTTGTATCGGTTTTTAGGTTTCAACAAAACATAACCATGTCCTTTGGGTTTTTTGGTAAAATAGGTGCTTGTTTTAAATGTTCCAACCATCTCACATTTTTTATTTTTATATGTGATATCCTCAGTCAAATATAGTAAACCACCGCATTCCGCATACACAAAAAGCCCTTCTTCGACCTTTCTTCTCAATTGGCTCCTAATTGAAACATTGTTCTGCAATTCCTCTGCAAATAGCTCAGGAAATCCACCGCCTAAATATATGGCATCTACATTCGGCAAGTTTGTATCATGCAAAGGTGAAAATTTTACTATTTTAGCCCCAAGTCTTTCGATTTCATCTAAATTATCCTTGTAGTAAAAGTTGAACGCCTCATCATAAGCTATGCCAATATTTAAATTTAATGATTTTTCTTTCAAGGTGTGCTTTTCGAGTACACCTATTTTAGCATTTACTGCAGATTCAGCTATTCTAATTATAGCATCTATATCTATATGTTTTGAGATAAAAGAGCTGATATTGCGAATGCTGCTTTCTCTTTTCTCTGAATCTAAGGTGGCTGAGAGTCCTAAATGCCTTTGCGCAATAGCAATAGAGTCATCCTCAGGTATTAAACCGATAACAGGTATTTCGGTATAATATTCAATAGCTTTCTTTAGCCGATATCGGTGTCGTTTACTTTGCAGTCTGTTTAATATTATGCCGGCTATTTCTATCTCTTTATCAAAGTTCTTAATTCCCATTATAGCAGGAACAATGGTTCTACCCATCTCTTTTACATCAATTATAAGAATTACCGGAGATTTTGTCAATTTTGCCATTGCAGCGTTGTCTGTTCCGCCAAATATATTGGTATCATCGAATAGTCCGTGATTGCCTTCTATCAAAGCCATCTGTTTCCCTTTAATCTTAGACACAAAATAGTTAAGCAATTTCTGTCTATCCATCAGGAAAAAATCAAGGTTATAACATTGTCCTGCCGATGCTTGAGAATGCCACATGGGATCGATGAAATCAGGTCCCTTTTTAAAGGGTTGAACAATAATTCCTTTATCTGTTAATATACGATTTATAGCAATTGAAATAGTGGTTTTACCTGAACTTTTTCTGATAGCTGATAAATATATACGCGGTATGCTCATCTTTGCTGAATCTTGCGGAATTTTTCTGATACTATTTGTTTAATCATATCTTGTCTCAATCTTCCCTTTTCGGAGGAGCATCTTAATATATCTATCTCATCTATAATAATACCAATGTCATCAGGAATCACGTCTTCGATTATCTTTCGTATTTGCTTGGAAACAGCAGGTGCTTTAGTTGATGTTGAAATTCCTATAACAAGATCGTTCTTTACAATAAGTGATGGAAATATAAACGAACAGTACAAAGGATTATCTACACAATTAACAGCGACATTGTTTGATTTGCATACTTCATATATGTTTTTTTGCAATTTTATATCATCGACAGCTACGATAACAACATCTTGACCGCTTAGATCCGAGAATTCAAATTTCTTTTTGTGTAAAGCAATTTTTCCATTTTCATATAGTGATGTTATAAATTCTGAAACTTTATCCGCTACGACAACAATATTTGCTTTAAACGGCAATAAGCTTCTTATTTTTCTTGATGCAATATTCCCACCGCCTATTATAATTACATTCTGCTCCTTAAGTTCTATGAATAATGGGAATAACGCCATCAAATCTTCCTTTTTTTCTCCGTTAAAATTTTTAATTGACCGATAGTTAAAGCACCCACTTTTGCTATAAGATTCGATATTGATTTGCTCCATATATCATATATCACCGCACATAGAATGAGACTATCGGATAAAATATCGCATTCATAGGCAACACGTTTATTCAAAGCTTGCTTCTTTTACCACCAGCTAATAGTTTGATCTGCTTGGAAAATCATTTTGATTAACTTGTCGTAATCAGGATGAGATTCGTAAAGCTTAAACTCTTTGACTTCTCTATCTCTGTTTAGAATTTCTACAAGCTTTTTAGTGTTGCTATTAACTGATTCCGATTTATAAACATGTAAAATTTTTTTTGCTTCTGCCATCTCTAATACCTCTTTAAGCACAATCAGGCTGTTTGGCAGTCTGTTTTGGCAAACCGTACGGAATTATAAAATCAGCATCACGCATCTTTTCTCCCAGCTCTTCTACAGTCATTGATGTAAGCTCTACGTTCTTAGGAGTATCTGCGCCAACCGTTAAAGCATCACCCTCCATCTCACGTAAAAAATCAATGTTATCTTTTACATAGTCAGAGAATCTTGGAAATTCTCCGTCAAAAAGAACTGCGTATCCGTAGTGATTTTCCACAGCCAGTCCAAGCGCAGACCGCATTCCGTCGCCTGCATATACCGAATTCTCTATAAGTATATATACCTTTTTATCTTCCGACATAATCATCTCCTATAATGATAAATATTTCCCGCACTCTCTTATCATTTCAGCGTGATATTCTTGCGAACTCATTTGATTTTTTAATAAACCACGCGGTATATCCTTTTCGGTATCATATCCTTCGCACGAATAGCTTTTAGCACAGATAGCAAGATCTTTTGAATTGCAGATCTTGGATAATTTAAAGAAGTCAGGATGCTTGGTGAGATGAGTCGCTTTATAGGTGAAAAACACCTTAACTTTTCTCCCTGCTTTAAAAGCAGCACTAACCACACCTAAAACATGCCTCATATGCTGAGGAGAGGTTACAAAAATACCAAGTGTATCCGGATCAGCAGACATTCACTATCCTCCTTATTCTATTTAATTTATTATAAATCATCTTTTAAAATACCATAGCATTTCCAACAAGCTGCAGAATTCCTCCTACCATGTCTCTTTCGTATCCATATTGCGGAAACATTGCACTAAATTGAGTTTTGCATATAGCGCATATTGTAGCAAAATAATTCACATGGTATTCTTCTACAACATCATGCAAAGCTTGCATTCTTGGCATCACACCGTTAATTCTAGTTTGCATAATCTCATCTGTTAAAAGTCCTGCTCCTGCACCGCAACAAAATGTTTCAGCTTTTATTGTGCCTTCTCTCATATCTACAAAATGATTAACGACGGATCTGATGAGGTCTCTGGGGATTGTAAATTGATCACCCGACTTAGAACCCATTCTTGATCCGCGAGCAACATTGCATGGATCATGATAGGTAACTATAAATTCATCGTTTGCCGATTTGTCTATCTTAATCACATTATCTTTGATTAGTCTAAGTGTAAAATCGCAAATGTGAGTAGGTTGAAGATATTTGTCATCTAAAAAATCAAACGGCCCATTCATTGTATTTGAATAAGTGTAGGCAGCTCTCCAGGCATGGCCGCATTCGCCAAAAATAACCCTCTTAACTTTTAATCTTTTAGCTTCATCCCAAACACGTTTATTAATCTTTTTAACATTATCATAACTGCCTATAAACATGCCAAAATTTGCAGCTTCGGATGCATAAGATGACAGAGTATAACTGATTCCGGCTTTATGAAACACCTTTGCATATCCTAATAATGACTCCGTGTGAGGCATAGCAAAAAAGTCGGCAGATGGGGCTATCAAGAGAACATCCGCCCCCTCCTCGTTTAGAGGAATTTTTATATCCTCACCTGTGTCATCTTTTAGATCCTCTTCAAATTCACCCAATACAGTTTTTAACGCATGCTCATTGGTACCCATATTGTTGCCCGACCAATATACCTGATGTATAACTTGGGTTATATACTTTTGTCCGCTGCCTATAGAATCCAATATCTCGCGCGCCGCCATTGTGATTTCAGCGGTATCTATTCCATACGGGCAAAATCGAGCACAGCGTCTGCATTCGGAACATTGATAAAAATAAGAACGCCATTTTCTTAATACATCTTTTGTGAAAGGGGTGCCGCCTCCTGCAGTGGTAAAGTAGTATCGATAAACATTTCTCATTAACTCCGCTCTTCCCACAGGCGTGTTATTGATGTCTCCACTACCCAAAAAGAATTGACACTTATCCGTGCACGCTCCGCATCTAACGCAGATATCCATATAATCTTTCAATGCTTTGTTGTTATCCAGCAGCTGCTTAAATACGCCTACTGCCCTTTCTTCCCATCCTTCTCGAAGATTTTTAGGAAAGCCGAGTTCTTCCATATCTTTTTCATTTGCAGGATTAACGGATTCTGTTCCCATAATACCGGGTAAAACCTTAGGAACCTTAATTTCACCTGTTAATTTTTGTATCTTGTAATTTTCCATTTACAGCCCCTTATATTGTTAATCTCGTAGCTCTTTTATCCGTATATCTTTCCTCTCTCGGATTATCCGCCATTGTAAATGTCGGGCTAAAGAATATACCCACAAAGTGCATAATTTTGCTGAAAGGTATATAGCCTATTAATAGCAAGGCTAATGAATAATGAAAAAGGAAGAATGGATTTGTGGGTATATCAGCTGCCTTAAAAACCGTAAGCTGATTAAAAAATATATCCAGTTTAGACGTATCAGCTGCAAGTTGAGATGCCGGTTGAAATGCTACTTGAGCAAGACCTGCTATCACTATTAGCATAAGAAGAATAAGTATAAAATAATCTGAGAATAGACTTATGAATTTTACACGGTCAACGAACATTCGTCTTGCCAATAAATAAAGCAATGATATTAACATTAACCCGCCGAATATCATACCAATAGGAATTAATGCGTCATACCATCCCGGAGGATGACCGTTGTAGAAATCATATACATAATGTCTTAATAGATGCTGCACAATTACAACAAAAAAAGATATGTGAAAAATATATCCCCCTAACCATGTCAGCTTGCTGGATCTAAATAAGGTTCTAAAAAAAAGAACTTCGCCAATAACCCGCCAAAATGCCCCGCCTGCCGTTGTCGGAGCAGGCGTTAATGGTATCTTAACGCACATGGGTGTTTTAGCATAAACAATAATACGCCATAATACGCCTACTATAAGTATTGCAAAAGCTGTATATGTAGCAACTATATAAAAGGCGCTAATAAAATTTACATTTCCCATTTTACCTCCGTTATCAGGAAAAGATGCAGCAAGCCCCGATTAACGAATGGGCCTGCTGACAAAATACAACTATACACAACCCGTAGGTTTTGACATTCCGGCATATCTAACGAGCATCAATGCAGGTCCTTTAGGAAACAGTACATACATATGTTTATTTCCAGCCCTAACATTTGGTAAATTACAAACCGAAGCCACCTTTTTTGCAACATTTCTTATAGATGGAGCCTGGCCATTTTCTGCAAAATAGTCTCTCATAAAATCAATTAATGCCCAATGATCATCGGCCAATTCAATTCCATCAGCTTTTGCCATAAATTCCGCTAATTCTTTACTCCAATCATCAGCATTTTGTATATAACCTTCGTCATCTATCTCTATTTTTTTTCCATCAAAATCTAAATACGCCATTTGTAAATCTCCTTAAATTATTCTCTATCAATATATCCGCAAGGGCAATTGTCATAACATTTCATGCATCCGTCGCATGAACCAAGATGAAACTCAAAATGCTGTCCTTTAGGTAATCTCACTACGCTATTATGCGAGCAGTAAGTAAAACAGTTTCCGCAGTCAAAACAGTCTCCGCAGCTCATGCATCTTTTTACTTCACTCATAAATGATTCTTCACTTAGTTTGTTCATAAACGGATCAAAATTCTCAATTCTAACCTTAGCACCCTTGTAGGTTCTGTCATTTCGAAGTCTTGGTTCATCAAGATCCGTATCATAAAGATCAAGATGCATATTTTCGGCTCGTATCACTCTCCTATCATCCTCTTTCATGAACTTCTCGCCGGTCAACTTTTCAGCTATGTGCATTGCAGCTTTGATTCCATTTCCAATAGCGGTTGTTACGAACATCAATTGAATGACATCGCCGCCTGCAAAGATATTTTCACCCGAATTAACCGAAAAATCGCTATTTATCTTTAAGAATCCGTTAGTATTATCACCCAATAACTCCTCTAAACCGCTGTAATCAGGTCTTTGTCCGATGTTATAAATCAATGTAGAAGCCTTTATAACAAAAGACGGTTCGTCTATGTCTGAAAACTTAATAGGAATACCTCTTGAATTTCTTTCTTCTACCTTTATTTTTTGCACCTTCACACCAACAAGTTTTCCATTCTCAACAACAAGCTCTTTTGGAGTAGCCGTAAATTGAATTTCAACTCCTTCCTCATAAGCCTCTTTCATATCCCTTTCGAAGTTCTTAAAATCAGATGGTTCAAACAGTGTAATCAGCGTAACCTTAGCTTTTAATCGTCTGCATAGTGATGTGATATCTAAAGCAGATGCTCCTCCAACGGCAACAACGTCGGATCCGACATCCGGTTTCATACCGCTCTCGTATCGATATAAGAGATCGGCTCCGGAAAACACCCCATCTGTTTCATCCAAACCATCTATTCTCAGCTTGTTCGGCTTGTATGCCCCTATTGCCAGATAAGTTGCGTCAAAATTGTTCTTCAACTGTTCAACCGTTATATCCTTACCAATTGTTACACCACATTTGATCTCTACGCCCAAATCCGTAATTCTTTCAATCTCAGCATCTACAACTGATTTAGGAAGTCTGAAACTCGGTATTCCATAACGCAGTAAACCACCCGGTTTTTGGTTCTTTTCGAAAACCGTTACGCCAAATCCATTTCTTATAAGCTGATAGGCGGCGGATAAGCCTGACGGACCGCCTCCTATGATGGCTACCTTCTTATTTTTGATTTTATCGGTAAGCTTTGTCAGTTTAAGATTATTTTGGATCGCATAATCACCAACATACATTTCGCAGGCATTGATATTAACGGCTCCCTCTTTAAAGTTTCTGTTGCAGCCTGTATCTGAGTTTTCACATGGGTGAGGGCAAACTCTGCCGGTTGATGATGGGAAAGGATTTGTTTCGGCTATTATGCGAAAAGCGCCTTTTAAGGATTCTTCCACACTTCTTTCATAATCTTCGCCCTGAGCAATATACTGTAAAAATCCACGCACATCCTCACCATTTGGACACTCATCCTCGCATGGAGGCCTTTTTTCAACATATAAAGGTCTCCATGCCGATTGCTCTGCAGCAACATTTGATGCCCCAAAATGTTTCTTCTTTTTTTTGACCTTGTGCAGTACCGCCATTATGCGCGTGCCTTTTCCGGAGGTTTTGAAAGAGTCAATGTAGTCTCGGCACCGGCATAAAAATAGGTAATTTTACCAGAATCGACGAGTTTTTTGATTACACCTTTTACATCTCTCTTGGATACTCCTTGATCGCTAAATGCAGATACAGCATCTTTTAGAACGGCGAGCGATTTAAATTTCTTTTTGCCGTAAAAATCTGTGATAAGCTTCACTATATAAGTGCTAATCTTATCTTCCAAGCTCTTTTCCATAATAAACGCCTCCTAATTACAGTCTTGCATAGTTGGAATAGTTCATCGTAGTTTCACCCAATCTATAATCGTCAATATGATATTTGGTGAATTCAAATCCAGTCACCTTAAAGAAGTTTGGCCAACCTATTCTATCGATCCATTCGCTTACCCGCTCGCCTTCTTTTGCACCTTTTCTCCACGCTTCAACTACCGTCATTACAGCTTTCACAGCCGTAGGCCATCGCGGAGGTTCATTCGGCATCCATGGTATAGCCAAACTGGAAAGTCGTGGTTTTATTCTGGCATTGGAGATTTTTCCTCCGACCCAGAGAGATAAACCATCATTCAACGGATCGGCAATCGGCATAGCAGGGCAAACCGAATAACAGTTGCCGCAGTAGATGCATCTATCTTCATCTACTACAACAGACGGCTTACCTTTGTAAGGTTTCGGTCCAATTGCATCAACAGGACAGGCAGCAATGGTACCGGGTATTTCACAAATACTGCGAATTTTATCATATTGAACTTTTGGCGGTCTTCTATGCAGTCCAATAAGAGCAATATCCGATGCACCTACAGAACCACACATATTGATACAGCATGCGAAAGATACTCTGAGCTTTGCAGGAAGTACATCCGACACATAATATTTATGTAGTTCGTCCATCACCGCCTTAGTAACACCATTGGCGTCACTTGCAGAGGTATGACAGTGGAGCCATCCTTGAGTGTGTATCATATTACCTATTGAGCGTGCCATTCCGCCGACAGGAAAACCTCTTTCTGTCAACTCCTTGACCAGCGGATCCACATTATTTTTATCATCTAAGAGAAACTCGACACTGTTTCTTGATGTGAATCTCAGGTATCCGCCTGCATATTTATCTGCAATATCAGCAAAAAGTCTTGTAGTAGTGGTACTTGTTTCCCGCGTACCCCCAATCCTAACCGTATATACCTTTTCGCCGCTTTCAGATACATGAACCATAACGCCGGGCTTTAACGTTTCATGATATTTCCATTTACCATAATTTCTTTGCACTACGGGTGGCAAAAACGGCCAATACTCCGGCGGTCCAAAATCAGTTGATTGATTAGGTGCTTTTACAGTTTCAGCTAAACTAGGCATAATTCCTCCTTGTGTTTATTTGATATATTTACAAAACTCATAAGTCATTCCTTCTGTTCTTCCTCTTCCTCTTCATCGTCTTCCGTATAGTATTCTTCAAAATTAATAAACGGGTTCTGTCTTGGATATGCAACCATTTCAGGTATTGGATCTATGCCTATCTCCTCAAGGAAATTTCCTATACCTATTCTCTGAATCAGTTCACCTACTCTTTCTCTCGATGCACCATTTTCGTCCCAGAATTCCCATATTCTATCTAATAGATCAGTGAGAAACACATAATCTTCCTTGCGGTCTTTTTCTATATCATAAAAAGGAATAAGGATAAATCCCAGTCGTGAGCCAACTGTCATTGTAACTTTTGCACCAAAACGTATCTGTGCTCCTCGCACAACTCCAGGTCTTAAAGCTTTCGGCATCACATTTATGCAATGCATACATTTTACGCAGTTATCATCATCAATAACCATGCCGTCTTTATCATTAAAAGACATGCACTTTGTAGGACATTTATATATCACTCTCTCCTGAATATTGGTCTTTTTTGCGTATTCCTTAACTTCATTCTGATCTATTCTTATATTATCTTTCCAAACTCCGACAAATGACAGATCGGATCTCACACCCGAGCAGTCACAATCATTCGGACAACCGGAAAACTTAGTTTTCCATTTGTAGTTGAACATTGGCCTGTGCAGTTCATCCTGATAATGTTGTACGAAATCCTGGCAAGCTCTAAGTGTATCAAACATAGCCCATTCGCATCTTGCAGGTCCAACGCAGCAAGATGGCGTTCTAACGTCTGAGCCGCCGCCGCCAAGGTCAAAATGTATTTTTCTGAGATCTTCAAACATCGGATCAAGTTCATCCGTCCTGCTTCCCAATGTCTGTATGTCACCTGAAGATGCATGAAAATCAAATAGCCCGCCGGCATATTTATCGCATATATCAGAAAGCTTCCTCAGAACATCGGATGTATAGAAATAACCCTGCACCTGTCCGATTCTGAACGTATGATATTCTTTGCAGCCAGGAAATTTTTCAGGCATAGCAGAAAATCTTGCCGTTATTCCGGTACCATATCCTGTAACACCTGCCATACCACCATGCTTCCAGTGATTTATATTATCTCTATATGATTGCTCCAACTGCCCTAAAAGATCTTCGCTTCTCGGGCTTGTAGCGGCACATTTTTCAAGCTCATCTACAAAGCTTGGCCATGGACCTTCCTTTAGCTGATCTAATAAAGGTGTTTTCCACTTTTTGCCTTTCTTGTCAGTTGTATCACTCATTTTACCTCCTTTTTAAACTCTATTGCGTAAATTTAGCATAACCCCAAAAACTGTTTTTATAATTTACTTATATATAAACCACCTCCTCATCATTGCTTAATTTAATAAGTTTATAGCATAAACTATTTATTATGTCAAGCAATTTTGTATTTTTCATAAATTAATTGATTTATGAAAAACTTCCAATCAATACAGATTATTAATCTCTATTGATTGGGTGTGCATTAAAGATTAAAATTCCTAATTTGTGTTATAAATGATGCAATTAAGGGGATAAATTCCCCTTAATTGCACTACTTGTTAATCCGGAATAAGCCATGTTACTAAAACAATTGCCCAACCTAAAACTACAGCTATAAGCATAACATCTACAACCATGCTGCCTCCTTGTATTAATTATTTAAAACTTACTATATATTAAAATGGTCCTCTCATTCCCGGAGGCATAGACCAAAATACTGCCGGTATGGCAAATGTATACACAGCCGCAAATGTCACTATCCAGCCTGCCGTTCTCTCACGAAATCTACCCTGCATCATAAATCCAGCCGCATTCATCGCCAAAAACCATACAAACATTATTGAAGAATGATATACCCATGTACCCGTTCCTGCCGGGTTTGGTGTAAGAATAAAAAATATACCATAAGCTAAAGTCAGCCATCCAATAAATATTGCAACCGGACCTAACGATTTTTTTGGTAAATCGGATATTTCCAGAATGCCCAAAACCACAAAAAAGAATGCATACATGCCTGCTAATCCTGTTATAAAATTTGTTAACGCTCCCAAGCCTTGTACGACTGACATTGCGATTAGAAACGGCCACCACATTACGCCCACCGTTGCGGTAATTACGCCCACAGTTTTTATATTTGCCTTTTTTCGTTCAGGGTCAAGATGCATCAAACCGTTGGCCAACAAAGCAAATGCGCCTAAATACATAATAGGAGCTATGAATTTGCCCACAGTAGGCGGTGCACCTGCCGCATAAACATTTGAAGAGCCCATAAACGCGAATGCGCCTATAACCAATATACCGAAAAGAAAAACATCCAACAGTTTTAGATTTTTACTCATTACAACCTCCTCTCTTTAAATAAGACCTCAACATAACCATCACGCTTTTAAATTGACATATCTATCAACCCCACCTCCTTATTTAAACCTTGTTTTGTTACCGAATCTTATACACTTTTCAATCCTGCATTTGCTTTTCACAGTAAACTTAAGGTTGTTATTCTACATATATTTGTAACTCGTAACTATATTATGTTATAAATTTATTGAAATGCTATAAATTTTGTGTTAAGATTGTGCAAATCTTGTAAAGACAAGAGTTCAACTGCTTAAAATCCATTGTGTAATAGATTTGGATATTTCATTTATTACTTTACCCCCCCCCTAAGCTTTGCAGCTTAAAATCTACATTTTAATTTATATCATAAATTATTTATAGTGTCAAGTGTTTTTTCAAATGACGAACAACTCCCTAAAGTCAGCCATTGTTATATAAAGTTACTGCAACGATTGCCGCATCTCATAAGCAAGATATATGATGGGATGGGATTGTATCATTTTATACTCCGATTTCTCTAAATAAATCTTATCCGTATCTATTCTATAATAAGATTCTTAAAGGCATCACTTGAGAAAACGCACATTGCGTGCTCAACACCATTGGTTGGCTGATACATAAATCTATACGATACTGTTTTACCATAAAACTTTTTCATCCTGTCCCAGCCTTCCACGAAAAATTTACACTTATCATCAAAACATACGTATAAAAAAGGATCTGACCATCCCGATGATATATCACCAAAATTATAAGGTGGAATTTCACATTTTGACATTCTTTGATTGCAGTAAGGGCAATTGGGAGCATCTTTTATTTTCAGTTCCATAAAATGGCAACCTCCTTTTAAAAATTATTTAATCTTTATATTGATAAATAGTTAGTTTCATTGTTCAATATGATCAAAGTCTAAAAACATTCGATCCATAACAATTATAACAGCTTTAATGATAACATATTAATGCTACATTTATCATCGGTTCATCTTAAAATTATAGATAAGATAAATTCAACTGCGGAAATCACAAGCAATGTTCTATAAATTTTGGCTGGAGTTTTGAACATAGCTGCAATTATACTAAAAAACGGTGTAAAAAGCAGTACCATAACCCCAATCATGCTGAAAGTATCGGTATAGTTAAGATTTTTAAATATCCAAGAATAGCCATGAGGCTGATAGGTTTTTATATCAATCCAAAATTTAGCCACAGGTTCGCTCCAATGACTAATCACTTCGCTCTGAGGGAGATATTGTCTGTAGCCGAGAAAATAACCTATTGAAGGAACTACAATCAAAATGATGCCTATAATTGAGAAAATAACCATTGCTTTGGCAAAAATAATCCCCATTCCATCAACGTTTATTTTTTTATCAACCGATTTCATTTTTATGACCCCATAATATGCGACAGCACTTGCAGACCTTGCAGACCTTTAATAACATTCAACAGGCCGGTAACAAACAGTATCCCAACAACAATCCATTTTACAAAAACCGGTTTTATAATTTCCGCCACCTTTGCACCGACCCTTGCACCTATCATTATACCAAGTATGGCAGGAACAACTATGTACGGTAATATCGCGCCTTTGCTAAGATATGTGCCAATAGCAGGTGCAATGGCTGTAATAATAAGCATGCTTGTTGCAGCTGCAGCCTTGATAGGCATTCCCATTAATATATTCAGAACCGGAACGTTTGCCCAGCCAGCACCTAAACCAAACATTCCTGCCACCAAACCGATAACGGCAAATATTACTAACGCTTTTGGCAAATTCTTGATTTTATAGTCTACCACTCTGCCAAGATTCGGTTCAAACCACGCCCCACCTATTTTCAGTCTCTTTGACCATGAATCAACATCCTCTTCACCCACATTAGGAAATTCAAGTTTCTTTGATACCATCATAATGGCAAAAACAATAAGTATTGTAATACCGAGCATTAGCTCTATGTAGTATTTACCTTCAGGCAATGTATTTGTTATACGTAAGCCGATTACACTTCCTATAACCGAAGTTACTATCATTATCGGCGCAATTACCACAAAAACTTTTATATTTGCCAATCCTTTTTTTATAAGGTATGGTACCGAAGAAAACGCCGCTGTTACAGCCATCACAAGACCCGCTCCTCTTATAAAATCAATATGAAAAGGAAATATAACCGCAGATAACGGGACAAACAGCGAACCTCCTCCAACCCCTGAAACTGGAGAGATGACGCCTATAATCATGGTAAACAAAAAGAGTATAGCCGACCATATCATTTAAAAACCTTCACACAACATCCAATTCCGATAAATCCATCATATCCGGCTTCGGCAATTCCGCAAGCATTGTTATGCCGCATCTTTTCCAACCATTTTGTAATAAGTGATAGCCAATATCCTATATCCCATATGAGATAATTTTGAATAGGGAAAATAAACAATTATATAAAATACAAATGTAAGGTGAACAAGATACATAGGGTAAGCAATTTTACGTAATAAGGCAAGTCTTGCAACCTCCGTTGACAAACCGGTCAAAGCAAGAAACAGTATGATAATAGTAAAACTCCAGTCAAAAGAGGAGTTTTTTGTGTTTATACCTTTATCCTTTAATCTATTGCCTATCAAGATAATTATTCCAACTATCAATAAAAATGCGCTTAGATTTGCGAACCATTTCATAGGGTCATCAAGTGAAATAGGTGTATTAATATTCATAACCCAATAATAAAATGCAACCCAACAGGTAGTGATGAATAAGCCTATGAAGCCGTAAAACACCATCATATGACCAAATTTTCGATCTTTATTTACTTCGCATTTTGAGAAATTTTTATGTAGTAGAAACTCCACTGCAGCTTCACCGAATGAGCTGCCAAAACTTTTTGTATAACTTACTTTATTGGCTTTCATTAATGATAACCAAAATCTTCGAAGAGCGATAATATACAATATGAGCGAGATTACGACAAGTGAACTAAAAAACAGATCAATGGCTTCAATTGGGAAAAGACGTGAATAGATTATTTTTCCATCAGGTATATTTAAGTGGCCGGATATTGTCAATACCATGAAAAGAAGTATTAACGGTATAATAAAGGCAGCTACGGTAGCAATATAATTCGCATTGGCAATTAGATGACCGAGAAACTTAGGTATTGCATTTTCCCTGATGAATTCTGCCCGTAATGCCCCCATTACATCACCCGGTCTTGCGCCTCTCGGGCAATATTTAGAACAATCGTTGCAGTTATGACAATACCAGATATCGGGATCACCAAGCAGTTCATTTTTCATACCTAACTGCGTCATTATCATCTCTTTTCTGGGAAACGGTTTATCATCGGATGAAAGCGGGCAAATACCCGAGCATGTAGCGCACTGGTAGCATTTTTTTAGTGTATCACCACCGAATTTTTTTATCGATCGGATAAATTTTATATCAGGAGCAGACAACAAATTATAATGTGATTGATCTGTAGGATTATCATTAACAGAAATGTTATTGTCTATACTGTCCATACTTGCAGGCCTCCGGTTTGCCGACTTGATAATAATGGCAGCATTGCCGCATTGTACTGCAGCTTTAATGGAGGACAGCTTAATCCGATTACAACCAACCAATCTGTCTGCTTAATTTTAAAACCTATTTTCATATATTCTTCTACTAATAACTGCATCATCATAAATATACCATCTCCCTGATGTAAATTATAAAACTTTGCAGTTCCATAATTACTTAACTAACGTTAAACTGTTTAATTACTAAAATCCCTTGAATGGATTAGGTCCTATCTGCTTAATTTTTTCGACAAATTTATTTAGAATCATCGGCAACTTATCATATTCGTTTATTGCAAGTTGAATCTGATCCACTCGTTCTGCCTCTAACATCAATCTATCAAGTGTTTCCTGCACCTTGCCGATGCGTTCATTTGCCAACTGGCTGCCTTTTATAAAGTGACACTGATAATCATCGCCATATTTGCAGCCCAATAGCAGTATGCCATCTATTCCTTTGGAAAGAGCGTCGGTAATCCAAACAAGATTCACGCTCCCTAAGCATCTGACTCTTATCAGTCTGAAGTTGGGCGGCAGCTGCATTCTGTTGATTCCTGCCATATCAAATGCCGGATAAGCATCATTTTCACATATCAATCCAACAATAAGCGGAAACTCCTCGTCATCAGGAACTTGTATCTCCTTAAACATCGAAGACACCATGTCAACACTGTAGTCACTGAAGGATATAATTCTCTGAGGACAAGCACCCATACATGTTCCACAACTACGGCATCTGCCAGGATGCTCCTTTGGAGTACCATTCGGCTCCTCGTCGAGCACTCCAAACGGACACTCCACGGTACATCTACGGCACTGAGTACAAGTTTCCAGTCTAAACTCAGGAACTGTCAGATCACCTACTCTTGGATGAACAGTTTTACCTTGAGATGTAAGCTCAATACATTGAATTGCTTTGAGCACCGCACCTGTCGCGTCTGTTGCCGCTTCGGCAGCATTCATAGGGCTTTTTACAGCACCTGCAGCGTATATACCCGTTCTTCTTGTTTCATAAGGAAAACAGATAAAATGCGAGTCGGGAAAACCGTAATTGAGATGCGGCAGCTCAGGACCTTGACGATATTTCAAATTAAGTGCAATCGGAACCGGTACAAGTTCTTCAGATACACCATCTTGTGTTTTTCTTTTAATAATATTGCCGATGAACTCGGGTGTCAGGTTATTGGGTTCTCTGCCTTCGGGTACCATGTTCGTCACCATTCCGGTAGCCAATACGACAAGATCTGCCATTATAATCATCTCGTTGCCGAGTAATCTATTGTTAATCTTTATTCTTATGCTTCCATTACTATCTTCCGTCATTGATATGATATCGCCTTTTAACAGAAACACGCCTTCATCATCCTGCATCGATTCATAAAATTTCTCATATAATCCCAGCGTTCTCATATGCTGATAGATTATATATGCACCTGCATCAGGGTTTGCCTCTCTGATATATTTTGCCTGCTTCAGCGAAGCCATACAGCATACGGATGAACAGTAAGGAAGATGCGATTTATCCCTCTGACCTGCACACTGTATGAATACGGCATTCCGAACCTTTTTTCCATCCGAGGGTCTATTTATCAGGTTGTTTTTGGCCATATCCTCAAGTTCGAGATTCGTTATAACATTTCTAAATTTACCGTAGTTGTATTCATCGGCAAGCTTCGTAGCATCATACGGCTTCCAACCAATGGTAAAAACAATTGCTCCCACTCTGAATGTTTCAGGTGAGCTGCACTCAGGCGAATTATATCTTACGGGTCCTGCCTGCGACGTTTCGGTCACCTGTTCTGATGTTTTGTTTTTTTCCGTTTCGTCTTTCTCTTTGTCAGAAGGTTTAATGACATTATCATTGGAACAGATTATTACATCAAACATTCCGGGTTCGCCTTCAATGCTGATAATAGTGCTGTTTGTATACACTTTTATATCAGGATTGCTCTGAATAGCTTTTATCTTTTCTTCAATATTCGGCGTCTGAAGATCTGCATAAGGCGGCTCCGACGGAAATATTCTGTGCATCTTTCGCACTCTGCCGCCTAACTGTTGAGCTTTCTCCACCAAAATGGCTTTATAACCTGTTTTAACTGTTTCAAGCGCAGCGGTAATTCCTGCGATACCGCCGCCAACAACAAGTATGCTCTTTTCAAGATCAGCTGTTTTTGGTTCAGGCGGGTTCGATTTTTGTGCCCTTACTATACCCATTCTGAGATAATCCTCTGCCATTAACTGAGTGTTCTCATCGTTAGACGGCTGCGTCCAGACAACATGTTCCCTTAGATTTACCCTTTCGGTTACATATTTCAATGGATCAAAATCAAAAAGATCGCTATTTACCCTCATCGAACAGGCTGCTACAACTATGGTATTTATACCTTCATTTCGTATGTCATTTTTTATAGTTTGAACGCCTTTCTGACTGCAAAGAAAAGGAGTTGACTTGCATACTGAAGGATTGTAACCATTTGCCGTTTTTTGAAGCTTTTCTATATCAAGCGCTTTGCCTATATCGCAGTCAGTACATATATAAACACCTACTTTTTTGTCAATACTCATCTAATTTCCCAAAACCGTTTGTATGCTTTTTAGGGCCGCTGACGTTGAGTCCTGCACCGATGATGTGACATCACCAGGTTTTTTAGCAACTCCGGCAGCATAAATACCATTTTGTTCGGGGTACATAAATCCGTTTTCCTCAAGATTGAGTTCAATAGGAAATTTCTGCTTTATGGTCTGCGGCTCCATTCCTGCTGCCAACACAACCATATCAAACCTCCGATTTATTTTTTTTAGGTTCACAACATCCTCTACGGTAATCACAACATCGTCTGATTCAGGATCCTGCTCTATTTTTGCAACTTTTCCCTTTATCATTTCGATTCTTTCATCCGAATCAACTATCCTTAGAAAATCCTCATATTTCCCAGGTGTTCTAAGGTCTATATAGAAAATCGTTACCTTCGAATTTGGATTTTTTTCTCTAATATAAGTTGCTTCTTTCAAAGAGGACATGCAGCAAACGGCAGAACAATAGTTCAGATGGTTTTCATCTCTTGATCCTGCGCATTGCACAAAAGCAACATTGTTGACTTCTTTAGAATCCGAAGGTCTCAAAATTCTTCCTTCTGTATGACCGTTTGGCGCAGCAAGCCTCTCCATCATCATATTTGTGATGACATTTTTTACACTGCCAAATCCAAGATTATCAATCTTCGTAACATCATATAGATTCCAGCCGGTTGCAAAAACTATGCTGCCCACATTCAGTTCTATAATCTTTTCTTTCATGTTAAGATCGATAGCATCGTATTTGCATACCTCGACACATTTTCTGCAATTAGCACTTTCGCAATATTTATCATCTATGGCATACCTCATAGGAAACGCCATCTCGTGCGGAAGATATATTGCCTTTGTATTATTCATATCATAGTTAAACTCGTTAGGTTTATCCACAGGGCATACATCCACGCAATCGTTGCAAGCGGTGCACTTCTCATTTACATATCTTGGCAACAGGCTGATTGTAACTGTAAAGTTGCCTGCTGAACCTGAGATATCTTTCAATTCGGTCATTGTAAAAAAGCTGATAGACGGATTGGATTTAATTCTCTTAAAATTTATCTCCAGACCGCAATAAGGAGGACAAAGTTTAGGAAAATACCTATAATGCTGCGCTACCCTGCCCCCAAGATAAGAGTTTTTTTCAATCAAGATAACACGGTACCCTGTCTCAGCTGCCTCAACAGCGGTTGTTATTCCGCTCATTCCGGCACCCACAACCAAGATCGGTTTAGTGGGAGTTTCTGCCATATAATTCTCCTTGACTTCTAACTTAACTCCTGATTAAAGAAGTTTTTTACTAATTCTTTTAAATTTAAATCAACCGTTATTATCAGATCTATAATTGATTCTTACCTAATAACATTTCCAATACCATGATAAATGCCGACAACAATACGCCGTTTTATCTCTCACTCTGTTTGCGTACAAAAGAATTTAAACTATTTATAAGAGATAGGCTATAACACCTATCTCTTAATCAACTAATCTACTAATTGAATATAAGGAACCTTTCTAAGCGACCACTCACCTGTTTTAGGATCATATTTAGAATTAACAAAACATTTCCAATTCTCTTCATCAAGATCAGGAAAATCAGCCCTATAGTAGTATCCCGGGTATCTTGTCTCTTCTCTGAAAAGCATATGTCTAACGTGAGCTTCAGCTGTCCATAATCTATGTACCATCTCCCAGCATCTCATCAACTCATGCAGATCCTCAGCAACCAATCTTGCGAGATCTTCTTTTAGAAGCTGCAGTTTATTAAGCGCAATTTCTAACATAGGCCTGTTAGTAGAATACCATGTGCTTACGCCTCCGGCATATTCATCCATTAACTTCATAAGTCTCGCTTGTGCCTGTTTTGGTCTCAGATAATTCGGATTGATATCAGGCATTGTGGTATAGTTTTTATATTTCTCGTACAGTTCAAACGGAAGATACAACTCTTTAGCAGCATCCTCTGCGGTAACGCCAAGCGCAGGAGTATAATCCTTATTATCAAAGATAAATGCCGTCATACTTTTACCTGCAATTCTTCCATCGGCAAAAGAACCCGACGAAAACTTATGACCGGACGCACCGACACCATCGGCTGCGGTGAACAGACCGTTAACTGTGGTCATTCTCGTATAACCCCACTGCCACTCTTTAGGAGCGATATCGGGAGGTCCGCTTACCCAAAAACCCGAACAGGCTGCATGCGAACCGATAAAATATGGCTCGGTAGGCATCATCTCGGAAGGTTTTTCCTCAGGTGCAATATTGTTTGATGCCCAAACACCTGCCTGACTTATAGTCATGTCAAGGAAATCTTCCCATGCCGCCTTCTCCAGCTCTTTTGCCTTTTTTTTGTCTTTCGTTCTTACTTTCTGGATAGCTTCGGCAGTTTGCATTATTATGGGACCTTTGCCCTTCTTAATCTCTTCAATCATTTGCACATTTCTCAAACATGTCGGTACAGGTTTCATATCACAGTAAGGTTTATATTTTGATAATATGTCCGTATTCTGTGTATAATCTTCACCGAAACCGTTTGTTGCCTTGCATTTAAGGTAGAGGAAGAATGTTCCGACAGGACCATAGCCATCCTTAAACCTTGTTGGAACAAAAACATTTTCCATAAGGGTAAGCTCTGCACCAACTTGAAGTCCCATCGTAGTTGTAGAGCTTGAATTCCACACAGGATACCATGTTCTTCCCAAACCCTCATCCGTGGAACGTGGTCTATATGTATTAACACCGCCGCCGCATGCGTTCAATATTGCCTTTGCTTTAAAAAGATAAACTTTGTTTTCTCTAACATCAATTCCGATAGCACCTGCTACCCTGTTGTCTTCTTTTTCATCAAGCAGCAGCCTTGTGATAAAAACTCTTTCAAATAGATTCTGACTCTGCCCGGTTGCCTTTCTATTTAATTCGAGTACCTTTTTTGCCGCTTCTGCAACAATGACTTTGTAGGATTCACCGCTCATCATTGCCTGCCATCTGCCGGATCTGATAGCTCTTGCGCCATCTTCGAGTTTTTTGTTTTCTTCTCCGGGGTATTTCCAAATAGGTAATCCCCATTCATCAAACAGATATACTGAATCATCGGTATTTCGGCCTACATCATAAACGATATCTTCTCTGGTAATACCCATCAGGTCACCACGAACATAACGTACGTAATCCTCTACCGTATTATCACCTACATTAAGGCCAAGATAGGTGTTAATGGCTGAAAGTCCCATCGCTACAGCTCCTGAACGGTCTATAGCCGCTTTGTCAACAAGCGTAACCTTAACACCTTTTGGTGTTGCCCATCTGCAAGCTTCATATGCAGCACCACACGATCCCATGCCACCGCCTACAAGTAGAATATCCGTTTCAATGACGGTGAGCTCAGGCTGTTTACAGTACGAGAATGTACATGTCTCCTTTTCCATCTTTTACCTCCCGTGTATTCTTATTTTGAAGGAACGGGCATCTTATCGCCCCTGCCTTGATGAGTAAAGAGTCCCGGATCTTTAATCTTTGAATAGTCAGGTTCGGGCTTACCGCCGTAAGGATCTATTGAGCCCTCGGCCGTTTTTCTGGTGTCAAACTTGAACCTTTTTAGTCTCCCATCGCGAAATTTGATCGTCCACATAATGGCGTCTGAACCTCTAAGAGGGATAACATTACCGCCGAGAGGGTTAAAATCCGTATAACCTCTCACCTCCATCGCCTGTTGAGGACATATCTTAACACAGTTGTAACACTCCCAGCACTGGTTAGGCTCTTGGTTAAAAGCTTTCATCCTGTCTCTGTCCAGTTTCATAAGGTCATTAGGGCAGATGTACATACATGCTGTTCTTTCTTCACCTTTGCAGCCGTCACACTTTTCAGTAATCACAAAACTTGGCATATCTTTACCTCCTTCTTCAGTATTATTTTTAAGGTTCTGCATATCATTTTGAACACAAGAACAAATCCTTCATTATTTTTTCCCCGTATGGAGAACTTTGCAAAAACAGACATATTAGACTTGTTAATCTCCTTGTGCATATCTATGCAGTTTGACTTTTACTCTATCTTCATCCATAATACCGTCATAGTATTCGCGTAATATTTTTAAAACCTCCGGACGGCTAAAATGATCAGGTACATCTTTATTCTCTGAAAGCATTTTTCTAAGCATGGTTCCGCTAACTAAAATTCTGTCATCTTTTCCGTGAGGACATGTCTTCATAGATGCCATACCGTCGCACCTTTTACAATAAAATGTCCAATCCATCCTCAACGGTTGAATCTCAAGAGAGTTTTCTGGAATTTCATCAAATATTTTATGTGCATCAAACGGACCGTAGTAATCTCCAACACCGGCGTGGTCACGACCTACTATCAGATGGCTGCATCCGAAATTCTGTCTGAATACTGCGTGCAAAAGCGCTTCACGGGGCCCTGCATACCTCATATCCAAAGGATAGCCTCCAACCATAATGGTATTTTTTACATAATAATTTTTTATCAATGTGTTTATGGTTTTTTGTCTGACTTTAGCCGGTATATCACCGGGCTTCAGCTTACCAAGAAGCATATGGATAAACACACCATCATAGGTTTCCAGAGCAACTTTGGTTAAATATTCATGCGCCCTGTGCATAGGATTGCGTGTTTGAAATGCAACGACTGTGCCCCATCCCATCTCCTCAAACTGTTTTCTGCTTTCAGCGGGTTTCATGTATATATCTTTGTATTCTTTAGGAAAATTTCCTTCGCTAAGCACTTTAAGATTGCCTGAGAGGTTAACTTCCGCCTGAGCCATAACCTTTGCTACGCCCGGATGTTTTGTATCGGCTGTTTTAAAAATCTGTCTGCACTCATACTTCTTATCTATCGTATATTTCTCTCTGACAGTCATAGTTCCCATCAGTTCACCTGACTCTTCATCAATTAGGGCTACATCCTGACCATGTTTTATGCTGCCTGCCCGTTCTTTTGTAACAGACAATGTAATGGGGATAGGCCAGAACGTCCCATCGGTCATGGTGTACTCATCGCAGACACTCTTCCAGTCGTCATATCCCATGAAACCATCAAGAGGAGTAAATCCTCCGATACCAAGCATGATAAGATCCCCTGTTTCCCTTGAGGTCATTGCTATCTTTGGAAGTGTCCTTGCCCTTTCTTTTTCCTTTTTTAGTTCATTCCCTGAAATCAGAAGCGGTTTAAGCTGTTTCTGCTTTCCATGCGGTTTTACAAGAGCCATATTGTTCCCCCCCAAATAATATAATTGTCTTATTTTATAGTGTCAACTATTTGTTATGTCAAGAAAATAATTTAATTTTAGTGCGTAATATTTTTTGTTTTAGGCACAGACATTTGTCGGTTTAATTAACTTGTAATCTGTTAAAAC
>CAZAPZ010000013.1:0-25177 GCA_964487285.1 uncultured Campylobacterales bacterium | reverse complement strand
AACTATTTCACAAAATGAGGATATGCTCATTACGCACAAAGCACAGTCTGGGCAAAGATGTTAATGGTTGGTCTGTTTTGGAGCGGATCAAGAACAGCTGCTCTCACAATGGTCTGCAAACTTGCATTGGAGGCTCAGAAAACATGGAAGAGACTTAAAAAGGTCATAAATTCATTCCTCTTGTATTGGAGGAAAAGATATTTATTGACGGAGAGTTGAAAGAAAATGCTGCATAGTGTTTACCTGAGGGTGTGATTTGTCATACACGAGATTTGACAAATAAATTCTCCATGCTATAGTATTAACTATTATTTAATTGGTATTTTAGAAGGAGGCGCAGTATGTTTAAATTGCGATTTTTGTTTTTTTCATTGTTAATGTTTTTGGTATTTCCAAATATTCCGGCTTTTGGAGGGAGCATTCCGAGTGTTATCAAAATAGGAACGCTGTATGCATCAACCGGTCCATTTGCAAAAGCATCGGAATCTCAATTCAAGGGGCTAAAATTTTGGGTTCATAACGTAAATAGCAAAGGCGGAGTTTTTGTTAAAGCGTTTAAGAAAAAAATTCCCATTAAACTTATAGCCTATAATGATCAAAGTTCCACTGCAACGGCTGCTGCTATGTATAATCAACTTATAACGCAGGACCATGCAAATATCCTTGTTGCGGATTTTGGTTCGGTATTAACCTCTGTGGCTGTACCGTTGGCAAAGGAGCATAGAAGGCTGCTTTTTGATGTAACCGGTACAGGAGCAAAATTTTTTACACCCGATAACCCGTATGTAGTGTTAACCAGCTTACCAACATCGGGTAGATGGCCATATACGCTGGCTGATTTTATAATTAAGCACAAGATCAATAAAATTGCCATTATCTATTCATCCAACGATTTTGATCAATCGCAGGCTATAACATTGCACAATAGACTTAAAAAGGCTGGAATTGATATCGTTTATTATAATGCCGTTCCATCGAGTACATCCAACTATGCCGTATTGCTTCATAGCATAAAAGCCAGAAATCCTAATGCCGTTATAGAATTTGGATATCCCAATAATGACATCGCGTTTTTACAAAATTTAGATTCAAGCGGTTTGAAATTTAATATGGTATTTACAGTTTTTCCAGGACAATTGTTTAAACTACTAAAAAGTAATGTGGGCGAGCAAGGTTTAGCATATACATACACATATCCAACTCCGCCGCTCTTAAGATACAATAAAGTTAATCTTGGAATGGGCATAGACAAATTTGAACATGCATTTAAAGCTTATTCAGGACAATCCCCAAACTTTTTAAACGTCGCAGGTTATAATGTCGGCTTGATAATTAAAAAGACATTAGAGACGGCAAATCGATATAATCAGCTTTCATTTAGAAGAGCCATAGGTAGATTTTCGGGAAAAGTATTTACATTAAACGGTTTATTTATGGTTAATAAAAAAGGTGCGCAAATTGGTGAAGTACTGCCTATTGCACAATTTGTAATGAAAAACGACAAATTGAAAATGCATATAGTGTATCCTGAAAAGATGCAGACTGCCAATGCCGTTTATCCGGCACCTTAGAAATTAATTCTTTAAGAGGGGGGCACTTACTCTATATAGTGCCCCTTGAGTCTATTTTCGTTGTAGGGGAGTAATAAATAAAGTTGTATGTTTGAATATACTGTTTTAGCCGGCATAATGTACGGTTTGTATTTTGGCCTTGTAGGCATGGGGTTAAATTTAATATTTGGTGTTATGCGTATGATAAATTTAGCACATGGGGATTTTATTATGCTCGGCGCATTTTTAGCGTATTGGCTTTTTCATCTTTTTGATATAAATCCTCTGATCGTTATTGCAATATCGTGCGTTATATTTCTATTTTTAGGTATTGCGTTTTATTATATTTTTGTGCCGAGATTGTTAAAATCAAAAGATCCGGAGATGCTTTCATTTATACTGTTTTTCGGGCTTTCGCAAGTAATTGAAGCAATTATCATTTTGTCATTTGGCAATAATCAACGGTCCATCCCGGCAAGCACCTTTGGGCATTCTACTTTTTCTATTTTGGGTAACCAATTTCCGATATCATGGCTTATTGTTACAATAGTCGCAATAATCGTTTTCATAACAATATATTGGTATTTTTATCATACAAAACTGGGCTATGCTACCAGAGCAATAATGGCAGACAGAAATGAATCTTTAGTCAGCGGTATAAATGTTAATAGAGTTTCTGCTTTTGCATTTGGTATAGGTCTTATAATAGCATCCATTGCCGGTATTTTTAGTTTTTTTATGATGGGTGCTGCGTATCCCTCTATGGGGACAAACTTAACAACAATTTCTTTCGCAATAATAGTGCTGGGCGGATTGGGTAATCCATTGGGTACTGTTGTAGGAGGTCTTGTATATGGTCTTGCTATAATGTTTATGCAGACATATTTATCGTCATGGTCAAATCTTTTACCATATCTTTTATTGATAGCTGTAATGTTGTTTAAGCCGGAAGGGTTAATAGGGAAAACGGTGCGTAATGCTTAGAAAACGAATTAGCAGTTTTGGCATGATACTGATTATTGCATTAATTTTTATATTTCTTCCCTTTGTTTATAATAATCAGTCTTTTTTGTTTAATATGATGCTTTATATAGCGCTTGCCGAGGGTTTGAATATTATATACGGTTTTACAGGTTATTTGCCATTTGGGTATGTCGGCTTTTTTGGAGCAGGTGCTTACAGTGCATCACTTGCTATTCTTTTCCTACACTTTCCACCGCTCCTATCTATATTTATTGGTGGTGTAGGTGCATTTCTTGTAGGCGTTATTCTTATGCCGCTGTTGAAACTTTCAGGTGCGTATTTTGCGATAGCAAATTTAGCAGCTTCTCAAGCTTTGTACTATATAGTTGCAAATCCTAATTTAGAAGGTATTACACAAGGCCCTTATGGAATAAACCTGGCTTCTGTTTATAATCCAAATGCAAGTTATTATACCATGCTTGCCGTTTTGGTGCTTTCTATGATAATTGTGCTTTTTATCCGTACATCAAATTTCGGATTATCACTTCTTGCAATAAAGGAAGATCGTATTACGGCATCACTTGCAGGTGTAAATATTGCGAAGGCAAGAGCTATTGCATGGGGCTTAAGTGCATTTATTGCTGGATTATCAGGTGCAAGTTTTGCTTGGTATGTATCTGTTTTTTATCCGGGCACAGTATTTAGCTTAAGTATAAGTGTTTTTGCAATAGTTTTTGTTTTGTTTGGTGGAATAGGGACAATAGCAGGGCCTCTCATCGGCACACTTATTTTATACAGTTTTTACAATTTTATAGGTATATCAACTCCTGAATATTTCCAGTTGGTTTACGGAATACTGATAATAGTATTGGTACTGTTCCTGCCTGACGGCATAACATCTGTTTTGCAGAAAAGAAAAATATATGTCCCTTAATAATCTTATGTTAAATGTCGAAGGACTCATAAAGGCATTCGGAAATTTTAGAGCTCTTAACGGTGCAGGCATATCTGTGGAGAAAGGCAAAATTTTAGGATTAGCCGGACCGAATGGTTCGGGTAAAACAACGTTTATAAATGTTGTTTCCGGGGTTTACAAGCCCAACGGCGGTAAAATAATTTTTAATGGTAAATCTATATATAAGTTAGAACCGCATAAAATTGTTCACTTGGGTCTTAACAGAACATTTCAAGTTCCTAAACCATTATCAGGATTAACGGTGAAGCAAAATGTTAAGGTAGCTGCGGTATATGGATCGAAAGAGGGCAATACAAAAGATAAAATAAATAATGCATTAAGCAGCGTAGAGTTGGATAATGTGAAATATAAAGAAGCATCAAGTCTCACATCTGCTCAACAAAAGTTATTAGGTCTTGCAAGAGCTTTAGCTACAAATCCCAAAATGCTTCTCATTGATGAGATAGCTGCGGGATTAAATCAACATGAACTAAAACGGATTGCAAATATGCTTATCAAACTTAATAAATTTGGAATAACAATGATTGTGGTTGAGCACTTGATGGGTTTTTTAGATATACTTACCGATGATGTTGTTGTTATGAATGCCGGCGTTAATTTATTCAGGGGTTCGATAAAAGAAGCTTCCATGAACGAAGAAGTCGTTGAGGTTTTTTTGGGGAGATAATGTGCAGGGTTTATTAAAAATCTCAGATTTAGAGGCAGGGTATGGTTTAATTAAAGTTTTATGGGGTGTAAATTTAGCGGTTAAACAGAATGAGTGCGTCGTGCTGTTAGGGGTTAATGGCGCAGGAAAAACAACATTACTCAAAACAGTGGTGGGACTATTAAAAACATGGAAAGGTGAAGTAACTTTTGATTCAAATAATATAACATATTTAAGACCCGACATAAGAATAGCAAGTGGTATAGCTTATATGTCTGAGCTTGCAATATTTCCAAATCTTACCGTTGAAGAAAATTTAAAGTTGGGCGGATATTTCAAGAGTGATAAAGAAAATAAAAAACGTATGGAAAAGTTGCATCAATACTTTCCCGACTTAAAAGAATATAAACATAAAATGGGCGGTTCTCTGAGCGGAGGGCAGCGCAAAATGCTTGGAGTGGCGAAAACACTTATGTCTAATCCAAAACTGGTCATTATGGATGAGCCGTCAAGCGGACTATCTCCTAAATTTGTTAAGAGAGTAATTGAAGTGCTGAGTATGTTTCGTGAGGAAGAAAAGGTTGCTATGCTTATAGCAGAACAGAATGTTTCATTTTTAGATTTTGCTGAGAAAACATATATATTAGACAGGGGCAAAATAACATTTGAGGGTAGTGTTAGTGAACTAAAATCGAATAATATTATAAGAGAAACGTATTTTGGTATTACTCATTAAATGACATCATGCTTTGCATAAAAAATATTTAAGAAAAACAGGCTGTTCTAAACTCTAATTCAATACTAAGCACTTAAGAGCCTGTTGAAAAACTCCTTTTGATTAGATTATGTGTCTGTGTTGCAATACCAAAACATTATGGGATATACCTATTTAACAACAACTGCATTTTATCTCAGGATATTTTATTAGACTGCTAATAATATATTTAAAGAAAAGGGGTTGTTATGAAATAGCTTAAAGAGGCATTTTGAAATGATAGGGAAAAGGTTATTTATTTTAAGCTTTGTTGTATTTTTTGGGCTAATAAATCTAAATGTTACGGCAAACGCAAGTTATTTGGCTTCCCTGCGGACAATATCCGCTTTCCTAATAGGCAAGGCAAACTAACAGTAGAGTGAGACCAGCTGTCAAAATCGTAAACAATATTAAGTTTCAGTTGTTTTATACTTGAATATTTGTATAAATTGCCCGGCTTTTTAAAAAAATAAACCGGGCAAATCCTCCTTAGGCTTCTATGTTATTTTTGATGTTTTAGTTTTGCTTGTGCCGCTGCCAAACGGGCAATCGGCACTCGGTACGGCGAGCAACTGACATAGTCCAGATTCAACTCATCACAAAACTCAATGGATTGCGGATTGCCGCCATGCTCGCCGCAGATCCCGATCTTCAATTCGGGGCGAGTCTTCCGGCCTTTTTCCACACCGATGCCCATTAATTGCCCGACACCGTCTCTGTCGATACTCTGAAACGGGTCCACTCTGCAAAAACCCCGTTCCACATAAAGCGGCAGAAACTTTCCTGCATCATCACGACTCATGCCGAATGTCATTTGGGTCAGGTCGTTTGTTCCAAATGAGAAAAATTCCGCTGTTTCCGCAATTTTATCTGCTGTTAAAGCAGCGCGTGGAACTTCGATCATCGTGCCTACTTTGTATTCGAACGGAATATTGGTTTCCTTTCGAATTTCTTCGGCCACATGGCGAATAATTTGTTCCTGATCATCCAATTCCGCCTTGAGGCCAACCAGCGGCACCATGACTTCAGGAATAACCTTGATACCCTTTTTGATAAGATTCGCAGCCGCGGTAAAAATAGCCCGTGATTGCATTTCAGTAATTTCCGGATGAACCACTCCCAGCCGGCAACCACGGTGTCCCAGCATTGGATTAACCTCTTTTAGCTGCTGCCCTCTTCGCATTAATTCTTCCATCGGAATACCAATGCGTTTGGACAGCTCTTCATATTCTTCGTCCGTATGCGGTAAAAATTCATGCAGCGGCGGATCGAGCAGACGTATGGTAACAGGCAGTCCTTCCATCTCTTTGAAGATATCTTCAAAGTCTTTCTGCTGCATAGGACGAATTTTGTCCAGAGCCTTTTTGCGGCCTTCCGAATCGGAAGCAAAAATCATTTCCCGAACGGCCAAAATTCGATCTCCTTCAAAGAACATGTGTTCGGTGCGACACAATCCTATTCCTTCTGCACCGAATTTACGAGCCGTCCACGAATCGTGGGGTGTGTCGGAATTGGTGCGGATTCCAAGCCTACGAACATCATCCGCCCAAGTCATAAGTTTATCGTAATAAGAGTACATGGGCACCTCTTTCGGTTTCATTCGGCCTAAAACAACCGCAGTGATTTCGGAGGAGCCTGTTGATACTGAGCCCACATAAATTTCGCCGACGCTGCCGTCAATGGAAATTTCATCTCCCTCTTTTAATGTAATTCCATTGGATACAACGAGGTGATTGCGATAATCAATTTCAATTTTTTCTGCACCTGCAATACAGGGTTTACCAATCCCGCGTGCCACCACCGCAGCATGAGAAGTCGATCCGCCCCGGGAGGTCAAAATGCCCTTTGCAGCCACCATTCCATGAAAATCGTCAGGGGAGGTTTCCATTCGAACCAGAATAACTGATTTTCCCTCCTTTGCCCATGTCACCGCTTTATCCGGATCTAAGGCAATTGCACCGCTGGCAGCACCAGGAGACGCATTGATGCCCACACCGAACAATCTCTTTTTTGCCTTTGGATCAAAACGTTTATGAAGCAACTGATCCAATTTATCCGGTTCAACACGCATGATAGCTTCTTCACGAGTGATCAGACCTTCTTCCACCATATCCACGGCAATACGAATAGCAGCCATAGCTGTACGTTTTCCGGTGCGCGTTTGCAGCATCCAGAGCTTGCCTTTTTGAATTGTAAATTCCATGTCCTGCATATCGCGGTAATGCTTTTCCAATTTCTTATAAATAGTCTCCAGATTCTTATAAGCTTCAGGAAGCTCTTCTTCAAGTGCGATTTGGTCTTCAGTGCTACGGCCTGTTTTGCTGATAGGTTGAGGCGTCCGAATTCCGGCAACCACATCCTCACCTTGTGCATTCTTTAAAAATTCACCAAAAAATCGTTTTTCACCTGTGGCGGGATCGCGCGTAAAAGCCACACCAGTGGCAGAATCGTCCCCCATATTTCCAAAAACCATAGTCACAATATTAACAGCCGTTCCCCAATCATCCGAAATTTTGTTGACGCGGCGGTAGTCCAAGGCTCGTTTTGTGTTCCAGGAACGAAAAACAGCCATGATGGCATCGGTCAATTGCTCTCCCGCATCCTGCGGAAATGCCTTGTTGCTCTGTTCTTTGAAAATTTGCTTAAATCTTTCGACCAGATCCCTTAAATCTTCTGCAATCAGATCGGTATCGTACTCTGCTCCTGCTTCTTCTTTCTTTTTATCCAATGCCTTCTCGAAATGTACTCCGTTGATTCCAAAAACAACGTTCCCAAACATTTGAATAAAACGGCGGTAGGAATCATAGGCAAATCTTGGATTCTCGGTTTCTTTTGCCAATCCGATAACCGATTTATCATTTAACCCAAGATTTAAAACCGTATCCATCATTCCAGGCATAGAAATTCTGGCGCCCGAACGCACTGAAACAAGTAATGGATTTTTGTAATCCCCTAATTTGCGGTTCATATTCTTTTCAATGCGCAGGATGCCTTCCCGAACCTGATTCATCAAACCATAGGGTAATTTGTTGTTTAATTTGAAATACTCAACACACGCCGCCGTAGAAATGGTAAATCCTGGAGGAACCGGAATTCCGATGCGGTTCATCTCTGCCAGATTAGCTCCCTTTCCGCCCAGAAGATTTCGCATTTCGGCGTTCCCTTCCGTTCCCTGTGGGTCAAAGCAATAGACATATTTCTTCATTTTACAATCTCCTGATAAAAATTTTAGTATATAGCTTTTTTCTCAATTTCTTATCCAACTTAGTTTTGTAAACAGACTAAAAAAAGTACGAAGATATTTGAGTGGCAGTACGAGATTTAGATAAGTCACAAATTGTGAAAAAATTAAAAATTCGGTCAATATGAAAATTGCAGCACAAGTACATACACATATCTCCGCGAATCATATAGCAAATCCCTGTATGGCAACTTATAGATAACAGAAACTCATCGGGGCAGTGTCTCAAGCATTTACCTCCTCTTTATAATGTTTTTGTGTTTTGTCGCTTATCTCAGAAATGATTATATATTTTTTTATTTTATTTTCAAATTTCTTAACAGTTTAAAACGGAGCCCTCGACAAAAAATAGGTAAAAAAGTTCAAATAACCCTTGCAGGCGAAGGGGATATTTACTTTTAGGATAACTTCTTTTTTAGCTCATGTTTTCTGCTTCGGTTTAAACCTGTCGATTATGAGACCATCAGCCAACAAACAAATGCACAGCTTTTTATGAGGTTTTCTCTCAGATAAGGCAAGCTTTCAAAGGAGCAACAAGTAGTACCTCAAATTTTAATTTTTAAATCTCATTCAATCTTAGCCTTCTGTGGATTTGAATATTATGTAGTGGTCTCATAATATCTAATGTCAAGGGCGGCCTTTTGTTCGTGTTATCATTTAAGCGGAACAAAGGTAAATCCATAATACTTATCAAAAAACAGTCTGCCGTTTCTTTTTTCTGCTAAGAATATTGATGAATTTACGGGTATAACCATTTTTGCATTATCTTTCATTATGCTAATAAGCTCATCAGGCATTTCTTGGGCTGCAGCGGAAACAAGAATCTTGTCATAGCGTTTATCTTTCGATAAAAACTTATCGCCATGCACTATTGCTGCATTTCTAAAATTATACTTTTTAAGATTATTTTTTCCAAATTCAATAAGTTCTTTTATTATCTCAACGCCGGTAACGCTGCCTTTATTTGCAATAAAGCCAAGAAGCGCCGTAGTCCATCCTGAACCGCAGCCCACATCCAAAATATCATCACTGCTTTCGGGCTGCAAAAGTTCAAGCATAAAAGCCACTGTATATGGTTGAGATATCGTACTACCATACCCTATGGGCAAAGGATAGTTCTCATAAGCTTCCTTTGCATTTGTGCTTTTTACAAAATCTAACCTATCGATATTTAAAAAAGCATTTATTATGCGTTTTGTTTTAAGTACACCTACGGAGATAAGATATTCCGTCATTTTTTTATTTGAATCCATATGAAAAATTTAACAATGCAAGCGCAAGAGTCAAGTTTTTAATATTTAAGCCTCAGCTGCTTCTAAAAAAGTATGATAAATCAAGTCGGTTCGAAATAGAATAAATTTTTTGCAGAGTAAAAAGTCATATTGAATTATGGGTAATGCGGGCGGTAGTTTTTTTATTTGTTATACCATTGATAAGCATTCTCATAGAATATTTTATTTTGTTCAAATTTTGTAAAATTTTCTTTAATCAAGTTGATATCTTTTACGGTAAAAGGTATTTTTGCTCTTGTTGAAGGTAGATCTGTTCCAAACATTAGTGCGTCAGGATTGATTTCATATATTTTTCTCATTACAGGTATCGGATCAAAATTAATTCTCCCAAAACCTGTTGCTTTAACTTTTACTCCTTTTTCAACCCAACGATAGAGATCGATTAAGCCTTCCCTGGAAAGCCCTAAGTGGTCAATCGAAAATTTAGGAATATTCTTGAGTTTCAAATCCAATTCTTTTAAATTTTTACAATCAACATAGATTTCGGTATGCCAATTGAATTGGCTATAAACTCTTTTAGATAACTTTTCTAAATTATCCACTGTTTCAGAACCACCTCTTTTTAAATTAAATCTGACCGCTGCAATATTAGCCTTTTTCAGTTTATTCAATTCAATATTTTGAATATTATAAGGAATATTTACAACACCAAAATAATTTTTCCCTAATATATTTAAAGCGTCTATTAAATAGTTTTGGTCAAATGCTTGAAATGACCCCGAAACTATTGCACCTCCAACAATATTAATTTTTTTTGTTTTTTCTCGATAATCTTCAATCGTGAATTTATGAGGTAGAAATCCGTTATTTTCAATCAATGGATAATCAGGATTAATAATATGGAAATGCGAATCAAATATTTTCATTTCCTTTCTCCCTACATTTTTTAGTTGTAATGTATCATTATAATTTAAAATCCAGCCGATAAGTCTTGAGCGCTAATTTTTTATAGAGTTAGTTAAGATACCTATATTTTCTATTTCAATTTCAATTGTATCACCCGCTTTAAGATAAACAGCCGGATTACGTGCAAAACCAACACCTTGAGGAGTTCCGGTTAAAATAAGTGTGCCCGGCAGCAGTGTCATGTTTTTGGATAAATAGCTGACAATCTCCCGACAATTAAAAATCATATCTGAGGTGGAGGATTGTTGCATAATCTCATTATTTAATCTTAATGAAATCTTACAGTTATTCGGATCAAGATCTGTTTCAATCCAAGGACCAATAGGGCAGAAAGTATCAAATGATTTGCCTCTGGCCCACTGTTTATCAATTTTTAACTGGCAGTCACGGGCACTGACATCATTTGCGCAGGTATAGCCTAAAATGTAATTATCTGTTTCTGCAGGTTCTAAGTCTTTTGCTTTCCTGCCGATTATGATCGCAAGTTCGGCTTCATAGTCAACTTTATTTGGTGCCATGTTAGGCAATTTTATATAACTATTTGTACCAATAACACTAGATGTAGATTTAAGAAACAAAACAGGCTTCTCCGGAAATTTGAACCCGCTTTCTACGGCATGTTGTTTATAGTTTAATCCAATGGCCAAAATATTAGGCGGGTCAACAGGGTTAACAAGTTTAACCAAATCTAATTTTGTTTGTTCTTTAGTGATAACATATTTATTAAAAATTGAGCCTGAAATTTTATTTATGATACCACTTTTCAGCACTCCGTAAAATTCTTGATTTTTCTCGATAAATCTTACAATTTTCATTTTGTCCCTCCTAATGTTCTTAAGTTATAATACTTCACCTAATATTACGATTCAACAAAAGCTTTAGGTTTTTGATATTTATGAGAATATTATTTTCAACGCTTTTCTCTTCCTAGTCATAACTTAAAACAAATAATAGTGTTATTCTACCTAAAATCTATCTTTTATTTTTATATAGATTTTAGATTAGTTAATTTAATTACTTGACAAGCAATTCTAAGCTATTATTATAATAAATAGTTCGATGCGATACTATTCAACGATGAATTATAGATAATAATATTTTAAAGAGATATATTTGAGAAGACGCGGTAGAACAATGTTTATGTAGAAAATTTATATCGGGGGTGGTTTTTGAAGGTAGCAATCATTGGAGCCGGTGCGTTGGGGTCAACTTTTGGAGTTCTTTTACAAGAAGCCGGTTGTGAGGTATATTTAATCGAATTAAATGAGAAAAAGGTAGAGGATATCAATAATTACGGCATTACACTTTTTATGCCGGATGGAAGCTATAAACATCAATGGGTAAAAGCTGCATCGAATCCTAAAACAATAGGAAAGTTTGACATAGTTCAAATCTCCGTGAAAGGTTTCAGCACAACATCAGCGGCTAAATCTGCCAAATATCTAATTGATGACAAAACTCCTGTTTTTTCTGTTCAAAACGGCCTTGGCAATCTTGAACAGATTGCCAAAATTGTAGGTAAAGAAAGAGTTGTAGGCGGAGTAACAGCCCATAGTGCAATGCCGCTTGATAATTGTCACATACGTTATACAGGCGGAATGGGGGGGGTATGGCTTGGAAGATTTGATGGGAATAAACCCGGCGATGCAATGATGAAAATGATTAATTTTTTAAATATTGCCGGATTTAAGGTAAATCTTATAAAGGGCAATATCGAAGTTCCTATATGGAGAAAACTCATAGCTAATGTTGCATGCAATGCCGTTGCAGCATTGACGGGATTTACGGGGCTGCAGCTTACAAAATGCGATGCAACAAAAAAACTGATTTATAAATTAGCCGAAGAGACGGCTGCTGTGGCTAAAAAGAAGGGACTCTATTTTGATGAAATGAAAAATCCCGGTGAATTTTCGATAAAAGCGGTTGCAGGAGTTCAAGACAACAGAGTATCTATGCTTCAGGATATAGATGCGGATAGACGCACGGAGATAGATTCTCTAAACGGTGAGATTTCTAAATTAGGCAGAGAGCTTAATGTTGCGACGCCTTTCAACGACGCAGTTACGTTGATGGTAAAAGCACTTGAACAGAAAATAGTTTGGAAAAAGCAAGCTATGTCGGGTGTGAATGTATGAATAATGCGTCCTTTGTTGATGGAAATTACAAATTGTATGGCAATAAAGCTGCAATTATCACAAAAGAGAGCGAGGCATCTTACGCTGATTTATACTTGCATTCAAACAGAGTTGCAAACTATCTTGATAAATTTGGCATTAAACCTAAAGAAAATGTTGCCATATTAACAACCAACAGTATAGAGTTTTTCTATATCTACTATGGAATTCAAAAGATAGGTGCTACGGCAGTGTCGATAAACTATCTGCTTCAGCAGAATGAGATAAAATATATATTAAATGATTCAAAAGCGAAAATATTGTTTGCAGAAGAATCTTTACTTGTCAACCTGCCTCCGAAAAACGAGACTTTTCTAACAAAAACCGTATCGATAGGTAAAGGAGCCGATCTGAGTTTCTACGATATTCCTGTTGACGATCTGTTTGAAACCGTTTATTGCAATTCCGACCACCCTGCATCTATAATATATACATCAGGAACAACAGGAGACCCCAAAGGCGTTGTCCTTTCACATGGAAATATAATAAGCAACGGTTTTTCGGTAATTCACCATACGGGGTTGGCTGTTGATGATAAATTGATCTGTTTTTTACCGCTATTTCATTCATTTGCTCAAAATTTTATCGCAAACAGTTCAATAAATCGTGGTTCAACGCTTGTAATTTGCGAGAAATATGAGCAGGAAGAGGTTTTAAATCTGATAAAAGATTTTAGCGTAACAAGATTCTATGCTGTTCCGACAATCTATATCATGCTGCTGAATGATGAAAGTAGTGAACAATATCTGAAAGGTTTAAACTACTGTTTTTCGGCTGCATCAAGTTTGCCGATTGAGATTATCAAAAGATGGAAAAAGCGGACAGGGTTGGATATAAACGAAGCATACGGATTGACGGAATCTACTCCGTTTGCCACATATAATCATGAAATCAAACATAAAGTAGGTTCTGTGGGAACTCCCATTGAAAATGTTGAGATTAGAGTTGTTGATGAAAATGATAATCCTTTAAAAGCAGGTGAAATTGGTGAGATTTTGATAAAAGGACCGAATATAATGCTTAAATATTACGGAAAGCCTGAAGCTACAAAGGCAGCACTAAGAAACGGATGGCTGCATACAGGTGATGTAGGCAAAATAGATGATGAAGGCTATCTGTATCTTGTTGACAGAACAAAGGATATCATAAATTCAGGAGGAGAAAAGATTGCACCGCGCGAGGTTGAAGAGACTTTGTATCAAAACGATTGTATAAAAGAATGTGCTGTAGTTGGAATGCCGGATAAGATATATCAAGAATCAGTGTTGGCGTATATAGTGCTGAAAGAAGGAATGAGCGTTAGCGAAACTGAAATTATAGAATTTTGCAGAGATAGGATTGCTCATTTTAAAGCGCCTAAAATGATCAAATTTGTAGAATCGCTGCCAAAAAATGCAACGGGTAAAATTTTAAAAAGAGTATTGCGCGAGCAGGCTAAGGGATCTGTAAATAAATAATATGACTCAAGTTTTTTATTTGCAGACCCTAAAAAAGAATTTGGAGGTTAGATGAATAATGTATGTGTAGCGGCAGGCGGTCAATCGAAATGGGGTTATAGACATGCAACGCTGACGGAACTTTTTCAAGAGGCTGGAAAGGCGTGTTATGATGATAATCCGAATATATTACCGCCTGATATTGACGGAATTCTTGTTGCTTCTGCAACTTCGGAGCGCTTATCGCGTCAAACTCACCTTGCACCTATGGTGGCCGAATATCTTGGCATAAAACCAACCTCGGTATGTGCAAGAGTAGAGCTTTTATGCGGAAGCGGAAGTGCCGCAATAATACTTGCAGCAGGAATGATAGAAAGCGGTTTGGCAAAGACAATAATGGTTATCGGTGGAGAAAAATTGTTTACTCCCCAAAGATGGGAAACATTTTATAGCCAGCTTGGAAGCGTTGATCATGATTGGGAAGGAGCTCAAGGCTTAGGATTGCCGCCATCATTACTTTCGTTGGTTTTTCAGAAACATTCGGAATTATATGGAACCACAGAGGAGCAGCTTGCAATGGTAAGCGTTAAAAATAGGAGAAACGGACTGAACAACCCTAAAGGTCAGTTCAATAAGGAAATTACGCTTGCTGAAGCGCTATCTGCAAAGCCGATTGCCGCTCCGCTTAAATTATACGATTGCTGCCCTATAACGGATGGCTGTGCGGCTGTTATTCTAACAACAAAAGAGAGGGCAAGAAATACCACGGATAGACCGCTCGTAAAAGTTATAGGCTCATCTCAGGCGTCAGACAGCAACAGCATTGTAAATAGAAAAGACTGGACAACATGGGGAGCTCTTAAGACTGCGGCACAGCATGCGTATTCACAGGCAGGAATAACCGCTGCTGATGTAGATGTTGCTCAAACACATGATTGTTTTACTATTTCAGAGATAATAGAAACCGAAGATCTTGGATTTTGCGAGAAGGGAGAAGGCGGTTCTTTTGCCCAAAGCGGAGGTTCTGACTTTGGTGGAAAACTGCCTATTAACACGGACGGCGGGCTGCTAAGCTGCGGTCATCCATTCGGCGGAACAGGCATAAGACAGGCGATAGAAATTACAAAACAGCTTCGCGGCGATGCATCTCATCAGGTTGAAAATGCCAAAATAGGATTAACTCATAATTTCAGCGGCGCAGTAGTCACCCATACAATAGTTATCTACGGGAGAGATTAATATGGATAGTCAGTTTAAAGATCGTTATTCGGTCATACTTGATACTTACCCCATGGAAGGAAAAGAGTTGACAAAAATTTGGAAATTTTTTGATAATCTAAAGGAAGGCAGATTTACCACTACAAAATGCAAAAAATGCGGTAAAATTAGTTTTCCTCCGAGAATTCTATGCCCTGAGTGCTTAAATGAAACATTTGAATGGGCGGATTTACCGACTGAAGGGATTGTCGAGTTTTTTACTGAACTTAAAGCCGGAGTTGCCGTTGGTTTTAAAAAGCCCCTTATTCACGCATATATCAAACTTTCAAACGATTTTCATCTTGTTGCGAGTATAATAGGTTTGAAATCGGCAGATGAGGTGAAAAAAGGCAGTAAGGTAAAGCTTAAAGTATTTGATGTTCCTGCAATACCTGCTGAAATAGGGAGAGACAATATAACCATAAATCGAGTTTATTTTGGATTTGAATTGAAATGAAAGCTGCAGCTGCCTTGAAATCTTTTAGGAATATAAGAGAAAATCCAACGAGTTATTTGAAAGATATCAATAAACCTATTATAGGCTATTTTGATACATATATTCCCGAGGAGATTATCATGGCAGCGGGAATGCATCCTGCAAGAATTTCACCTGATGACAGGCAGATAACAGCTGCTAATTCAAAAGTTCATGGATTTGCCTGCTCAGTATCAAGAAATTTTCTTGATCAACTTATGAGAGAAAATATTCCGCATCTTAAAGGTGTTGTTTTTTCAAGATATTGCGATTCATTAAGAGGTATATCCGATGTATGGGAAGAGAATGCCGCCGGCAGCTTTTATCATTTTTTACGATATCCAACAGTAGTTAGAAAAGACTCTATAGAATTTCTATCGGGAGAATTTAGGGATTTTGCAGATCATCTCTCTAAGCGGTTTGATGTCATAATAAGTGAAAAGTTGCTTATTGATAAAATAAATGTCGTTAACAGGAAACGATTTTTGCTCTTAAAATTTTACGATATGGTGAAAAAAGGGAAACTCATTATAAATTCAGCTGATTTTATCTCAATTGTTTCACTTGCTACTATCATGGATAGTTTAGAGTATATGGAAAAACTCAACTTAATAATTGACGGTTATAAGTCTGTTAGCGACAGATCGTTGAGAGATCGCACAAAGTTGTCGATATCTTCTATTATGATTGAGTCATTACCATTCTTTAGATTGATTGATAAGGCTAATATGAGAATTGTGACCGATGATCTTATGTATGGAAGCAGAGCGGCAAAAGTAATTGTGGAAAAGAGCGAAAAAGGTCCGTACTACGCACTTTCAAAGCGATATCTAAATAAAATTCCTTGTTCAACAAAAGCCGATTCCGACCTGAGAATCAGCGAATTGATTAAAGATTGTAAAGAAGCTGATGTCAAAGGAGTTCTTTTTTATCTCGTTACATTTTGCGATTCTGAGGAGGCTGAATTTTCAATAATCGCAAAAACTCTTCAAGAGAATAAAATCCCAGTTCTATTGATGGAAGGAGGCTATAGACTTGATTCCGAGGGACAATTTATGACTCGATTGCAGGCGTTTAATGAACAAATTGGAGACAGGCTATGAGATTGGAATCAACGGGAAATCTCAAAACTCTAATTTCCGAATATTATGATGATCTTAAAAAATGTTCTAAAAATGGCAATCCTGTTGTGTGGGTTAATGTAGGCGCTCCAAGCGAACTGTTTTATGCTATGGATATTTTCCCTTTTTATCTTGAAAATTACGGGGCAATGCTTGGAGCAAGAAAAGAAGCTGCGCAGTATTCAAAAATAGCTGAAGCTGATGGAATCAGCAGACATACATGTTCATATTTGAGAAGTACATACGGAAGTATATTGGCGGGTGACGGTCCTGTTGGAAAATTACCGAAACCTACTGCTCTTGTTCAGACAAGTAATTCTTGTGTTACAATAATTTCATGGTGGAGACTCATATCAAAGAATGCCAAAGTTCCAATGTTTAATTTTGATTCACCTATGGTAGAGGATGTATCACGCGGAAAGCATCTGGCGTATCAAGTGAACGAACTAAAAAATATGATTAACTTTCTTGAAAAAACAACAGGAAAGAAGTTTGATATTGAAAGGCTCCGAGAGGTCGTTAAAATTTCCAATGAGGGTAAATCTCTTTGGCGCAAAACGATGGAACTTAGAACTAATAAGCCTTGTCCTTTAATGGGAGCCGATCTATTTACACATATGTTTCCTATGGTTGCTCTGCGTGGAACGGAACAGTATTTAAATCATTTAAAGATGCTTTATAATGAAACAAAAAAACGGATAGATGATGGCAATTTCCCTGTACCGAATGAAAAGCATCGGTTTCTTTGGGATAATCTGCCTGTATGGCATGACTTAAGGCTCTTCAATGAGCTTGCCAAAAAAGGTATTAATTTTGTTACCGATACATACACGCAGGCATGGGGTGATAAATATATGGGAGAGGTGGATGTTGAGAATCCGTTAGAAGGACTTGCCTATTACATAGGCGGCGGATTTCTTAATGTACACATAAAGAAACGTTTTGAAACTTTACTTGATTTGATAAATAAATATGATGTAGAGGGCGTTGTATTTCATGCCGATAGAAGCTGCAAAAGCTATTCGTTGGTTCAATTGCAGCTTGCTGACAATTTGAGAGAGAGGGGCATACCGGCTATTATAATAGAGGCCGACCATAATGACCCTCGTAACTATGACAGGCAAAAGGTTATAGAAAGAATAGAAACATTGGCAGAAATGGGGGCATAAATGAATAAATCGGTTGAAATAGAGATAAAAAACGGAATAGGGCATCTTGTTCTTAAAAGGGAACCGGCAAATGCTATAAACAAACAGTTTGTGGGCGAGATTGTAAGAAACTTTGATGAGCTTTCTAATGACAATAGATGCAATGTTATTGTTGTATCAAGCGGCTTGCCGAAATTCTTCGCCGCAGGCGCCGATATTGATATGATACTGAAATTCAGCAAAACAGAATCCGAGGATACGACACGATTTTTTCAGAACAGCTTCAGCAGAATTGCAAATTCAAAGAAACTTACGATTGCCGCAATAAATGGATTTGCGCTTGGCGGCGGATGCGAACTCATTTTATGCTGCGATTATAGAATTGCAATGGAAGGTAGATATATCGTAGGATTGCCTGAAACAACGCTTGGCATCATACCTGGGGCTGGAGGAACACAGAGGCTTCCCAGGTTAATCGGGTATCATAATGCATTTAAAATGATTGTTGACGGCAGAGGCATAACACCGGATGAGGCAAAAAAAATAGGTCTTGTTGATGAAGTAGTAAAAAAAGATCGATTTGAAGATTATGTAAACAGCTTTGCAGATAGAATAGCAGGCGGCGCCATAAAGGCAAAAGAAGCTGCAAAAGCAGCAATATTAGGCGGCATGGATAGACCGATTGATCAAGGATTATCGGTTGAATTATCGGAATTCGTTGAATTGTTTGAAACTGAAGATGCAAAAGAAGGGCTCAGTAGTTTTTTAGAAAAAAGAAAGCCTAAGTTCAAAGGAAAATGATCAAAGGGAGTTGAAAAGAGTTTTTGAATAAATAAACGGATGGAGATTTGAATGAATTTCAGCCTTAAAATGGAGGCGGGGAAAGATATATCAATGAACGGCAAATCTTGATTTTACGAATCACGGTTTAATATTTATAATTTATATTAGGAGGAACAATGGTCAAAAAGATTGCAGTATTTGGCACGGGCAGTATGGGGAGTGGAATTATTCAAACTGCTGCTATGAGTGAAATAGCGGTTGTTGCTATTGATAATGCTTTGTCATCTGTTGAAATGAGTAGAAAAATCATTATGAAGAGTCTTGCTCGTTTTGATAAAAAGGGAAAATTGAGAGAAACTGTTGAGAAAATAATAGGTAGAATTGAATTTACAACCGATCTGCAAAAATCATCGGATGCCGAGTTTGTTTTTGAAGCCGTCTTTGAAGATCTTAATGTTAAATCGGAGCTTTATAAAAAGATTAATGATATTATACCAAAATCTGTTCCTTTTGCATCAAATACTTCGAGTCTTTCCATAACTGAACTTGCAAGAAAAAGCGGCAGAGAGGAAAACTTTGTAGGTATGCATTTTTTTAATCCGGTGCCAATGATGAAGCTTGTTGAAATAACACCTGCTCTTCAGACATCGGGTGAAACCGTCAAAATTGCCGAAGCCGTTGCAAAACTGCTGGGCAAAACAGGCATAGTATGCAAAGATTCACCGGGATTTATCGTTAACAGAATACTTGTTCCTTATATGCTTGAAGCTGCAAGAGTATATGATGCCGGCATAGCTTCAGTTGAAGAGATTGATACGGCTATGAAGCTTGGCGCAGGTGTTCCAATGGGACCTCTCGAACTTATGGATTTTACAGGTGTTGATATAGCTTATTTTGTCGGTCATATATTGTACGATGAAACAAAGGATAAAAAATTTTTACCGCCAAATGGTATGGAGAAGATGATTCAAGCAGGATGGCTTGGCAGAAAGACAGGTAAGGGCTTCTACGATTACAGCAAATAGCATATAGGGGGAAGGATGATTTTTGACGAAAACGAGCTAATTGGAGAGTCGGATTTAAAAAAAATACAACTTGAACGCTTGCAAAGTACAGTTGGAAGAGTGTATGAGAATGTATCTTTTTATAAAAAAGCGTTTGATAAATTGGGGATCAAACCTAAAGACATTAGGAGTTTGGAAGACCTGAAAAATCTTCCATTCACCGTAAAACAGGATTTAAGAGACAACTATCCTTATAAAATGTTTACCGTTCCAATGGAGCAAATAGTAAGAATTCATGCATCAAGCGGCACAACAGGCAGTCCTACCGTTTGCGGATATACAAGAAACGATATAAAAACATGGGCAAAACTTATGGCACGAGTATTTGCCTCCGCAGGATTAAACAGTAATGATATAATTCAAAATGCATACGGCTATGGACTTTTTACCGGAGGTCTTGGAGCTCATTACGGTGCAGAAGAGTTAGGTGCCGCAGTTATTCCTATATCGGGAGGCAACACAAAAAAGCAGGTACAGCTGCTTGGCGATTTCGGGGCGACATGTTTGACCTGTACGCCGTCATTTGCCCTGTATCTTTATGATGTAGGATCGGAGCTTGGGGTAGATTTTGAAAAATTACCTTTAAAAGTTGCGGCTTTGGGAGCAGAGCCGTGGAGTGAAGGTATGCGTAAAGAGATAGAGAAAAAGCTGCATATAGATGCATTGAATCTATACGGACTCTCTGAAATTATAGGACCTGGAGTTGCATCCGAATGTATAGAAGAGAAAAATGGCATGCATATTTATGAAGATAACTTCCTTTGTGAAATTATTAATCCTGAAACCGGCGAGCAGCTGCCATACGGTTCCAAAGGCGAACTTGTTATAACAACATTAACAAAAGAGGCATTTCCATTAATCAGATATAGAACTCATGATATTACAACACTTTACCCGCGTATTAAATGCAGTTGCGGAAGAAGTTTCTCGAAAATGGAATCTATAATGGGAAGAAGCGATGATATGCTCATAATACGAGGCGTAAATGTTTTCCCGGGTCAGATAGAAGATATCATAACAAAATACAACTTTCTTTCAGGGCATTATCAGCTTATTGTTAATAGAGAAAAAAATCTTGATACATTAACCGTTGAAGTTGAGATTAGTGATGATTTTGCAAAATCACTTAGTAATATTATCATACCAGCTCGCCCAAATTCAGCATCTCTATCACACAAAAAGGTTGACAGCTTAAAAAACAAGGTAAAGAAAGACATTAAAGATTTGATAGGTGTTACAACAGATGTAAAACTTTATATGCCGAAAATATTGCCAAGATTTGAGGGCAAGGCAAAAAGAGTTGTGGATAAGAGATTGATATGACGGGGAATTGAAGAGGATAGACTGACCAATGTTCTTACAACAATGGAAATGCGTACGACATCCTCATCTTTGCCTGCGTTAAACATAAAACAAGAGGAGTTGTTTGATATATGAAAAAATTACTACTTGGAAATGCTGCAATTGCCGAAGGGGCTTACGAAGCGGGGGTGCAGTATGCAACGGGCTATCCCGGAACACCCAGCACAGAAGTCCTTGAAGCTATGGCAGAATTTAAAGAGGTGCTATCCGAATGGGCGCCTAATGAAAAAACAGCACTTGAAGCTGCAATAGGAGCTTCAATAAGCGGGGCAAGAGTGCTTGTAACTATGAAGCATGTGGGCTTGAATGTTGCAGCCGATCCGCTTTTCACACTCGCTTACACCGGCGTAAATGGAGGCATTGTTATACTCACAGCCGATGATCCGGGTATGCATTCATCTCAAAATGAGCAGGATAATCGCTGGTATGGATTGGCGTCCAAAATACCGATGCTTGAACCGTCAGACAGTCAGGAGTGTCTTTCATTTACGAAATTAGGGTTTGAAATCAGTGAAAGATTTGATACCCCTGTTTTGCTGCGAACCACAACTGCTATGAGCCATTCAAAAAGTATAGTTGAGATCAATGATAGAGAGAATGTAGAATTGAAACCCATAGATAAAGATTGGCAAAAATATACAATGCTCCCTGCAAATGCTATCCTGCGGCGTCCGACAGTAGAAAAGAGATTGGGGAAGCTTAGGGAATTTGCTGCAGGAAATATAAATAAAATTGAATACAAAGACAGATCATTGGGAATAATTACTTCGGGCATAAGTTATCAATATGTTAAAGAAGCGTTTCCTGAAGCTTCCGTCCTAAAATTGGGTATGGTATATCCTCTTAACAAAAAAATTATTGAGGATTTTAGATCAAAGGTAACGGAACTATTTATTATTGAAGAGCTTGATCCGTTTTTAGAGATACAGATCAAATCATTTGGAATTAAAGTTGATTACGGCAAAAACCGTTTACCTTCAATAGGAGAATTATCGGCAAATATTCTACGAAGCGGATCTAACATAGAGAAGATTGAAAGCTTCAAAAAAGAGGATGCGCCTATCAGACCTCCAACGCTCTGTCCGGGATGTTCGCATAGAGGCTTGTTCCGTATTTTAAGAAAATTAAGAGTGTATGTATCCGGAGACATAGGATGCTCCACATTGGGAGCACTGGCTCCGCTTTCCGCTATGCACAGCTGTATATGCATGGGTTCTTCAATCGGTGTGGCACATGGAGCAAGCCAAGTGAGAAAAACCGGCGAGATGTTTAAACCCGTTGCCGTATTAGGCGATTCTACATTTTTCCATTCAGGTATAACAGGACTGATAAATGCAGTTTATAACGGAAGTGATATTCTCGTAGCAATACAGGATAATAGAGTTACAGCTATGACTGGCGGTCAGCCCAATCCGGGAACCGGTATCAGATTAAAAGGTCAGACTGCACCGGTCATAAATATAAAAAAACTCGTTGAATCAATAGGTGTTAATGTTGTGGATTATGATCCGTTTAACCTTGAAGAGACCGAGAAGATACTGAAGGAAGAGCTAAAAAAGCCAGGAGTGTCTGTTATTTTATCTACTGATCCTTGTGCATTAAAATTCAAGATAAAAGCTAAGCCTTTGATGGTTGAACTTGACAAATGTACAGGCTGTAAAATATGCCTTTCCGTTGCATGCATGGCGCTTTCATGGCATCCGGATGAAAAAAAGGTGACTATTGACGAATCACTTTGTACGGGATGCTTGGTTTGTGAACAGATGTGTAATTTCGATGCTATTGGAGAGATCAAAAATGGGTAAAAAAATAATTATAGCAGGCGTTGGAGGTCAAGGCGTGCTTTTGCTGACTGATATTATTGCGCAGGCTGCAATAGCCGCTGAGTATAATGTAAAGCAGTATGAGGTGCATGGCATGAGTCAAAGGGGCGGATCTGTTGTCTGTGATTTGGAATTTTCACGAGACGCTATTCATTCACCTATTATTGGTAAGGGTGAAGCTGATCTTATAATTGCTTCTGAACCCCTGGAAGCTTTAAGAACGATCGATTATTTGAAGAAAACCGGTGTAATTGTATATAACAGCAGAGAAATTGATCCTATGCCTGTCTCAATAGGAAAGGCTGAATATCCTGAGAAAATTGAAGAGAAGTTTAAGGAGAATAAGATAAAATATAGCATCATCGATGCAACTTCTCTTGCAATAAAAGCGGGAAATGTTAAAGCATTGAATGTTGTAATGCTTGGAGCGGCTACATTGTTTCTACCATTTGATAGTGTTATATGGGTCAAAGCAATCAAGGAAGTAATTCCTGAGAAATTACTAACGCTGAATATGAAAGCTTTTGAATATGGTAAAGATGCCTGCAGCGAATCGTAAATTATCTATAGGGGCATGCGGTTTTTCGTAAGAGGTTAAAAATGAATATTGCAGCAAGGGTGGAAAATCTTTTAAAAAGAATGAGCGGCAAACCCCAATATCCAACGCAGGGGATTACTCTGTTTGTTGATTTTAATAACAAAAAGTTGAAAAAGGGATATCTATCATTTGAGGTTGTAAAAAACTTTCTTTCAGGCAGAGGCTCAAATATGTTTTTGCTTTACAATCTGCTTGATGAAGATAGAAAACCGTTAGATCCTGAAATTCCATTAATATTTGGAACAGGTATTTTAACGGGTACGGTTCCATCGGCGGCAAGGGGAAATTTTTCAAGCATATCTCCCGACAGTTATGCAATAATGGATTCAAGCTGCGGCGATTTTTTTCCCTCATTTTCCAAACTGCACGGCTATGACCATATTGTGATGTACGGTAAATCGAATAATTTAACGATATTAAAAATAGAGTACGATTCAGTCGGCTTTGTCAATGCAGATAAATATAAAGGTTTAAACAATATTGAATTTACCAAACGTATAGAAAATGATTATCAGTGCACCGAAGGCAGAAATATGGCAATGGCTCGTATAACAGCCGCAGGAGAAAATCTTGTTTTAAACAGCGGAATTATGGGAGGACCTAAGGCGTTATGGGCCAGAGGAGGAACAGGCGCCAAGATGGGCTCGCTGAACTTGAAGGCTATACTAATTCTGGGAAAGCCAAAACAAAATAAGGTTTCCAAAGAGATGGTTGGAACAAATAGAGAGATTGCACGTAATGTTCTTGCTACAAGTGTTGTAAAAAAGGCCTTGAAAAAGGTTGGAACACCATTTCTTTATAAAACGAGCCGTATAATTTGCGCATTAGGTACAAAGAACAATCAGGAAACATTATGGTATGACAGTTTAGACGCAAGTAATATTGATCCCTATAGAACCAAAATGACCGGATGTTATAAGTGTCCGATAATTTGCAGGCCATTGAATGATATGACGCCTGATGCCGTAGGAGGATGGGGGGCAAATGCCATGAAAGGAGTATCAGGCAATACGAGCACCGACGAGAGTCAAGCTGATACAGTTCATATCCATGAAAAAAATTACAACGGGATAAATAACGATGGCATTTATGATAAATACGATAAAGGCGATGGTCCGGAATATGTTACTCTTGGTAAATTCGGACCAAATATCGGAATAAAAAAAATTGAGTATGTTTTAAGACTTAACAATATTTTAAACGATCTCGGACTGGATTCGGCAAGCACCGGAGGCTCAATTGCTTGGGCAATGGAGCTTTATCAGCGTGGGATTATAACAAAAAAGGAAACAGGCGGTCTGGACTTGAGCTGGGGCAACTATAAAAGTGTAGAAAAACTTTTATTTATGATTTCTAAACGTGCTGGTTTCGGGGCTTCCGTTGCAGATTCAAACAGAGCGGTTGAAAGAGGGAAATACCCAATGAAAGCAGATAAATATAAAATGACGATAAAAGGTCTGTTTCAATCCGATCCTCATGACTGCAGAATAATAAAAGCATTTGCCCTTGGTGTTGCTGTTGCAACCAGAGGCGCTGATCACTTAAGAAATAGGGCAACTCTTGAGATTAATGCTCATATTAATAGCAATCCTTCATTTAAACGATCAT
>CAZAPZ010000012.1:0-25346 GCA_964487285.1 uncultured Campylobacterales bacterium | reverse complement strand
GCAGTTATAAGCATACGCTGAATTTTTCTTTTATTAGATTCTCTGTAAGAGACCACGGTATAATATTCGGATCCACGGAAGGCTAAGATTGGGTGAGATTTGAAAATAAAAATTTGAGATGCTAACCGGTTAGTTCGAAAATCTTTATTCTTTCTATTCCATAGAAGATTGCCCAATATTAACCTTCCCTGCGGGCAATATTTGCTTTTCTCTATGCTCACATTTTACTTCTTTGAAATTAACCAAGTTAATTATGCCAGAAGTTTGCCTCGCCTACCTGTCTGTGTGCGGTTCGTCCGCACAGGCAGAATAGGAAAGCAGATATTGTTGGGAATTTGAATATTATGCAGTGGTCTCTTTAAACTTAACATTCTATGTGTACGTACTATATAGCTTGACAAGTCATATTTTATGTTAAAAATAGAGAGTTTGATACATTAGGAGGCAAAGATGAACCTATTTTCGCTTGGATTGAGTTTTAAAACCGCGCCGGTAACAATAAGAGAACAGTTCAGCGTTTCAGAAAACGAATTGTACGGGGCACTATGTAAAATGCATCAAATGCCTGCCGTATCCGAATGTATGATATTATCTACCTGTAATAGGACTGAATTTTTTGTAGTTCCGACCGGTGATATTACGAGCTCTGCAATTGTCCTTTATAAGTGGATAGAGGATAATTTCGATCTTCCTGATGATTGGAAGAATTACGTGTTCGGTTTAAACGGTATTGATGCTTTAAGACATATTTTTAGAATTGGATGCGGAATGGAGTCTGAAATTGTTGGCGAACCTCAGATATTAGGTCAGTTAAAAAATGCATATAGAGCAAGTGTTGAAACACGGACAAGCGGAGTTTCGTTAAATAGAATTATGAGAAGAACTTTTATGGTTTCTAAAATGGCAAGAACGCAAACTAAGATAGGCAGTGAGCCTGTCTCTATAAGTTTTGCAGCTGCCGTAAAAGCAAAAGAGGAATTAGGGGATCTCAGCGCCAAAAGGGTTATGATGATTGGTGCCGGAAAGATGGTAGAACTTGCTGCAAAATATCTTTTTACATCGGGAGCTAAAATATCATATATAGCAAATAGAACTTTTTCAAATGCCTGCAGACTGGCAAATGAGTATGGTGCGCTGCCCTTGCATCTATCTGAATTTCAGAAATTTATCAATGATGTTGATATAGTTATAGCCTGTACAGGCAGCAAGAATTTCATGATAAACAGAAAAAATTTTCATAATGATAATAAATTGATAATAATTGATATTGCCGTGCCGAGGGATGTAGATCCGGAAGTTGGCAATTTGAGCAAAATTAAGCTGTATAACATTGATGACTTAAGGACAGTGGTCGATGATGCGATTAGGTTCAGAAAGCAGGAAGCTAAAAAGGCTGATATAATAGTTGAGGAAAATATTAAAAGTTTTTTAGAGTATATAGAATCTATGAATTACGAGGCTATTATTAAAACCATTAGAGCTAATGTTGAGAAGATAAGAGCTGATGAATTAAAAGAAGCATTAAAGACGATTGGCGACCTTCCTTTACGCGAAAGGAAGATTGTAGATAAGATGACAAAATCAATTATAGAAAAGATACTTTATCAGCCTACTAAGGCTATACGAAAGTATGCATCTGATCCTGAAGGTGATATGTATATTGAAGCGATAAAGCAGATGCATGGAATATCAGATAAAAAAAGTAACGACATAAAATGTTTTTTTGCCGAAACAGTTCAAGATGTCCGTAAAGCCTGATAAATGATAAAAATAGGCAGCAGGGGAAGCAGGCTTGCAGTGTGGCAGGCAAATTTAGTTAGGAATTTTTTAATGGATAGAGGAATTGAATCTCAAATTGTCATTATAAAAACATCAGGCGATAAAATTAAGGATAAGCCACTCTATGAATTCGGAGGCAAGGGGCTGTTTGTGAAGGAGATTGAAGAATCTCTTGTTATAGAAGATATTGATATGGCTGTTCATAGTTTAAAAGATGTTCCTGCGGCAATTGCAGATGGCACAAGAATATCTGCATATCTGAAGCGAGAATCTCCTTTTGATGCGTTTATCAGTAGAAAATATAAAAATATGGATAGTCTGCCTTCAGGTGCAGAGATCGGAACATCAAGCTTAAGAAGAAAAGCTCAACTTTGTTTATATAGATCGGACCTAAAGGTGAAAAATCTTAGGGGCAATATATTTACCAGATTAAGAAAACTTGATGATGGCATGTATGACGGAATAATTGTAGCTGCTGCGGCTTTAAAAAGACTCAATTTATCCGAAAGGATAACCGAAATGATTAGTGTTGACAGAATGATTCCTGCATCAACTCAGGGAATAATAGGTATTCAAACGAGAATAGGCGACAAAATTCAAGAAAAAATCTCTTTTATGAACAGTGTAGAATCTGAGACGGCAGCTACAGAAGAACGAAATTTTGTTAATAGTTTTGGAGGGGGATGTCATTTGCCGTTAGCAGCTTATCTTGCTTTTGACAACGGCAAATTTTATGCATTTGTTTCTGATGTGAGCGGCAAAAATTATATAAAAAAAAGTTATAATCTAAGCAGTAATGTAAACGGAATCGGTTTTGAGGCATATTCTGAATTCAAAGCCAAAGGGGCAGAAAATTTATTGCGCTAAAAGATGATTGCGAAAAATTGGAATGTGAATCAATACGGCAAAACAGCAGACATAAACAGTTATAATGGATTGATTTCAGAGATCTTGTCTAAAAATGAAAGAACCATTGATCGTAGAATAATCTTAAGAAGATCCGAAGATAAACGCGTTAGAAGTGAAAAGATGTTTCAAGCTGTAGTTGAATCTGCTTTGAATGGAATAGTAATGATAGATCAGGCAGGAATTATAACACTGTGGAATAATGCTGCTGAAAAGATATTCGGCTATAGTGAAAAAGAGGCGATAGGTAAACCTGTTTGCGACATAATAGTTCCTGAGAAATACAGACAAGCGGTAAATATTTTTTTTCATAAATTTGCAAAGTTCGGAAAGGGAAAGTTTATTGGAAAAACGATAGAGAGCGATGTCGTGCATAAAGATGGCATCTTATTTCCTGCAGAGCTATCTATTTCAGCCATTATATTAAAAAATAAAAGATATGTGCTTGCTATTATTCATGATATCACCGAGTGCAGAGCTTTTCAAAATACCATAAAAGATTCGGAAGAAAGATTTCGCTTGCTAAATGAGAATTTATGCGTAGGTGTATATATCATGCAAGATGGTCTATTTAGATATGTCAATTCTACGTTTGGGAAGCTGTTTGGTTACGATGTTTCTGATATTATTGACAAACTTGGACCGTCTGATTTTATTATTTCCGAAGATCGGGCGTTGCTCAAAAAAAATATATCAGACTGTCTTTCAGGCAGAACCAAAACGACAAATTATTCTCTTAGGTATTTGCATAAAGACGGTAGATTGATTGAATTTGAAACTTGGGAATCCACAACACATTATAAAGAAAGACTCGCTATCATAGGTACGGTTGCTGATATAACCGAGCGAAGAAAAAAAGAACGAAATTTGTATAAGAAAAGAATAAGAGCGGAAAAATCAGTTTTGCAATTTAAGAAACTCGCATATTCCGACGGACTTACAAACATTTATAATAGACGTATGTTTGACGGAATGATTGGTTCTGAGTTCAATCGTGCAAAAAGAAATGAAACATCGTTGGCTTTTGTTATGATTGACATAGATCTGTTTAAAGGCTACAACGATAGCTACGGTCATTTAGCGGGAGACAGATGTTTAAGAAAAATTGCCGTCGTTCTCAAGAATTCGCTGTTTCGTGCAGGAGACTTCGTAGCAAGATACGGCGGAGAAGAGTTTGCAGTTATATTACCTGATGCAAAGCTGAACGGAGCACTGATGATTGCGAAAAGAATGAAAGCCAATGTGGAAGCCTTGCATATTTCTTATTCCGGTTCACCTATTTCAAAATGGATAACTATAAGCCTCGGAGCTGCATCGATTGCCCCGCATCATGGTTTGCGTTCTAAAGACCTGATAAGGATGGCCGATATCTCTCTTTATAAAGCTAAAAATAACGGTAGAAACAGAGTAGAGCTTTTTCAAGAGAGTGTTGAACATTGAGTTTTGAGTGCATGTGATGAATATAGATTTCCGCTTTGCAGCAATATACGGAAGTGTCATAGAGAATTGGGAATCCTAATCTTTCTTTAACTCAACATTCAATATTCAACATCTGCATAAGTTATCTATTGGCTACTCCGCTTCTCAAGCATCTTGTGCATATCATTATGCTTTTTGTGTTCGTATTATCTTTTATACGAATCTTTTTTAGGTTAGGCTGAAAATGTTTAATAGATCTATTGTGAGCGTGACTCACCTTCATTCCTTTCTGCGACTTTTTTCCGCAAATACCACATATACGTGCCATAATTATCCCCTTAGTTGTTTTAGTAAGGTTTCTTTTAGCATAAAATAGTTTATTTGTCAACTTTATTTTATATTTATGAGACTTGCTGCAGATAAAAAAATAGAAAATATATTTTTTTGCGCAGAATAAATTTTAAAATAGGAGAGATTATTATATCTTGTATATATTAAAAATAAGATGTAAAATTACCATAAGGAGGCTGATATGCTAAAAATTCAAAAAGGTATCAGGACTTATGTAACTTTTGATTTTGAGGGATATAAAGCAGAGGTTTCATAATTCTATGAAAAATGAAAAAATAAGAAATTTTATATGGCCGGCGGTATGACTTCAAACACAACAATACCAAATCTTCCAAAGAAAATTGAAGGACTTAGTAAAATTGCCATTAACTTATGGTGGACTTGGAACGTCCAGGCTAAAGAACTTTTTAAACTTGCTAATCCGTATATGTGGAAAGAGAGCACACATAATCCAATTAAACTCCTGAAATCTTTAAATAAAAAGCAGTTGGAGGATCTTTCTAAAGATGAGTCTTTTTTATCAGAATATAATTATGTTTATGCTCTTTTTAAAGGATATATGGAATCATCCGCTAAACTTTGTCCATGTATTCCTGAAAAACCGCTTCCCATTGCATACTTTTGTGCGGAATATGGTCTGCACCATTCCATACCTATTTATTCGGGAGGTTTGGGTTTTCTCGCCGGTGATATTATGAAAGAGAGCAGCGACATGGCGCTTCCTATGGTTGGCATAGGATTTATGTATTCTCAAGGTTATGTTCAGCAAGTTATGGGTTCGGACGGTTGGCAGACTGCGCTCCATAAGAGTTTGGATAGGGATGCTGCTCCAATTGAAAGAGTCATTGTCAACGGCAAGCAGATGATATTGGAAGTTCCTTTTATCCATCCTAAAGTTTATGTTGCCGTCTGGAAAGTCAACATAGGAAGGGTAACGCTTTATCTTTTAGATACGGATATTAAAGAGAACGAACCGTGGGATAGAGAGCTATCTTACCGGCTTTACACAACAAATGTTACGCAAAGACTGCGCCAGCAGATTGTTCTTGGATTTGGCGGGCAAAAGGTTCTGGAGAAAATCGGTATTAAATATTCTATTATGCATTTAAACGAAGGCTATCCGGCTTTCGCTTTGCTTGAGAGAGTTCGAGCTAATATAAAAAGCGGAATGGATTTTAATAGTGCCGTTGAATCTGTGAGAAATAGTTCTATTTTTACAACTCATACACCGCTTCAGGCTGCGACAGATGTTTATTCTTTTGATCTTATAGGTCAATATTTTTGCGATTATTGCGATGATATAGGTGTAGGCACAGATGAGCTTATGCGTTTTGGAGTAAACCCGGATCATCCTTCCGATGGCTTTAATACGACGGTTTTTGCCTTTAATTTGACTAAATATCATAATGCAGTAAGCAAAAAACATCAGCAAGTAACCAAAAAGATTTGGAGTAGTCTTTTCAATGACTTACCCGAAGATAAAATTCCAATAGATTATGTTACCAATGGCATTCATCTTGCGACATGGCAATCGGATGAGCTTTCTCTTCAGCTTGATGGTTTGCTTGGAAATTCTTGGCGGCAAATTAGAGATGATAAGCATATATGGGAAAAATTAGGTGATCTTGACGATAAAACTATCTGGCAGATACACAGAAATAGTAAAATGCGTTTGATCAACTTTATAAGGGAAATTGTGAGAAGAAAATGGTCGGAACAGAGCATAGATCCGAGTATTGCTATGGCTGAAGGAGTTATGCTTGACCCTGATATTCTAACAATCTGTTACGCAAGACGTTTTACCGCTTACAAGCGTCCGGATCTTATACTGCATGACATAGACCGCTTTGCAAATATTATCAATAATCCGTCTAAACCGGTTCAGGTTATTTTCGCAGGCAAAGCTCATCCTGCCGATACACAGGGAAAAAAGATTTTACAGCATGTTTTTAGAGTTGCACAGGACTCGAGATTTAAAGGCAGAATAGCGTTTATAGAAAATTATGGTGAATTTACGGCAAAACGATTGCTTCAGGGCGTTGATGTATGGCTAAATAATCCGAGAATTCCCTTAGAAGCATCAGGAACCAGTGGAATGAAGGCTGCTGCAAACGGTACATTAAATCTTGCGATACTTGACGGATGGTGGCCTGAAAGTTTTAATGGGAAAAACGGATGGGCGTTCGGAGATCCTGATAATTGGGATGGTAATTCCGATGACGCTGATGCAGATTCTATTTATAAACTGTTGGAGGATAAAATAGTCCCTCTTTATTATGATGTGGAAAAAGACGATTTGCCTCATAAATGGATAAAGATGATGAGAGAAACGATAAAAACCGTGAGTCCTGCTTTTTCAGCCGTGAGAATGATGAAAGAATATTTAGATAAGTTTTATCTTCCTATATCAAGAGATATTAGATTCAGCAGTAAATAAATACGATAAGCTTTGTTTAGAGGCGGTTTTAAGATTTGATGTAAGGTATAAGTGCACAAGCCAACAATCTTACATGCCATAAAAATTGGAAATTTATGATGAGGAGGCAGAATGACAAAGGTTAAAGCTGTTTTGATGGCAGGAGGATTTGGAACGAGAATTCAGCCTCTTACCAGCTCCATTCCTAAACCGATGCTGCCGGTGACGAATATTCCTATGATGGAGCATATACTAATCAAGCTTAAATCTGCTGGAATTGATGATATTATTGTGCTTTTATATTTTAAGCCTGACATTATAAGAAAATATTTCGGTAATGGGAGCAGATGGGGCATCAATATAACCTATGTAATGCCTGATAATGATTATGGGACAGCCGGAGCCGTAGGGTGTGCAAGAGAGTATCTTGATGCAACATTTATTGTTGTGAGCGGTGATTTGGTGACAGGTTTTGATTTTGCAAAGATTGTAAATTTTCATGAAAATAAGAATTCTGAGTTGACCGTTGTATTAACGTCTGTTGAAAATCCGCTTCAATTTGGAGTGGTTATTACGGATGAATCGGGAAAAATCTGCCGTTTTCTGGAGAAACCGAGTTGGGGAGAGACTTTCAGCGATATGATTAACACCGGAATCTATGTTATTGAGCCTGAAATTTTAAACTATATTCCTAAAAATGAGAGATACGATTTTTCTATGGATCTTTTTCCTAATCTTATGAATAAGCAGAAGACATTGTGGGGCTGCAAAATGGATGGATATTGGAGAGATGTAGGAAATCCCAGAAGTTACAGAGAAGTACAAGATGATATATTAAAAGGTGTTGTTAAGATGGATATACCGGGAAAAGTTATAGAAAAAGAGAGTGCTGTAATTTATCTTAACAGTAAGATCTTGCCCGAAGCTATCAATTATAAAGGTATGGTTGTTATAGGGAGAGATGTTCGGATCGGTGTAGATTGCAAGATAGAAAATTGTTCGATTGGCGATAAAACAACTATCGGAAAAGGCGCAAATTTAAAAGATTGTGTTTTATGGAATGATGTGTCTATTGGATCAAAATCAGTTTTGCGCAATACCGTAGTATGCAGCGGTGCGTTAATTGGCAGTAATGTCAGAATTAAACATGGAGCTATTATAGCAGAGGAGTGCAGATTGGGAGATGCTGTACATATACTCAAAGATATTACTATATGGCCTAATAAGATACTGAGAAAAAGCTCTGTGGTCGCAAGCAATATTGTATGGGGAGAATCTTATAACAATGAGCTTTTCAGAGAAGGCAGAGTAACAGGGACTGCTAACATTGAATTAACGGCGGAAATAGTGGTAAAAATAGCGGAAGCGTTCGGTTCGGCTTTGCCGGTTGGTTCTACCGTGTATGTATCCGGCGATTACCATAGATCATCCAGTATGCTTAAAAGGTCAATAATAGCAGGTCTTCTTGCAACTGGAGTTAATGTTACGGATGTATCAATAATTCCAAGTAGTGTAATGCGCCGCAACTTGTTTGAAGACAAAAAAATTGAAGCCGGCATACATCTGCGTCAATCGGTTAAAAGTACGGATAAATCGAATATTATTTTTTTTAATTCGGATGGCATACTCATAGATACAAATTCTGCAAAAGGAATTGAAAGAATTTATTTCAGAGAGCAGTTCAGGCGTGTAAACCAAAATAGAATAGGAAGACTTTTTTATTCTACCGATATGAAGGAACGTTACGAGAAAGAAGTTATTGAACTTATTGATGTTAATGTTTTAAGGGAAGCTAATTTTAAACTTGCCGTTGATCTTGCCCACGGTATGACTTCCGACATATACCCGGACATTCTCAACAGACTTCACATTGATAACATTATGATAGATGCAAATACAAGCGACAAAATGCTTGAAGACCTAAATGAAAATATAAAAAAGTATAGATCGGAACTTTCAAATATTGTAAAAAGTCTTGGTCTTGATATGGGTATTATGATATATCCTAACGGACAGCGTCTGGAATTTATATCGGATGACGGAACGATTATTAGCAAGGCAAATGCTTTAATGATTGTTTTATATATGCTGCACCTCCATGACAAAAAGATATTTAAGATTTTTCTTCCTGCATGGGCTCCTGATATATTAGATAACCGTATGGATGATATTGAAATTACAAGAGGAAAGCTAATGGGTAAAAGCGCAAGCTATCTTGAACAGTTTGATCTTATAGCTGATGTTGACAGTCATTTTGCATTTGGAGAGTTCAGTTTTAATTCAGATGCAATTTTTGCAAGTCTGAAAATTATGGAGCTTTTAGCGTTTCATAAAATGAAATTTTCGCAGATCTTAATACAATTACCAAAATTTTATTATAAAATTATTAAGATTGTCTGTCCGTCAAACTTAAAAGGTAAAATGATGCGTCAATTTCTTGACGAAGGAGAAGGCAAAAATGTTTCCCATAAAGATGGTATAAAAATTCAGCTTGGCAGATTGGATTGGATACTCATGATGCCAGATGATAGCGAAGATATTCTCAATATTTATATTCAAGCTGAGACAGATGGCAGAGGTTTGAGCATTGAAAAGATATATATTGAAAAGATAGTGCACTGGTTAAAGGACGTATGAAAGATAGAAATAGCTATGCTGCTTCCGACACGGCTTTCAAGCTTGCTTTTTTGTGGCATATGCATCAGCCTGATTATCGGGATAAGAACGGTGTAATGAATATGCCATGGGTATTTCTACACGCACTGAAGGATTACTATGATATGCCGTGGATAGCTTCAAAAACAGTTGAAATAAAAGTAACCTTTAACCTCACTCCGACTCTTGTCATGCAGCTTCAAAAATACGTCGATCCATTACGGAATGACCGATTTTTAAAACTTTGGATTAAAGATTATTCACTGCTTAATATCGAAGAAAAAAGGCAGCTTATGAGATATTGCAAGGCTTCTAATTTTGATACAATGGTTAAGCCTTTTAAACGATTTGCAAAGCTTTATTACAAAAATAGATATGATGCAGAGGAGTTCGTTGATATAGAAGTTCTTTCCGTGCTTTCATGGTGCGGAAACTATCTGCGTCAAAATAGTGATGTTGTGAAAGAGCTGATAATAAAAGGAGGAAATTTTACGCAGGATGACAAAGAAAGGCTGTTTGATTCGCTCAAAAGTTTTGTCAAAACCATTTTGCCTTATTACAAAGCTCTTTATTCGGAAGGGAAAATAGGGCTATCAACAACGCCGTTTGCCCATCCTATACTGCCTCTTCTTGTGGATATTAATAGTGCAAAAGAGGCAAACCCATATGTCAAGCTGCCTAAAAATCCTATTTCTTTTAAGGATGATGCGTTAATTCAGATTAAACGTTCAAAAGAGCAATTTATAAAAATATTCGAAACTAAACCGATAGGAGTTTGGCCTGCAGAGGGTGCCGTTGATCAAAATTCTATTTTACTTTATCAGCAGCAAAATATTAAGTGGGCTGCATCTGATGAAACTATCCTATTTAAGTCGATAGGCTCATCGGATCATAAGAATTTGTATAAGCCTTATAGATTTGATAAATGCAAACTCTTTTTCAGAGATCATAAATTAAGCGATTTTATAGGATTTTCATACCGCTTTATTGAACCTGAGAAAGCAGTAGATCGGTTCATCGGCCAACTCAAATCAATTTATAAAACAAATAAAGATGCACTGGTATGCTGTATATTGGATGGTGAGAATGCGTGGGAATTTTATGAGAATAATGGGTATGACTTTTTGACAAAGCTATACAAAAAACTCGTGGAATTAGAATGGACAAATATGGTGAGGTTTGAAGATATCCCATTAGATAAATGCGTTAAGCTCAAAAAATTATCTACCGGAAGCTGGATAAACGGTGATTTTTCCACATGGATAGGAACACCTGAAAAAAATAGGGCGTGGGAAATGCTATTTCAGACTAAAAGAGATTTCCTGCATTACAAGCCGAAGCTAACGAGTGCTCAATCGGCTGCAATCGAAAATCATTTTTTATCAGCAGAGTGCAGTGATTGGTTCTGGTGGTATGGAGATGACCATAGCACCGCATTTGATATGGAGTTTGATCTACTTTTTAGGGAACATCTTATCAACATTTATAATATTATGCGAATTTCTGCTCCCGATGATCTATTTGAACCTATTGCAAAAGGTAAAAGCACTGCTTATTACATATCGGAACCCAAATTTCCAATTACTCCAATTATTGATGGAAAGTTCGGCTCATTTTTTGAATGGCTCGGAGCCGGGTGTATTGATGAAACACATGCTTTTTCTACAATGGAGATGACACGAGGACCTATAAAGAAAATTTACTATGGCTATGATGACAAATCGGTGTATCTTGCGCTTGAAGGCAATATTGCATCGCTAATTGATAAAGGTTGCTATGTCAATATTATTTTTCAGGAATCGGATGAAACCATTCAAATACCTATAGCGTCGGATAAAAGGATAATCTGCTCGGTTAAAGGCAATCTATATGTTGACGCTAAAAGTGGGGATATAATTGAAATATCAATATTAAAAAATTGTTTTTGCGGCAATGATTTTGATCATGTCAGAATTATTATAGAGCAGGGTAAAGAAGTTGTTCAAATTTTGCCGTCATATGGTTCTTTAAAACTTTATGCAGATGAAAATTATGCAAAGAGCTGGTTTATATGAAGAATATCATACCGTTTCTTTTTGGCATACATATGCATCAGCCTGTGGACAATTTTGGAAATGTATTGGAAGAGGCGGTAAGAAAATGTTATTTTCCTTTCTTTAAAACCGTTTCGAGATATCCTGAGTTTAAATTTTCAGTTCATTGCAGCGGCTGGTTGTTGGAACAGGTACAATTACACTTTCCCGAGCTATTTTCTATTATGAAACAACTTAGCGATGCAGGCAGCCTTGAGTTTTTAAGCGGAGGATATTACGAGCCTATATTGTGTTCCATACCGTCAATTGATAGGATTGGTCAAATTAAAAAACTCACTAACAGCATAAAGAAGAATTTTCATCAGACGGCGTGCGGCATCTGGCTGACAGAGCGGGTTTGGGGGGAAAGCATAGTAGGCGATCTGAATAGCTGCAGCATTGATTATACATTGGTTGATGATTACCATTTCTTGTGTGCCGGATTTAATAAAGATGAGCTGCAAGGATATTACCTGACCGAGGATGATGGAAAGAATCTTGCAATATTTCCTATAAATAAGGATTTGCGTTATGCTATTCCGTTTAAAACGGTTGATAAGGCTATAAATATAATAAAAAAAAATGGTGCGGCTATTATCTTTGACGATGCTGAAAAGTTTGGTTTATGGCCGCATACCTACGATTGGGTTTACGAAAAAGGATGGCTGGACAATTTTATACGAAAGATTCTTGAGCATCCGTTGATTGAACCGATGCAGTATAACTATTATCTAAAACATAATAAACCTTTGGGAATTGCATATTTGCCGAATGTCTCATATTACGAGATGGGTCAATGGAGCTTGAATGCCGATGATGCGGTGAAGCTTGAAACTCTTAGACAACAGATGGGTAAAGAACAATTCGAGGAATACGGGGTTAAATTTCTAAAAGGCGGTGTGTGGAAAAACTTTTTTCACAAATATTCCGAAAGTAACCACCTTCACAAAAGGATGATAGAGCACTCTTTGCTTCAGGGAACTACAAAGGATAAACAATTTAAAGAAAACCTTTACAAAGCTCAAACCAATGATGTTTTTTGGCATGGTATTTTTGGAGGCCTTTATCTGCCGAATCTCAGGGATAATGCATATAGGTATTTGATTAAGTGTGACAATATAAGATATAAAAATGGGGATATGTTCATTGAACGCAAAGATATAAACTGCGACGGATCAGACGAGATAAGAATCGTAACAAAAAAACTTAACTATATAATAAGTCCTATAGGTGGACAGATCATTGAATTTGATGACAGAGAAAAGCTGTTTAATTTTCAGAATGTTATTACGCGTAGAAAGGAGGCATACCATGAAAAAATGCTTACTAATATGCCTGATAATATAAAAACCGATGAGATGAGCAGTATTCATTCAAGCAGTTTTGCGGTTGATAAAACGATAAAGGCTGCACTGCATTTTGATTGGTATAATAAGAACTCATTTATAGATCACATTAGCGACAAAAGTTTTAATCTAAAAAACTTTCATGACTGTAGTTTTAGGGAATATGGCGATTTTGTAAATATGCCGTATGAATCTAATATCAATGGGCGATTGGTTTCTTATGAAAGAAAAGGCGGTATCTATATGAAAAAGGAGTATGATACCGATCTTAAAAAACAATATCTATTTAAAGATGACGGATTTGAGTTTAAACTAAAATTGGATAGTAGCTGTAGAGAACAATTGGTATATGCTGTTGAATGTAATCTCCATTTTGCTAATTTAAGAGATGTTATGATAGAAGATAAATTTCTCGGCAATGAAGGTAGAATTGATGATATAAAACAGTTTAGCATCAATGATTCTTGTACTGATAAGAAAATTGCCTTTTCATTTAGCACTCCTTTTGATTTAATTTATTATCCTTTGGAAACCATATCACAAAGCGAATTAGGATATAACAAAACGATTCAAGGCGTAAGCATTGCAGCAATTTTTCCTTTTAAAGGCAGACTTTCATTTAGCTGCTCGGTATTAATATGTCGCAGATAAGGCATAGCATATTATATAACAATGATGTCATTATAGCTCCCGAAAGGCTGCATAGACCTGATACAAATAGCCATATCGTTAATACGGAAAGCTTAGCCGAATGCCCGTTCTGCGAAGGCAATGAGACAATGACGCCTCCCGAGATTTTTGCAATCCGCAAGAAAGGAACTATGAAAGATTTGCCAGGATGGTACACGCGTGTTATTCCGAATTTATACAAAGCCGTTCAGATAGAAACAGCATATCTCTCCAAAAGAGTTGGAATGTATGAGTATTGTAACGGGTTCGGCGCTCACGAGATAATTATCGATACCTTTGCCCATAAAAATAGCATCAATCAATTTAATTTGAATGATTATAAAAATTGGTTTTTAACCATACAAAATAGAATATCCGATCTCGCTAACGATGAAAGGATAGCATCGCTTGCTATTTTTAAAAATATAGGGGCTCTTGCAGGTGCAACTCAAGATCATCCTCATACTCAGATAATAGGCTTGCCGATAGTTTCAAATGTTATGCTTGATATGACAAAAAGGAAGGTAGGTTACTTTAAAAAGCATAAAAGAGCGCTTATGCGAGATATTCTTGAAGAAGAAATTGGTAGAGGCGGGTTGGTAACGGATAATTTATCTTTTGCTGCGTTTTGTCCTTATGCAAGCAGCTATCCGTTTGAAGTGTGCATAACAACAAAAGATCAAATTAGTGATATAACTTATTTTGATGAGGCTATACTTGAAGCATTGGCATCAATAACAGATGAAGTTGTGAAAGCGCTTTATAAAAAGCTTGGCAGATTTGATATGAATATATCTTTTTATCTGCCGCCCTTACAAAAAATTTTAGATTTTGAGGACAAAAAACAAATTATAGATAAAAGCTTTCATTTCTTAATGCGAATAATGCCGCGCATCTATCGATTAGGGGGATTTGAAGTGGCAAATCATATACATATTAATCCGGTAGAACCCGAAAGTTGCGCAAAACTTTTAAGACTATCTCTGCCATGAACATACTTTTTGCATCAAGTGAAATTTTTCCTTTTGCAAAAAGTGGAGGGTTGGCTGATGTAGCAGGCTCATTGCCAAAAGCAATGTCAGAAGAAAATAGTGTTGAAGTGATAATGCCGCTTTATAAGTTTATTGACAGAGCCGGTTACAATATAAAGCATGTTATGTCTTACGAACTAAAGATAGGCTTCGTTATTTATCCTGTTTCAATTCATAGCTGTATATATGAAGGCATCACCTGTTGGTTTTTGTATTCACCTATTTTATGCGACAGAGATTATCTTTACGGTTCCGGCGGATCATATAGCGATAACGATGTTAGATTTGGCATATTCTGTTATGGTGTGCTAAAATGGATAGATCTAACAAAAAAGAAGCTTGATATTTTGCATCTTAACGATTGGCAGACAGCTTTAATGGCATGGATTTCCAAGCAGTATGAGTTTAATTTCAAGATTTTGCTTACAATTCATAATCTTGCATTTCAAGGCATATTTTCAAAACTGTCCATGAAACGCCTTGGGATTGACTGGCGTTATTTTAAGATGGAAGGTCTTGAATTTTACGACAAAATAAATATTTTAAAAGCTGGAATTGTGTATTCCGATGCACTAACAACCGTTAGCCCTACTTATGCGGAGGAGATTCTTACTCCTGCGTTCGGGTGTGGACTTGATGGAGTGCTGATAGCAAATAAACGAAAACTTAAAGGAATACTCAATGGAATCGATACGCATATTTTTTCTCCGAAGACCGATAGACTGATAGCTCATCAATATGATAAAAATCGTCTTTCATTAAAGCAAAAAAATAAGAGATACTTTTGTGAAAAAATAGGTTTTAGCGATAAAATGGGCTTAATAATTTTTATAGGAAGATTGACAAGGCAAAAAGGTGTAGATTTGATATTGGAAGCTGCCGATAAATTGTCTCGGCTTCATATAAACATCGCAATTTTAGGAAGCGGAAGTATAAAACAGAACGAATTGTTTGAAAAGATGAGTGAAAGACATAAAAATATTTCTGTTACTGTCGGATATGATGAGGTGCAGGCTCGCATTATGTACGCTGCCGCCGATTTTTTACTGATGCCGTCTCTTTTTGAACCATGCGGATTAAATCAAATGATTGCCATGCGATATGGTACGGTGCCTATTGTTAGAAAAACCGGAGGCTTAAAAGATAGTGTGCACGATTTTTCGCTAAACTTACCGGGAGGGCAGGGCATCTGTTTTGATAAACCGTCATCTTCTGAACTTTATGAGGCGGTTTCAAGGGCAATAAGCTTGAAATGTGACAACAGAAGATTTAAAATTATAAAAAAGCATAATATGAAATCTGATTTTTCTTGGGAAAAAAGCGCAAAAGAATATATCGCGATATATAAAGAACTACTGGAGGATAGAGATGAAAATAAAAGCGGAGAATAAAAAAGTTTATAAAAATACAATTAAAATAAATTCCGTTTCAAGCACATCGCAAATCGCAACTCCAAAGACGACTGTTTCCGAAAAAGGTAAAGAATACAAAATACCGAATCGCTATTATTCTGCTACGCTGATTCTTTTACCGGTTAATCCATCATTAGCCTATATCTATTGGGATATGGATAGAAAGACTGAAAATATTGTAAAAAATCAGAAAGATGCTTCTTTGTCCTTAAATATAATGATTCTAAGAAACAATGAAAATGTAACTATTGAAAAAGTAATGATTGAAGGCGGAGAAGGCAATTATTATCTGCATAGTTATTTATCCGGCAAAAAACTCAAGTGTGAAATCGGACTTTTAAAAGACGGTAAGTTTAAGGCTTTTATGAGTTCCAATGAAGTATCAATGCCGAAAGACAATTTTTCAAGCGAGAATGAAAAGAGTTTATGGATGACCAAAGGTGATAAGAAGAGCAAGCAGAAAATAATTATAGAGGCTTTGCTTTCATCTATTAATACTAATATGCCGACATCCGAAGACATGGTAGGGAAAGAAATTTTGCATCGAATTTCAGCTTTTATAACAAGACAAGAAATCCCAAGCTCCTTTTCTTTGTCTTCTGCATCTGCTGTCGAAAGGACAAAAGAATAGATGAAAGGATATTGGATAGGGATATTGCATGCGCATTTACCATTTGTAAAGCATCCTGAATATGACTATTTTCTTGAGGAGCATTGGTTATTTGAAGCGCTAAGCGAATCCTATATTCCACTTTTAATGCAATTTGAATCATTGAGAAACGAGGGGATTGATTTTAGACTAACCATGACAATTTCACCTCCTTTGGCTGAAATGTTTTCTGATGAGCAACTTATGAATAAATATGCAGGTTATCTTAAGACAAAAATCGAACTATCGAAAAAAGAGATAAAAAGAGTTGGTGAAACATCGGAATTTTTTGATGTTGTAACATTTTATAGAGACAAGTATCTTAAGCTTGAGGATTATTTTTTAAATAAGTTAAACAGGAGACCTATAGAAGGTTTTAAAAGTTTTATGCAAAGCGGGAATTTAGAAATTGTGACATGTGCTGCTACACACGGTTTCTTGCCCATATTAAGCTCAAACTCAAAATCTGTTGAAGTTCAGATTGCGGTAGGTGTGCAAACTTATGAAAAACAGTTTGGTCGGAAGCCGAGAGGAATTTGGCTGCCTGAATGCGCTTACTATGAAGGGTTGGATAAAGTGCTTGAAAAATTCGGTATAGAATTTTTCTTTATGGATGCGCATGGACTCATATATGCCGAGCCTACGCCGAGATATGGTGTATTTGCTCCCATTTATTCTCCAAATGGTGTTGCGGCTTTTGGCAGAGATCCCGAATCTTCAAAGCAGGTTTGGAGCTCGAAAGAGGGATATCCCGGTGATTATAATTATCGGGATTTTTATCGCGATATTGGATATGATCTCGATTTAGATTATATTAAACCATATATTTCGCCTGATGGAATAAGAGTTTTTACAGGATTCAAATATCATAGGATAACCGGAGATGGTGACTATAAAGAGATATATAATCCAACTGCCGCTTCTAAAAAGTCTTTTGAACATGCCGAGAATTTCCATTTTAATATGGATAAACAGATTGAATTTCTAAATCGGAATATGGATAGAATGCCTGCCATTGTTTCACCTTATGATGCGGAATTGTTTGGACATTGGTGGTTTGAAGGCCCTGATTTCTTATACCACTTTTTTAAAGAGATGGATAAACATAAGGTGATTAAGCCGATAACGCCTTCTGAATACCTTAAGATTTATCCCACCAATCAAGTCTGCCGTCCAAATCCATCATCTTGGGGCGATGGAGGCTATTACGACGTATGGCTTAATAGAGGAAACGACTGGATATACAGACATTTAAATAATATGGCAAACGATATGGAAGGGATAGCAGAGGAACACAAGAGCGAATCGAACCCAATTAAAATCAGGTTGTTAAATCAGATGGTTAGGGAGCTTCTTCTTGCCCAAAGCAGCGACTGGTCATTTTTAATGACTACTCATACTGCCGTTGAATACAGTACAATGCGGACAAAAATGCATATTTCTAATTTTAACCTTCTATCTAATATGCTTGCCGATAATATCAATCGTCAATCCTTGAATGATATTGAGAAAAAAGATTCTATCTTTAAAGATATTGACTTTAAAATATATTTATAACATTAATATGTAATGACAGATGGATCAAAAGTGCTAAGGATTAACACAGAGATTTAAAGAGTCCCATAGATTGTCATATTGGCCGATCAACTCATTATTAGGTAACTTTTGGTTATACAGCGGTCTCTTAAAGCTTCAGATTGCATTTTACAGATAGGGATTAACGCCGCATCCGTTCGTATTAACAGATGAAGATGTTTAGTGGTCTCAAATGTACTAATGATATAGGACATAATATCTATTTTTTATATCGTAACTTAACATTTTCCAACAGTTTCCTTATTATCATCTCAGGACTGACCAACTTCATACATCTGTTACCTATCGGACAAACTCGTAACATGCAGGGAGTGCATGATATATCTGCTTTCAGAATGGAATCTTTGTTTATTGGTCCTGTAAGCTTGGGGTCGGTAGCACCGAAAATACTCACGAGCTTTGTGCCGCTTGCTGCAGATAGATGCATTGCTCCCGAATCAAGTGCAACCGCAAGCTTTGCTTTTTTTAATAAGTAAAAAAGTTGTTTTACAGATGTTTTGCCCGATAGATTAACGGCTTCGGTATCCTTGATAATCATATTTATAAAACCGACATCAGCGGTTGTTCCTACAACAAAAATGTCAGTATCATATTTTGAAATCAACATAATCAGCCTTTTCCAATAAACGGCCGGCCACATCTTGCTTTCCCATCTTGTTGCCGGAGCCATTACTATATATTCTCTTTTTATCAACTTATCGATAGGTTTCATTTCCATTTCAGAGACGTTTATTGTTATTAGTTCGGTAACTTTATTGTCTGTTATATTTAATAGTTTGTTGAATAAATAGAAATATCTTTCGATGGCAGGTCCATTGAATATAAAAGAATCTGTTAAAATATATCCTGCCAACGCCTCACGACAGTTCTTCTGTCCTATTTTTTTTGCAGATCTTGAAAATAGAATCCAAAACGCACTTTTTAGAAGCCCTTGAAAGTCGATAACAGCATCATATTCAACTTTTCTTATTTCTTTTATCGCCTTGAAAATAGTGCCTATGTTAGACAACTTGAGTTTCGGTACTGATATAAGTTTATTTATATACGGATGATCTATTAATATGGAACTGTTTTGCTTCTCTGCTATCCAATCGACTGTAACGCCCCTTCTATGGGTCTGTTCTAAAATAGGCATCGTTTGAACGATATCTCCAAGCGAGCTGAGTTTTACAAATAAAACATGCATTTATAAGCTGATACTGAGTATTTTCTTGACATCAAAAAAGAGCTCTTTCGGCGTAATCTGCTTCATGCACTTGAAATCTATCGGACAAGTTCTGAGAAAACAAGGCGAACACTTAACATTTTTATATACAATTATTTTTTTTCCATCGAATATCGGAGGGGTTCGCATAGGATCGGTTGAGCCGTATATACTAATTAGAGGTGTACCGACGGCCGAAGCTATATGCATCGGGCCCGAATCGTTGGTTATCAGCAAATCTATGTTTGAAAAAAGAGCCATTGTCTGCCTGAGAGTAGTTTTGTCTATAAAGTTTTTTACATCTGAGGATTGTTCTATAGTGCTTCCGATCTCCTTTTCTGTTGCTGAGCCGACAAGAAGAACGGTTCCGCCTATGTGATTTGTTATAAAATTTGCTAGAATGATGAAATTATCTATAGGCCAGCGTTTTGCTTGACCGTATGCAGAGCCTGGAAAAAAAGCTATTATAGGTTTATCATATTTGGATAAAGCATTTTTTGCCCACATATCTTCTTTGCCGGTAACTGTAAGAGAAATCTGCGGTATATCGTATTCATCAAGCCCTGCCGCTTTTATCATGTTTATGAAATATTTATCCTGCCGCATTGTCTTTTTTGGCAGACTTATCGCTCTTGTTAAAAAAATTCTTCTTCCATCTGTTTTGTAACCTATAATTTTATGTATTTTTGATAATCTCGCTATTATTGCCGCTCCAAACGCATTCTGAAGAAGTATGGCAGTGTCAAATTGTTCTTTTTTGAGAATTTTGGAAATGCTCAAAATTGTTTTGAGTTTACCGTCCAATATAGGGATAAAACTATAAAAGCGCTTATCGTTCTTAAAAAGTTCAAGAACAATAGGTCTGGATAATAATGTTATTTGGTCATTTTTATAGTGTCGGCATATTAAATTAATTGCAGGGACTGCCATAATGGCATCTCCTATCCAATTAGGAAGTCTTATTAATATTTTTGCCATCTAACCGGCATATTGAAGTGTGTAAAGTCGATTGTAAAGTTTGTTTTCTTTGAGAAGGGTTTCATGGCTTCCTATCTTTTCAATTCTGCCGTCGTTTAAAACAATGATAAAATCAGCATCTTTTACAGTTGAAAGTCTGTGGGCAATGATAAACACCGTTCTATCTTTTATTAGGCTGTCAATAGCCTTTCCAACTACCTGCTCGGCTATTGAATCAAGAGAACTTGTTGCTTCGTCTAATATCAGTATAGGAGCATTCTTGAGAATAGCCCTGGCAATGGAAAGACGCTGACGTTCTCCGCCTGAAAGTCTTATACCTCTGTCACCGATTATCGTATCATATTTTTCGGGCAGCCCCTCTATAAAATCTGATGCGTAGGCCGCAGAAGCAGCCTCCTTTATTTTATCAATTGATATTTTCTCGCCAAAAGTGATATTGTTTGCTATTGTATCGTTAAAGAGAAAAACATCCTGCGTTACTATTGCAATTTTATCTCTTAAACTTTTCAAACTAAATTTCTTGATATCAGTCCCGTCAAAAAGAACGGTTCCGTCGTCAGGATCATAAAAACGCAGCAAGAGATCCATCATGCTGCTTTTTCCTGCTCCTGTAGGTCCTACTATTGCCGCTTTTTCTCCTTTGTTGACTTTGAAATTTATATCTTGCAATACATAACCTTCTTTTTTCTCATATTTCATATAGACTTGATTAAACTCAATTGTGTCGGGAGTGTCTTCTAAAACGATAGCATCTGCAGCATCGGTTATATCGGATTTTATATCCATAATTTCAAACACTCTTTCAGCCGCCGCAAGTCCCTGCTGAATGTTGTTATTCGCATTTGTCAATCGTTTTACAGGATCATAGAGCATCATAACAGCAGCTATGAACGAAGTGAATGCACCGGTAGTCATTGTTCCGTTTATAACCTCATTTCCTCCAACCCAGATGACAACGGCAAGACCTGCTGCTCCTATGGCTTCCGTTATTGGCGATGAAACAATAGATGCTCGAGCTGCGCTCATAGTTACGTCATAATATCTTCTATTAATTTTCTTGAAACGATTAAGCATAAGCTGCTCTTTTGAAAATGCTTGAATAATTTTGCCTGCATTTATCTCCTCCTGCAAAATATTCATCATATTAGCGGTTGATTCCTGCGTTCTCTTACCTATGCGCCGTAGCTTTTTCCCAAAATGAGCAATGGGAATAATGGCTACCGGAAGCACTACTATCGCTATAATACCAAGCTGCCAATTTTGAACTATTACAACCACTATTAAAGCCATAATGTTAAAAATTTGCAGAACAAAAGTAGCGAATGTTGATATAGATGTTTGAAGCTTATTTACATCATTTGTTACCCTGCTCATTAATTCGCCTGTTTTCCATTTGCAAGAAAATGCGATTGGAAGTGTGTGGAGATGTGCAACTAATTCATCTCTCATATGCATTACGGATTGTTCTTCAACATATTTCATTAAATAGCCCTGGACATATCTAAAAATACCTTTTAAAACAAAAACCGTTATTATGGCAATCGGCAGCAGATAAAGCATATTAGCATTTTTAGCTATGAATATTTTATCCATTACAGGCTTAATTAACCATGCAGAGATTCCTGTCATTGCGCCAACACCCGCCATTGCCAACATGCTCAAAATAACTTTCGGTATATACGGTTTTACATATTTTAAAAGCCTCAGCACTATTTTCATCGGCTTTTGTTCACTATATCTCTCAACTCGTTTTCTCTATTTTTCCAACGCCTATGCATAAGAAGCCATTGATCGGGATATCTGACAACATATTTACCTACGATTTGATTTATTTGTCTATTTATAATCCTTGTTCGTTCTTTGAAATCGGCTACATCGGGTAGTTCAATTGCCTTTTCTACAATAAATCGATAGTTCCCATCTGACATTGTAATAAGAAATATCGGATAAATTTTTTTCTTACTTCTCATAGAGATTATTGCAGGCAGCTTTGATGTATATGCTTTAACACCAAGAAAATCCTCCTCTGTTCCCTCTTTTTTAGCCACATTTTGATCGCAGTCTATGCCAATAAAATATCCTGATTTTATGAGATCTAAAGACTTTGACACTGCCCCCTTTTTAGGTATTAGAGCCATTTTACTTTTCTTTCTTATCGTAATGATAAAATCGTTTAAGCTCGGATTATCAAGAGGTCTAAAAACAGACGCTCCTTTGACTTTAAGAAATTTGGCAATCAAAGGAATAATTTCCCATCTGCCAAAGTGAGAAAAAAGAGCTATTCCGCCATCTTCACTATTGAGACTGCATGCTCGCTCTTCAATATGTATATGCTTTTTAATATAATTCTGAATCCATTTTTCAGATTTATAATAAAATTTTATACTGAATAAAATAGTAGTGGCGAAATTAGAAAAGCTTTTGCGGGCTATTTTCTTTGCGCGTTGCTTATTGCCATTCCTAATCGTTATAAACCGTGCGTTGAGGATGGCAGTTTTTCTTCTTTTTCTAAGAACAATAAAGAGGATATTTCCCGCAAACGATCCAAAAAATTCAACAATCTCATTTGGCACAATTGCCAAAGGTGAAAAAAGAATTCTAAACAATATAGTCATAAAAATTTTTGAAGTATGTTAACTGTTTTTTTTAGGTCGTCAACATGACTATTTACTACCTTATAACCTGCATTACCTATAATCATGCGCTTCCCCCTGCTTTGCAGCAACTCTTCAAGTTTTTCCTGGAAATCATCAATATTCGCCGCTATCATGATACCCTTATGTTCGACAAGTTCGCTTATAATCTGATCAAAATTAAAATAATATTTTCCCATAATTACAGGCACAGAATAAAGGCATGCTTCAATCGGGTTATGTCCTCCTACTTTTGTCATGCTTCCTCCGATAAAAGCTATGTCTGCTATTTCGTAAAGTGATGACAGATCACCCACCGTATCTACTATTATTGTATCAATACTATTATAACCATCAAATTTTGTAAGTCTAACCGGATGCAATTTGTATTTTCTTGCAATATCTTCTACCGAATTCAATCTATTCAGATGCCTTGGAGCTATGATTAAAAAGAGCTGCCTATGCTTTTTGAGTCTGTTGAAAATATTAAAAATCATTTTTTCCTCACCATCATGTGTGCTTCCTGCAACAATAACAATTTTATCATTCGGTTTTTTTAATTTAGATTCAAATTTATCGATATTAGCATATTTAAGATTACCGGTTACTGCAATTCGATCTTCTCTTTGGTATTCTAAAAAATGTTTTTTTTCATCTTCATTCTGAACACATATCATAGCTATCTTGCCGATCAACGGCTTAAAAAAGAATCGTAATCGTCTATACCACTTTGAAGATCTCTCGGATATGCGCCCGTTAATTAAAACAACAGGAATCTTTTTTTTCGCTGTTTCATAAAGAAAATTAGGCCATATCTCGGTCTCAACAAGTATGATGAGTTTTGGATTTATCAGTTTTATATATTTATCAATGACAGGTTTGTAATCTATCGGAAAGTAAACCACCTTTGCTTTATTATCAAAAATCAGTTTTGCAGCGCTATTTCCGGTTTCAGTCACGGTCGACACTATAATTAGATGATTCGTTGATAATTGATTTATGAGTTTTTTAAGCAGATGAACTTCACCTACTGAAACTGCATGAATCCAAATTGTTTGCTTCTTTGATTGCTCAATATCCTTGCCAAAATGCGACAAAATATGTTTTTTATGCTTAAATGATTTCAGCGCTATAGCACTGAAAATTATCGGAAAAAAAATAGTTATCAAAACATTGTACAATTTAATAAATATTGTTTCTTTCATTGCGCACACACTAACAGAGCAAGCCCAAGAATTCAAGGCCGGTTATTAACCATTCAACATCGATTAAGTCCTTGACTGTGATTTAAAAAGTTGATAGTATTATATAAAAGTCGATGGAGGAATTATAGTTATGAAAAAAGTATTGAATATAAAACATTCTATTAGGTATATGCTGCTGGTCGCTATAATAGGTGTTTTAATCGTAATCTCAACCTTGAATTTTTTTTCTAACAAAGCTGATAATGCTACCAAGGCTTCGGAATACGCCCAAACTCTTGTTATAGAAGGAATGAGTTTCAGTAATAATGTTTCTAAATTTGTGACAACAAAGAATATCTCCTTTGCATCTAAGGCAAGAAAAAATATTAATAATTTGACAGAACAGATGAACAAGCTGTCCGCTGCCGGATATACTAAAGACATGTCGCAGGAAATGAAAAATATCAAAAAAATGTCTGCTGCACTTAAGAAAGTTATAGAATCGGAGAAAAGAATGGGGCTTACCAATGATAAAGGAATAAGAGGTAAACTTAGTAATTCACTAAAGTCTATTAAAACCGATCTAAATATTCTAAATATACAAACCCTTCTTATCGCTTTGTTCAAAGCTGAAATACAAGGACGCAATTTTGTGGAACAGGGAAAGATGGAGTATATTGATAACTGGAATAATGCCATGTCCGATCTGTCTCTTGCTATAGCAACAAATGCCAATCTATCGGAAAAGACAAAGGCCAGATTGGCTAAAGAATCTAAAATCTATATGACAGGTTTCATGAAATATATTACAGAGTATCAGAGTGTTAACATTGCACTTAGAGATATTGACAAAGCCGTAAACGAGGGCAATATAAATGCATCAAGACTTTACAGAACAATTCTGTTAAAAACTCAGAACAACATGAAAATAGGCGCTATCTTATTCTGGGTTGTCAATATATTAGGAACAATTTTGTCAATTATTGCATTGTTTATAGCCTCAAATATCATTACTAAACCGTTCATAAAACCTGCCGGTAATGTAG
>CAZAPZ010000011.1:16496-25873 GCA_964487285.1 uncultured Campylobacterales bacterium | reverse complement strand
GTATAGGCAGGACGATGATGGGTAATCCCGATCTCCTGCTTCTTGATGAGCCGGTTGAGGGATTGGCACCAATTGTGGTAAAATATTTTGGCGAGCAGATTCTGAAATTGAAAGATATGGGTGAAACCATTCTATTTTCAGAACAAAATATCAAATTCTCCATGACTATAGCAGAATCTGCATTTGTGATTGATAAAGGAAAAATAAAATACCATGGAAGCATTGAAGAATTAAGAGAGAACGACGAGGTAAAAAAAAGATACCTTATGGTATAAAAATAGGATAAGATTGTATGAATAAAAATGATTATTTTAAAAAAACCGAAAAACTTTTTGATTCTAAAAGAGTCGAAGGAACCCCTGAAGCACTAAAAGGGATTAAAGTTTTGGAACTTGCAACATTGATGCTTGGTCCTGAACTGCCGTCGAATCTTGCGGAGTTCGGTGCAGAGGTTATCAAAGTAGAACTGCCGGGAACCGGAGATACGGCGCGTTCGATAACACCATTCGGACGTTTTTACAAACATCAGGCACTTTGCTTTGCCAAGGTATCAAGGAATAAATATCATTGCACGCTTGATGTGCGTAAGCCGGAAGGAGTTGAGATCTTTAAGAAACTTGCCGGTAAGGTTGACATTGTTGTGGAGAATGTGCGAAGTGGAACAACCGATCGCTGGGGTATAGGCTATCGGCAACTGAAAGAAATAAATCCAAAGTTGATCTATATTGCTTTAACAGGTTTTGGGCAGTGGGGCCCTTATACAGACAGGGTTTCCTATGATGCGGTTGCCCAGGCAGAGACCGGATTCGCTGCGATTAGCGGATTTGATGAGAGTGGTCCTGCTAAAGCCGGCATCTGGATAGCAGATCATTTCGGAGCTTTGATGGGAGCAAACGCCGTACTGGCTGCATTGAACTATCGGGATAAAACAGGCAAGGGACAGTTTATCGAACTTTCTCAAGTTGAAAACCTGATGCGTGCTATGGACTGGACTTGGCCTTATGTGAGCAAGCTAAAGAGAAATAGGGTTCAATCCGGAAATATTGATACAGCCATATCTCCTTCAGGTGTGTTTAAATCGAAAGACGGAAAACACATTGCAGTCAGCTCGGTAACCGATATTGGATTCCGAGGGCTATCCATTGCTGTGGGAGAACCTGATTTATATTTGGATTCGCGCTTTAGTACGCAATTAAATAGATCCAAATATGAGAATAACAAAATTCTTATAAACAAGCTGAAAAAATGGGCAGCACAAAACGATGCTGCGGCAATAGAAGCTGCCGCAAACAGATACGGATTTGCCGCCCATCGTGTTTACAGCAGCGCTGATCAAGCTAAAGACATGCATCTCAGGGCACGAGATTTTGTGCATGAATTTACCGACCCGTCGGGAGTGAAATATGCAACAGAAGGGGTTCAGCCTCATTTAAGTAAAACACCGGGTAGAATAAAATGGGTTTTAAAATCAGTCGGAGCAGACAACGATTATGTTTTTAAGGAATTCCTAAAACTAACCGATGAACAGATAGCGGAGCTTGAAAACAAAGGAATCATAGGAGGATATACCGACATGCTCGGACGAACTCCTCCAATTGACGAGAAGGAGACAAAGTAATGGATTGGAGAGAATGGGCAAAGAAGAATGATGCCGAAAGAGAGGGTAAGCCTGAAGCATTATCCGATCTTTTCGTGCTGGATATGAGCTATGCCAACCTGTCCGGTTCATTTGCCGCTGCTACGCTGGCTGAATACGGAGCAACGGTTTTGAAAATTGAGCCGCCATCGGGAGATCCTGCAAGAAATTTTACTCCGGATGCTCTAACAGCGGGTGGGGTAGGACTTTCATACTTATCCGAAGCCAGAAATAAGCACTCCATAAGGCTTGATCTTGTTTCCGGATCAGATATTGATTATCTTAAATCTTTAATATCTTATGCCGATGTTGTTATAGAAACCAGCAAACCGGGATGGTTATATGAGAAAGGATTGAGCTATTTTCAAGCAAGAGAGACAAATAAGCGTCTTATCTGGTGTTCTATTTATACTTATGGTCAGTACGGACCTCTTGCCTCATGCGGACAGGAAGACAGCGATATAGTTGATCAGGCAATAAGCGGTATGATGTATATAAACGGTGAAATGGAAGATGAAAATGATCCTAAGGATTATCAGGTACCTACAAAGTTCGGGAATCAGATGGCATGGTATGCAGGTGGAGCATGGGCAGCGTTTGGTATTATGACGGCATTATATTATAGAAATAAAACAGGCATAGGTCAGATGATTGATATCTCTCCTGCCGAAGGATTCGGGAAACTCAGCAATTCTTCAGTTTCATACAATTTCTGCACAGGTGAAACATTGGAACGACTTGGAAAATATGATGCGGCTGTTTTTCCATATAGCTATTTCCCTCTAAAAGATTGTACTGCGTTTATAGCTGCATATTCGGATATAAACTGGAGAAAGTTCTGCTGGATCATGGAAAGAAAAGATCTCGCAGTTAAATCTACACACTATAGACTGCAGCCTAAAAATATGCAGACACTTTGGCAACAGATAGCCGAATGGACAAGAAAAAAAACATATCAGGAAATTCTTAATGAAATAGAAGCGGCAAATAAAAAAGGTATTGCCGGTACAATAGTTATTGGAAAAATACTCACACCGATGGAAACATTTAACGATAGCAACTGGAGAATTAGAGATGTATTCAAACAGATTAGCCTATCCGATGGAAGCATCATTGTATTGGCAAATCAGGGTGTTCATGCAACAGAAACTCCGCCAAGAATAAAATGGGTTGAAACATAATGAGATCACTGCACAGTAAACACTTTCACAGCTTTATCGGCTTTTTCATAGGCAAGGCAAACTTATGCAGAATTAACCGGTTAATTCAAATAAGTTTAACGTAGGCATATGGGAAAGCTGATATTGCCCGTAGGAAAGTCGAATAAACGGCGATCTTTGAGAAATAAAAATTCTCAAACTAACCGGTTAGTCTATCAAATTTTAATTTTTAAATCTTGCTATTTATTTGACTTCTGTGGAGGCATTTATATAGATGCATAAAGTCGGTATTGCCGGTATAGGCATCTATATTCCCGATAATTTTATGACCGCCTGCGAGATAGCTGAAAAATCCGGACTGCCGGAATGGGTTATAAGAGAGAAGCTTGGGATAATCCGCAAACCTATACCCGGTCCAGATGATCATCCGAGTGTTATGGGAACAAGGGCTGCCGTAGAGGCATTGAAAACGGCACATTGCGACCCAACAGAATTGGATGTTGTTATTTGGAATGGGTCTCAATATAAAGATTATCCTATCTGGTTAGCGGGAGCCAAGATAGCTGATAACATTGGTGCAAAAAAGGCATGGTCATTTGATATGGAAGCTGAATGCGGAAGTATGATGGTCGGAATGAAACTTGCAAAAGATATGATACGATCCGATTTAAAAATAAACATGATACTTTTGGTAAGCGGTTATAGAAATTGTGACTTTGTTAATTATAAAAATTTAAAAACAAAGTTTCTTTATAATCTCGGTGCCGGTGGTGCCGCAATGGTCATCAAGAGAAACGCTCCGAGCGAAATTTTGGAAACTTCGATAATTACCGACGGCTCATTTGCCAATGATGTTATAGTGCCTATGGGAGGAAGCAGAGAATCATTCAATTGCAATGGGCTTGAGAATGGGCGGCAGTACTTAGATGTTCCTGATGCTGAATCCATGAGAGAAAGGCTCAATTCCATTTCAACGGGCAATTTTACAGATATAATAAAAAGATCGGTCACAGCAAGCGGGTATTCTGCGAAAGACATAGATTATCTTGCAATGCTTCATGTAAAAAGATCAATGCATGAAACAATTATTAAAAACATAGGAATTTCAGACAACAAAACTACATATTTGGAAAACTACGGTCATATCGGTCAAAATGATCAGGTATTGTCAATTTACTTAGGAATTAAGAATGGAAAAATAAAGAAAGACAATCTAATTATGATGGCTGGAGCGGGTATAGGTTGTATCTGGGCAGCGACAACTATTTTATGGAAAGGAGGTTGAGAGTGAGGTTGGATAACAAAGTAGCAGTTATAACAGGTGCTGCAAGTGGAATAGGACTGGAAACAGCGAATAGGTTTATTCAGGAAGGCGCAATAGTTGCAGCATGTGATTATAATGAAGCTGCACTTCGTGAAGCTGAAAAAAAGTTGGGAAGCAAGTATCATATTTATAAAATGGATGTTACAAAATACAACATAGTAAAGAAAACCGTTGACAAAATTGCGTCTGATCTGAAAAAAATAGATATTCTCATAAATAATGCAGGAATTACAAAAGATAATTTTCTTGTAAATATGCCGGAGAGCGATTTTGATGCCGTTGTAAATGTCAATCTAAAAGGTGTTTACAATGCAACAAAGGCTGCCGTGCCTTATATGATGGAAAAAGGCGAAGGTGTGATTCTTAATGCATCGTCGGTTGTCGGGATATACGGAAATACAGGCCAAACAAATTATGTTGCCTCCAAAGCCGGTATTATTGGTATGACAAAGGCATGGGCAAAAGAGTTTGCAAGATATAAGATACGTGTAAATGCCGTTGCACCGGGCTTTATAAAGACTTCTATGACAAAAAAGGTTCCTCAAAAAGTTATAGATTATATGGATTCGAAAACCCCGCTCGGCAGAATGGGAAAAGCTTCTGAAATAGCCGATGCATATCTCTTTCTTGCATCAGATGACGCTTCTTTTATAACAGGACAGGTGCTCGGTGTTGATGGAGGTTTGGTGATCTGATGCGATCAGCTCCATTATCAAATATCAAAAATAATACTTATAAGAAAATAATGGATAGCGCAATTGCTCTTTTTAGAGAGAAAGGCTATCAAGAAGTTTCTATTCTTTCTATATGCAAGAAGGCAGATATTGGTAATTCTACATTTTATCAGTATTTTCCAACTAAAGATGCAGTATTAAAAAAGATAGTTGAAAATCTTATTGAATTGATAGGCGATTCCATCAACCGTTCTATGAATCATTATTCTTCTATTAAAATAGAAAAGCTGCAAACTTTTCTGAAAGATTTTTTCGATTGTATATACGATAATATAGACAGATATGCGGTTTTCAGAAATGCTGAGTTTCTTAATCCCGATATCTCAATCGAATTTTATGAAAAAATATACAAGATTTTTGAAAATTCGCTGTTTTCTCAAGTCGAAAATGAAATTTACAAAAAGGCTGTTTTCATCTTTGTAATGGGTTCGGCTCGCTTTGTGATAGCTAAATACGGCATATATAAAGGTATAAAGCCGTCCGATGACATCATAAATACAATTGCCGATTTTTTATACAATGGTCTTGATTCTGATAATCATATAATTTCACAGGATGTTTTTTTGATTATTGACTCCGTTGAACCTGAACAGCATCTACTTTCCAAAAGTTCCATTACACACCAAAAACTTCTTGATGCTGCCGAGCATTTATTTGGCAAAAAGGGTTATTCTAAAACGAAAATATCAGATATTGCATATAAGGCAGATATTGGGTTGGGCACATTTTATATTCATTTTGATTCTAAAATTGAAGCATTAAGAGAACTTGTTGCACGCACATTTGACGGATTAAAAGTCGAAGTAAGATATTATATGTCACGGTTTGAAGACAGAAGAGATGCCGAGATTGCCGGATATATAGGATTTTGCAACTTTTTTAAACGGCATAAGAATATGTATGCAATTGTAAGAGAAGCTGAATTTATAGAACCTAAGACTGCTGATTCTTATTATTCGGGTATATCGAAGTCATATATGCGACCGTTGAAAAAGGCATTTAAACGCAATGAATACAGAAAATTTGATTTGGAACCTCTGTCTTATACACTAATGGGAATTGGGGATCTATTGGGACAATATCTGCTTGTCCGGCAAGATTCTGAGATGTATGAGTGTATTGAATATATGAAACATATATCAAGGCTGCTTATGTGCGGGCTAAACGGATTTGTAGAGTTGAACAGATAAATTATTAACTCACTTTATACATGGTGAGACCACTGCACAATAAACAAATTCACAGCTTTTAATGAGGTTTTCTATAGGGCAGCTCTATTAGTTCTAAGCGTTTCAAATTGAGAGCCCAAATTCGTTTCATCAAGGCGCAAATTGCAGGTAATAACAGAGCTATTGCCAAAATTCACAACGCAGAGGAGGCGGATTTGGGACTCAAGATGCTCGCTTACGGATTGACAGAAGTGCTCTCAACTAACCGGTTAGTACCTCAAATTTTAATTTCTAAATCCTGCTATTTATTTGGCTTCTGTGGAAGTGCTTATTTGCAGTGGTCTCATGGCAGCAAACAGCCGAATATCAGACAAATACATGCAAATAATATAACACCCAGTTTACATTTGCGTTACTTGTAGACAAGAAACATTCGGAACTAAAGATTATATTTCTACATAAAAGAGCTTGAAGTTAATGATGAATATGCTAAAATAACCGTTAGCCTAAGAGTAGATTGAACCCGGTTGATTCCTGCACGGTACCTTCCTTGCAACTTATAATTACTATTGCCGTTTAAGATTGTGTTAGATGCGTAAGGTCAGGAATTCATATTAAGTGGCAGCGAAGTAAAAAAAATTATTTAAATAATATATTTACAATACTCAAATATTGTAAATATATGACTAAAAACTTTGAAAGGAAAAATGATCAATGACTATTGAAGGCATGCATTACCAAGGTTTTATTATAAGACCTCCCAGCGAAGCTTCGAGCATTCTCCTGCAGATTACTTTAGGTTGTTCCCACAATAAGTGTATTTTTTGCGGGAGTTATAAAGACAAGCAATTCGCTGTTAAAAGCGATGAAGTCATATTAAGCGATATAATATTTGCATCCAAGCATATGCAAAATCAGCATAGAATCTTTCTATTAGATGGTAATACGTTGACTGTTCCATACCCTAAATTAGAATGGATTTTAAATAAAATAAGAGAGCATCTCCCATGGGTTAGGCGGGTTGGAACTTATGCCGATGCCAAAAGCATCAGACTGAAATCAGATGAACAATTATTGAAATTGAAAGAGAGAGGTTTAGGAATCGTTTATATGGGAGTTGAAAGCGGTGATGAGGAAACGCTAAAGAATATTTGCAAGGGAACAGGTGCCGTCAATCTGGTTTTACAAGGCAGGAGAGTAAAAGAATCAGGGATCAAGCTTTCAGTTACCGTTCTTTTGGGTATTGCAGGAAGAGAAAAATCTTTGCAGCATGCAAAAGCCACTGGGAAACTACTTACTAAGATGGCTCCCGACTATGTTGGTGCACTTACTGTAATGATACTGCCAAATACACCTCTTGCCGACGATTTGCAAAAAGGGAAATTTGAGTTACCCGGTACAAGGGAAATCCTTTTAGAACTTAAAGAGATGTTATCGCATACGTATTTAAGCAATGGTCTCTTTTTCTCAAATCACGCATCCAACTATCTTCCGATTAAAGCAAGATTGCCGAAGGATAAGGCGAAAACATTAGCATTAATAGACTCGGCATTAAACGGGGAAATAGATCTGAAGGCGGAGTGGCTGCGAGCCCTTTGACATAGAATACGCAGAGAGAGATAAAAGAAAGAATACTCCAAGAAATTCATACTGCAATGCGGCACCTGCCTATGTGCCGCATTGCAGACAGACAAGGAATGAATCAAAAAGCAAATAAAATTTAAGATAAAGTTGTATTGACAATTTTGGGTGGTATAGTATGTTTCACCTGCGTTAACTCTATGAATTTTTGATTTTAGTCAATATTAGTTAGCAATACATCTCTTAATATTTTGTAAAAAACTAAAATTACCCTATAATTAAAATATATAATATTAAATATGAATGAAGTGAGGTTATAACTATGACTCCGATTATCTCTTTTATAGGCGACCATAATTCGGGAAAAACAACGCTTATTTTGAATATAATTAAGGAAATTATGAATAAAGGTATCTCCGTAGGCGTTATAAAACATGATCCGAAAGGAAAAGCCATAATAGATGAGGGCATGAAAGATAGCGCTCGGTTTTATGAGGCAGGTGCTGAAAAGGTTGCTCTAATATCGCCTAATTATACAGCGATAAAAGTGAGAGGAGGGCATAGATTGGAAAAAATAGCCGCTCAGATAGGAGATGTTGACCTAATTATTGCCGAAGGCTTCAAATCAAACAATTCAATACCGAAAATATGGGTTAAAGGTAATAATGAAGAAATGAATTTGGACGGTATATCATCAATAATAGCAGTTATAGGAAAACAAAACCGTGATAATGAAAAAGCCGATTTGAAATGTCTCTACTACGATAGAGACCGAATTTCAGATATTACTAATTTCATATTAGAGTCACTTTCAATCGCAAAACTATAAAAATTTTTAAAAAAGTCAATCTAAAAAATTACTGAAAATTTAACGGTCTATAGATGCAAATAATTTTTCCCCAACCTTAAACTGTTCTTTCGTATTCATATTAAAAAATGAGATAAGATCATGGTCAAATGCTCTCATCTCCCGTTCGTAAATATATTTAACCTTTATCTCTTTCAAAAGACCTTTTAACGAAAGATGCCCGCTTTCTATAGCTTCTAATACGGTTTGTAAACAACTTTTTTTGTAAAATGCAAATGTCATCTGAGGTTTTTTAAAAAATGGAATAACCGCATCTACCTCTTTTGAAAGCTGGGATTTCAAAAATAGTATAAGATTTTTCTGAGCAAACGGCATATCGCCTGAAATTAAAAAAATCGTCTCCTCGTTAACAGTCATAAGCGCAGAATAAAGACCGAGAAGCGGTGTAGAAACGGAATATAGATCAGTGATGAACGACTTTTCGCTTATATAATGTTCTGAGTTATCTTTTCCGGCAATATAAACCGGAAACAGCTGTGAGATTGAGGAAATCGTATGATCTATCATTCTTTTTCCACCAATCTCCATCAGCAGTTTATTTTCCTTCATTCTTGTGGATCTACCCCCGGCCAAAACTATGCCGGCAATTCCACCGCTAATAAAATTACTCCTTTGCACCTAACTTTATAAGTATCTTTTCAAGCAAACACCAATCTGTAAATGCCGACTGGGTCATATTTAATCCAACAAATAAGGTAAAGGCAAACCACCATCTATCGGCAAAAAGGCCAAGCAGTACCGATGCCGTTATAAAGAGTCCAGGAATTAAGCGCATATAACTTTTTGAATTCATCTTAAGCTTCTCCTAAAATCCCGCTTTTTCTCTTTCTATCAAAAAATTCCAATGCTCATCGGTATATTCTTGAATTTTCTTGAGTGTCTCTTCGCCTTCAGGTTTGAAGAGA
>CAZAPZ010000011.1:0-16486 GCA_964487285.1 uncultured Campylobacterales bacterium | reverse complement strand
GCATATCTCTTCTGACTCTTGAGATACGCTTCTACCGGTAATTTTTTTCTCGGCTTGTAGTTAATCTTGCTTCTATGGTTTTCGATTTCATAAAGAGGCCATATACAGGTATCAACCGCTAATTTCGCCAGGTTCAATGTATCCTTGGGATCATATCCCCAACCTGTTGTACAAGGCTGAATAACATTAATATAAGACGGTCCGTCAATTTTGAGGGCTTTTTTCACTTTTTTCGTCAGATCCATCCAATAGGCAGGAGATGCCTGCGCCGCATAAATATTATGTGCAGCCATTATTTCAACAATATCCTTTCTTCTTTGTTTTTTGCCAATCGGATCAACTTTTCCAACTGCAGAAGTCATCGTTCTTGTGCCGTACGGCGTTGCACTTGAACGTTGATTTCCCGTATTTTGGTATGCTTCATTATCATCACAGATATACAAAAGCCTGTGACCTCTTTCCGCTACTCCCGAAAGAGCCTGAAGTCCTATATCATATGTTCCGCCATCGCTTGAAAAGGCTATAAAAACAATTTTATCATTATCTATTTTTCCTCTTCTTGACAACGATCTGTACATTGATTCGGCGCCTGACAGTGTAGCTGCTACATTTTCAAATGCACTATGTATCCATGGTACATTCCAGCTTGAGTACGGATATAATCCGGTACAGACTTCAAGGCAGCCTGTTGAATTGGCAAGTACAGGTTGATACCCTTCTTCCACCGCCGTATTAAGCACCATTCTCGCAATAATAGAATGACCGCACCCCGGACACAATCGATGTCCGCCCTCAAGGGACTCTTTATTTAAAGCTAATTTATTTAAGATTGAAAGCTTTTTTGCCATTTTTCCTCCTAAGAGCGTAAGTTTATATAATTTATGGGATCAACTTTTTTTCCGTCTGCGGCACCTTTGACTTCGGTAACTACCATTTCTATATCTTCAACAGTTGTATCGCGTCCGCCAAGCCCGTATGTATAATTTATAATAGGGACAGATGTTATACCATACATAGCAGATCTAATATCTGTGCATAAAGCAGCCGTTTGAGCTCCAGCCGTGATGCACCTGTCAAGTACACCTATGGCTTTCGCATTCTTTAATATATCAATAATATCTTTATAAGGGAATGGCCTAAAAAGTCTGATGCGTAAAAATCCTGCTGCAACACCATTATTTCGCATATTGTCTATAGCATCTTTAATGGTACCGCTTACACTGCCCATTCCGATCAGTATGATTTCGGCTCCGTCTGTACGATAGTTTTCCAAAATATCGTATGAGCGACCAAATTTTTTGCCAAATTCGGCACCTACTTTTCTGACGGCATCATAGGCATTATTTAGACCTTCCAACTGACTTCTCCTATGTTCATAATACCAATCGGGAGGTGCCCATGCTCCAAATGTAACAGGATGCGCCGTATCAAGGAGAGAATATTTGGAATGATATTCACCGATAAATTCCTGCACGGCTTCATCCTCTTCCATATACCAATTTTCAACCGTATGGCTTACATCAAATCCGTCTGCAATCGGCATAACAGGAGTAAGCACTGACTCACTCTCTGCAATTCTGATGCTTTGAATAATGGTATCGTAATATTCTTGAGAATCTTCACAAAAAATTTGTACCCATCCGGCTTCTCTTGCGCCATAAACATCTGAATGGTCACCATGTATATTAAGCGGTCCGGAAAGTGCTCTCGCTACAATAGGAGCTACTATAGGACGCCGCATGCCTGATGCGATATAGAGTATCTCAAACATAAGCGCCAATCCGTTCGCACTCGTTGCAGTCATAACTCTGCCGCCTGCAGCAGATGCTCCAACGCATGCACTAATTGCCGAATGCTCGGATTCAACAGTTACAAATTCGGTTGTCATTTTTCCATCGGCAATGAATTGAGAAACAGCCATTGGAATAGGTGTTGACGGCGTAATTGGAAATGCCGCAATTACATCAGGATTAATCTGTCTTATGGCGTTTGCCGCTGCCTCATTACCTGATAATGCTACTCTTTTACCCATGAGATTACTCCTTATTGAAAGCAATTTTTACGCGTTCAGGTACTTCGAGTCCCCTTGCAGCATCTTCCGGTATCATAGATAGCGAATTTGGTTTCGTAGGACATTGTTCAACGCAAATTCCGCACCCCTTGCATGCAAAATAATTTATACCTGCCATATGACCGTCTTTGACTTTTATAGCTGTATCCGGACATCCAACCCAACACAGCATACAATCAATGCAAGTATCGGAATTCCAAACGGGCTGTTCGGCACGCCAAGTACCTGTCTCATAAACTCTGCTATTGCCTGGCTCCGTTACCATTGCTCCGATCTCAATTGACTGCCATCCTAATAGTTTATTATCATTGCCGCATCCTGGCGTATTAGGGGTAATTGTGCAGCTTTCTCCTTTAACATTCATCAGGAAACCTCCTCAAATGCCCTCTTAACCGACTTTACATTACCATCTATAATCTTATCTGAAAATTTGCCTTGCTCATCAAAGAGTGCTCTTATAGCACCTGCCAGTTCCTCTTCGCCAAAAAGTCCGGTAACCTTTGCCATTGCTCCTATCATTGGAGAATTAGGTATAGCCTTGCCTAATTCCTCTTTGCTTATTTTGCTGGCGTCCAAAACATAAACTTTGAAAAGCGATTGATCCACACCCAATTCCCTGCTGATATCATCCTTTGTTTTGGGTGAATTAATTATTAAACTGGCGCCTTTCAAGGCATCTTCCGTGATATCGATAATTCCGGCTAATGAAGGATCTAAAAGTACCACAACATCAGGCGACATTTTAGACGTATGTCTTCTGATCGGTACATCTTCTATTCTTGTAAATCCGACAACCGGAGCACCGCGTTTTTCAGCCCCATATACTGCAAACCCCTGAACATATTTTCTCGCATCTTGGGCTACCAGTTCAGCAACGGTTTTTGCTGCTGTTACGGCACCCTGCCCGGCTCTTCCGTGCCACCGTATATTAAGTTTATATCCCATTAATGCCTCCTGTAAGTTTATTGTTATATTAGCATTATAAATAATAGCTTCGTTAACAGATTGTGTCAAACATATTTCATAGACTATTTTGAATAATAGCCGATATTACGCATTTTATAAAAATCGGTTCAACTTTTCTTTCCATTCAGATGGAATCGGAATCGGCTTCTTATCTTTGTTTATAACCACTGTATCAATCTGTGCTGTACAATATATTACATCTTTAACATAAACGTTATATTTATACTGAATACTCGCCTTTTTTATCGATTTAAACTCAACATCAACAGTCAATATATCACCAAGCTCAGCCGGCTTCATCCACCTTATGCTGCCTTTTCGCACAGCCAAAAAAATACCGGCTTTATGCCATTTTGCAATATCAATACCATAGAATTCCATAAAATCTGTTTTTGCTCTCTCAAGAAATTTAAGATAGTTTGCAAAATATACTACACCACCGGAATCCGTATCCTCATAATAGACTTTATAACTAAATTTCATTTTATACTCTTAACAGCAGCATTAAGCAACGAGACCACTGTGTTCAAATAGGTAACATTTGCTTTGAAAATTATGGAACTTAAAGCAAGTGCAATTCTTCTTTTCTCTCCAGCTTAGCATTTCATCCGACATTTTCTAATCCTTATTTATTAAACAGTTTTTTAGTTAACACCTTTCCAAGTTCCACTCCGGGCTGATTGAAAGCGTTAATATCAAGAATTTCTCCCGCAATTGCAGTAGCGAGCATCAAACCCATTATAAGTTTTCCGAATGACTTCTCACTATATGTTTGAGTCTGAATAGTCATTACAGGCGATTTCATAGACAAACTCTGTTTTGTTGCTTCGGCTTCTACAAGCTTTATTTCGTCTAAAGAGTATCCATCTAAATAACTAAATGCGTTGAACTCCGAAGATACCGATAATTTTTGATCATCATCAATAGGACCTCTCATAAAACAAAACTGTTTATTAAGCGGACCTTCTCTATAAAGCTGAAGCTGACTATGCTGATCCGATGCACCTTCTGCAACAATAGGTGTCTGACCGGATCTAATCTCTTTACCGTCCCGCTTATTTAGCTTCCCAAGACTTTCGGCCCAAAGCTGCCTGAACCAGTATGCCGTTCTCATAAGTCTTTTTGAATAGCAAAATATTATGAGATCCGTCTTACCTTCATTGAAAAGTTCAGATGATATCATACTAAACAGATACGGAAAACTTGGGGTATTACCTGATAGCATAGCGGTTTCTGATGCCCCTTGAAAAATTTTATCTATATCGTACTGCATGAATGATGCAAGCGCCATACCGACAGGACTAAAGATCGAATATCTGCCTCCGACATTCTCGGGTATGCTAAAACGCTTGATGCTATGACGGTCGGCAAATTCTTTGAGAAACCCGGAATTTCCCGTACTTATGATTAGTTGTTTTTTAAGATCGCCTTCAAAATGATTGATTAAATATATTAAGTTTGATATGGTTTCAGTGGTTGCCCCCGACTTACTTACAATGTGATAAAGCGTATCAGGGCGATATGACAACAATGTTTTTGCCATTTGACTATCAATATTGTTTACAAACTGCGCTGACTTGCCCTCCGGAGTACCAAGAAATTCATTTAATGCTTCTGCTCCTAAAGTTGAACCTCCCATTCCTATCTGGACAAACCTGCTCCACTTTCCTCTGTTTTTCTCAAAAAAGTCTGTCATATCTTTATCTTTGTCAAGTGACATAAAGCCCCAATCATCATATACGTTAGAAATTTTAGCTTTTATTTCAGAATAGTTACTTGTCAGTTTCTTTATAAATTCATTATCCAATTCATTATAAATAAATTTCATAATATCTTTTTTATTTTATTATGATCATCGACCAGCACAATCTTTGGCGAAAAGTTTTGTATTTCCTTTTCATCAATAAGCACAAAAGCCACTATTATTATGAGATCGCCAACGGACACTCTCCTTGCCGCTGCTCCATTCATGCAGATTATACCTGAATCTTTTTCTCCGTAAAGACAATATGTGGTTATCCTATTTCCATTATTTATATCATAGACACTTACTTGTTCATAAGGCAATATTCCTGATGATTCAGCAAGCGTTTTATCTATCGTTATGCTGCCCTCATAGTTGAGATCGGCCTCGGTAACAACAGCTCTATGAATTTTTCCTTTTAACATATTAGATAACATTTTCTGTCCCCCTATACCCAGATATTATCTATCAGTCTTGTTTTACCGAAAGAAACGGCAAGCGAAATAAGACTGATATCTTCAATTATTCTGTTCAATTTAGTCAGATCATCAATTTTATTGCATGAGATATAATCTATATTAGCTTCTTTGGACTTTTTAATTTCCATTTCTATAATTTTTTCTATAATGCTGCACTCTTTCTGACCCATCTTAATAGCAGCCTCCGCTTTTTTCAAAGCTTTGTAAAGAACAGCAGCTTGCTTTCTCTGCTTATCATTTAGATAGTTGTTTCTGCTTGAACATGCAAGACCGTCTTTCTCACGTACAGTTTCAACAGACACTATTTCAAGAGGCATGTTAAGATCTTCTACCATCTTTCTTACGATAATCAACTGCTGAGCATCTTTTTTACCAAAAAACGCAAGATCAGGCATAATAATATTAAAAAGCTTTGCAACAACAGTAGTCACTCCTTCAAAATGAGTCGGTCTGCTCTTGCCTTCCAGAACATCGGTCAGCTTATCAACCTTAACGGTCGTTAAAAAACTATCATGATAGATCTCATCTGCCGGCGGATAAAAAGTTATATCTACACCGTTATTTTCACAAATAGTTTTATCATGTTCAAAATCCCTCGGATAGATGTTTAAATCTTCATTCGGAGTAAACTGAGTTGGATTTACAAAAATTGATACAACAACCGTTTTACATAACTTGCGGGCTTTCTTGATCAATTCAACATGCCCTTTGTGCAAAAATCCCATTGTAGGCACAAATCCAACAGAATGGCCGCTCTCCTTTAAAAAGGAGCGGACTTCATCTACCGTTTTTGCTATTCTCATATCAGCTCCAACTATGCTCATTATCCGGAAACTTTCCGGATTTTACTTCTAATGAATAATCTTTTATAGCTTCAATAGCTATCTGTTTGAGATTAGCATAGCGTTTCACAAATTTGGGTTTAAAGCCGTCGAATAGTCCGAGCAGATCATGATATACCAAAACTTGACCGTCACAGTTAATGCCGGCTCCTATTCCTATTGTTGGAATTGATATTGATTCGGAGATCTCTTTTGCTACATGTGAGGGCACAGCCTCAAGGACAATTGAAAATGCACCTGCAGATTCAAGCTGTTTAGCATCCTCTATCAGTCTTTTTGCAGACATATCATCTTTACCTTGAAGATGATATCCTCCAAGCTGATTAACCGATTGAGGCGTTAAGCCAAGATGTCCCATTACAGGTATGCCTATTGATACAAGCGATTCGGTTAGTTTGGAAAAATTTCCTTCTATTTTTATCGCTTTTGCTCCTACTTTAAGCAGGTTTCCTGCGTTTCTGATTGCGCTTGAGATATCTGTCTGATACGACAAAAACGGCATATCGGCAACAACCGGAACATCGCCGGCTCCTCTAACAACAATTTCAGCATGATAAAGCATCTGCTTCATCGACACCGGTATAGTGGAACCGTTGCCTTGTATCACCATTGACAGGGAATCTCCAACAAGAATAAGATCAACACCTGCTTCAGCGGCAATTGACGATTGCGTGAAATCATAGGCGGTTATCATGGCAATTTTTTCGCCATCTCTTTTCTTTTTAACTACATCCATTAGCTCCATGGCTTCCTCCTTCAGGTAAACCTGGTATAAATTCATATAGCCAATTCATAGACATATGAAATTGGCTATGCAACCTCAACAATTTTTACAATTTGCGATTTAAGAGCTTCTCTCCTCTCACGGTAGAGAGCATCTACGCTAACTGATCCGGGAACTATCCAGTCTCCCGCAATTTCTATAGACGGCTCCAGCACAAACCTCCTATTAGGCATCTCTTTATGCGGAACAATCAGCCTCCTGCTGAATATTATTTTATCATCAAATAAAAGAATATCAAGGTCTATTATCCTTGGACCCCATCTTATGCCGTTCGCTCTTCCCATCTTATGCTCTATATTTTTAAGCATCAATAAAAATGCAAACGGCATCGTGTCTGTAACAACAGTTACGCATAGGTTATAAAACTTCGGTTGGTCGACATACCCCACAGGAGAAGTTTCGTAAAGATTTGAGATTCTTTTAATATCGCAAAATTTCATTGCACCGATGGCGTTAAAAATGCTGCTTTTGCGATCGCCGATATTGCAGCCGATTCCTATCAAGACTTTATAGTGATGCAATCGTTTTTGCCGCCTGCTCCAAAGTCTTTTTATCGGCTGTCATACTTATCCTAAAATATCCTTCACCTGACTCTCCGAAACCAACACCTGGCGTTACTACAATTCCTTTCTCAAGAAGCAGCCTTTCGGCAAATTCTCTCGAGCCTGCTCCGTCTGGTGTTTTTATCCAAAAGTAAAATGTTGCTTCAGGCATTTTGAAACTAAATTTGGCAATTTTGAGTGCATCTGCTAATTGAGCTCTCCTTTTTGCATAAACCGACCGTATTTGATCCGTTAAGTCCTTATAATGACCCATAGCATAAACGGCAGCATCTTGAATTGCTCCGAATACACCTGAATCAATGTTAGTCTTAATTTTGCCCAAACCTTCAACAAGTTTTTTATTTCCGACCGCCATTCCAACTCTCCAGCCTGTCATATTGAAACTTTTTGACAACGAATTGAGTTCTATCACAACGTCTTTTGCATTAGGCAGTTCAAGTATGCTAATTGGAGGTTTATCATAATATATTTCAGAATATGCCTGATCCGATACAATAATGATATCATATTTCTTGGCATAAAATATTGCCTTCTCGTAAAATGAATAATCGGCAACCGCCGATGTAGGATTATTCGGATAATTCAGATAGATAAGCTTCGATTTTTTCAAGATCTCAGCAGGAATGTTTTCAAAATCGGGTAAAAAATCGTTTTCTTCCAATAACGGAATTTTGTAAGCAGTGCCGCCTGCAAATATCGTACCTACAAAATAAACAGGATATGCAGGATCCGGAATAAGTGAAATATCTCCCAAGTTTAAAAATGCCAATGGCAGATGCCCTACTCCCTCTTTTGAACCGATTAGGGATATTATTTCATTCTCAGGGTCAAGATTCACATTGAACCGATTTTCATACCACCTTGACACAGCTTCCCTGAATTTAAACGATCCTTTATAGCTCGGATAACAATGATTGATTGGATTGTGAAGCGCCTCTGCGGCCGCATTAATTATAGGTTCAGGCGTTGGCAAATCAGGATCACCTATTCCAAGATCAAGTATCTTTCTACCTTTATTCACCAATTCGTTTTTAGCCTTATCTATCTCCGCAAATAAATATGGAGGAAGCTTGCTCAAACGGTTTGAAAGTTTAACATCCATATTGTAAACCGAGTCTTTTTTCATAATAGCCCGCCTTAAACAGCTGATAACTTTTTGAGATTACCTCATATTTTCCATGTTTACTCATAATTTTCCTTATCTCCTCCATTTTTATTAATCCTTGTTTAACTTCGACTGCGATCGATTTAATCCTATTTTTGATAAATTTAAGTAAGTATACACTTAGAACATACATAACTCATATTTCTCATTAGCAAACAAATCGTTTTCTATAAATTACAATTTTACGCCCATTCTTTTCAGCTCAATGAATCAATTTTTCAACATATAAGCCCATCTATTAGCTATGCAACGTAGTTTGTCAACTCACCTATTTGCTCAATTTTTATTGTAACTTTGTCTTTAGGCTTAATTTTGCCTACACCTTTTGGTGTTCCGGTTGCTATCACATCGCCTGGAAGAAGTGTCATGATTTTTGAGATCAGGCTCACCAATTCATAGACATTTTTTATCATAAGCGAGCTGCTTCCGGATTGTCTAAGTTTTCCATTTACAAAACATTTTATATCAAGTTTTAAGGGATCGATATTATTTACCACCGCCGGACCTATCGGGCAAAAAGTATCAAATGATTTAGCTCTTGTCCATTGTCCATCTATTTTCTGCAGATCCCGCGCAGTAATATCATTTAAGCAGCAATACCCGAATATAGCGTCTTTTGCCTCTCCGATACCGATATTTTTTGTCGTTTTTCCTATGACAACTCCAAGCTCAGCCTCGTAATCAACATGATTAGTCGTATCAGGGTATATTATATTATCATCAGGTCCTATAACTGCGGTTGACGGTTTCATAAAGAGCTTGGGAAATGGCACGCCTGTTATATCCGGGTGAAGTTCCTTGATATGTTCTTGATAATTTAGCCCTACGGCAACAATTTTACTGGGCATAACAGGAGCAAGCAGTTTTAATGAGTCTAATTGTGCCTCACCTATTACTACGGCATCCGAAAACAGAAAGCTTTTGTCAAATTGCTCTACAACTCCATTCTTTAGTTTGCCATAAGCTCTCTTATGGGTTTTTTTATCATCAAAGCAGATAAAACAATCGTCATTAAAAATTTTACTCATCATTTTATTCTCCTTGCTGCATATTTTCGAAGCTCGTATATCTGTCAATAAATATAAGTTTGGCAGTTCCTGTCGGGCCGTTACGTTGTTTACCTATGATAATTTCTGCACTGTTATCAGCATCCTTATCCGAATTTTTTTTATAAACCTTATCTCTGTATATAAAAAGGACAACATCGGCATCCTGTTCAATTGCCCCGGATTCTCTCAAATCTGCCAGATGAGGCCGTTTGTTATCTCTTGATTCCAATGACCTATTAAGCTGCGAAAGAAGAATGACAGGCAGATCAAGTTCTTTCGCCAAAATTTTAAGCGATCTTGTGGTCTCTGAAACTTCAAGATCTTTCCTTTCCCTTTCTCTCATATTGATCAGCTGAAGGTAATCTATAATAACAAGGTCAAGTCCATACTTCAATTTTGCTTTTCTACATTTTGCCGCTATCTGCATGGTAGAAAGCGTAGGAGTATCATCTATATATAACTTGGCACTTGAAAGCTTGTCTATGGCAGTTGTTATGTCAGACCATTGATCATCGTCAAATTTGCCTGTTCTCATCATATAACCATCAACCCTGCCTATTCTTGATATAATTCTTGAAGCAAGCTGCTTTTTGGTCATCTCAAGCGAAAAAAATGCCACATTTATCTCTTGGTCCAATGATACGTTTTGAGCAATATTCAGTGAAAATGCGGTTTTCCCCATTCCTGGTCTTCCTGCTATAATTATCAAATCACCTTTCTGAAAACCGCTTGTCAGTGTATCCAGCTTAGTAAAACCTGTGGAAATGCCTGCTATATTTCTACCCTTTGAAGCATGAAGGGTTTCCATCTCATCGGCAAGTTCATCTACAAAGTTAGCTACCGGAGTAAGCTCCGTCTTCATTTTATACGAAGCAATATTAAACATGCCCTGCTCTGCTTTAGCAAGAAGTTCTTCCGATGATAATTTTTGGTCAAACCCTTCTGCTGCAGTTTCATTAGACAACCATATAATTTGTCTTAAAATAGATTTTTCTTTGATTATTTCGATATAGTTTTCGGCAATTGACGGAGTTGAAATAAAATTAGATATTTCGGCAACATAGCCTATGCCGCCGGCCATGCCTATTTTGTCTTCATTTAAAAGTTTCTCTGAAAGCGTAATTAGATCAACAGGCTTTCCGACCTTGTTTAGACTTATCATTGCATCGTATATAACCTGGTGGCTCGGTTGATAAAAGTCGCTTGATGATAATTTAGAAAATGCCTCATACATAGCATCGGGTGATCCCAATATTGAAGCGAGAAGCGCTTTCTCGGCCTCAATATTGGATGGAAGAATTCGGTTAAAGACTCCTTTCTGTATCATATGTGACAGTCAATGGTATCTCTGCCCTAATACCTCCATAAATTTTTACAGCAATAGTATATTCTCCTATAGACTTAATAGCTTTTGATACAACAATCTTTTTTTTATCAATATCGTAACCTTTCCGAGCAATCATGTCCTTGATATCACTATTTGTAATAGATCCGAAAAGTTTACCCGATTTTCCTGCTTTCCGTGCTATTTCAAGCTTTAGAGATTCGAGCTGCGTTTTTTTATCGTTAGAATTATCTACTCTCTTCTTATATTTTTTCTCAGCCTGCCGCTGTTCCTGTTCTACAATTTTTTTGTTTGCTTTTGTCGCCCTTATAGCTAAACCTTTGGGTATAAGAAAGTTATTCGCATATCCATTCGCAACAGTCTTAACTTCTCCAATTCTCCCAACATTTTCAACATCATCCAATAAAAGAATCTGCATCTATCCTCCTAATGAGAATGAATTGTAAACGGTAATAAGGCCATGTTCCTTGCTCGTTTCACCGTTGCAGCAAGTTTTCTCTGATGTTTAGCGCAATTTCCTGAATTTCTTCTCGGCAAAATCTTAAATCGTTCACTGAGATAATGTCTGAGCATAGATGTATCTTTATAATCTATCTCATCAATATGATTTGTGCAAAAATAGCAAAATCTCTTTCTAACAAAAAACTTGTTCCCGCCGCCCGATTTATACTTCTTTTCTCTTCTCATTTATACTCCATTATCCTCTTTTTTACTGTTAAAACGGTATATCATCTTCCTCTTCAGGACTATTATCAGTGTTTTCATTGGCTGATTTGATATTTTTGCTTGATGCCGCCGCCGCACTGCCCATAAAAACAACACGTTGAGCTGCAACATCATGCTTATAATGCTTTACTTCGTCATTTCCTGTCCATGTCCTATACCGCAGTCTTCCTTCTACAAGAACGCTGCTTCCTTTTTTCATATATTGATGAACAGTTTCCGCTTGTCTTCCAAATACATCTATGTCAATAAACAGTGTATCATCAACCGTATTTCCATCTTTATTTTTATAACTGTTGTTTACAGCCAATCCCAGTTTGGCTACTGCAGCACCTGAAGGAAGATATCTTAACTCCGGATCCCGTGTCAAATTGCCCACTAAAATTATTTTGTTAAATGCAGCCATGCTTATTCCTCATTGTTGATACCGATATCTTTAACTATCTTCATCCGTTTCGGTAGCTTCCGAAACATCTACTGCTTCTTTCTTATCTTCTACTGCAGGTTTTGTATAGGAATCGATATCTTTTTTATACATCTGTATAGTTTGGAAACGAATTATTCCGTCGGCTATTCTACAATATTTGTCAAGCTCATCAGGCACAGTCTCACTGCCTAAAAAATGCCACAATTTATATATTCCATATTCGTCTCTATCGATTTTGTAGGCAAGACTGGTTTTGCCCCAATCTTCAGCTTTAAGTATCTCTCCATCATCTTTTTTCATCGCCGATTCGATTTTGGAGATTATCTCATTTTTCATATCATCGGATATGTCATATTTCAGCACAACTAATGTTTCGTAATATCTCATATACACCTCTATCCCTAATTAATTAAAATTACTACAGAAATGTTATTATAACAGTTCAAAATCTGTTTTCAACTCTCAATCGGCAGTTTTATTATTATTTTTTTATATTTTACGCTAATTGCGAGTCACATCATATTGTTCTTAACAACTGACATTACGCACCTAACACAACCCTCGGAATGGCGAGAAAGTATCAATGGATCTGTTTATTGCCTCGCCTGAGCAAATGGTTGACTATAAAGGATATAACATTTGTTCCATTCTGATTAGTTCCTATATATTTCATCCTCAATATCCCTCTGTCAGGTTTAGATGACGATGGTCTAATCTCAAGAATCCTCGTTTCTGTTTTTAAAGTGTCTCCGGGACGAACCGGAGCCAGCCATCTAAGTTCATCCACACCGGGAGAACCAATGCTGCATGCCGAAAAAATACCCATCTGAATAAACATTCTAAAACAGATAGCTACAGTAAAAAAACCGCTTGCTATTAAACCTTTGTATGGAGATTTTAGCCCTGCTGTTATATCCAAATGGAACGGCTGCGGATCATACTGTAAGGCAAAATGGATGATTTCACCTTCAGTTATTGTAACGCCTCCGGTTGTAAAAATTTCACCAACTAAAAAGTCTTCCAAAAATCGATTTTTGCTCATTTAAATCCTTCTGCAGCTATAAAAAATGTTTATTCACAAATATATGCATAGCTTATTAAGACAAGAGAATCCGAATCGTCTTTTTTTGTTCACGGCCACTATCCTAATTCTGCTCCAACTAATTAAAACATCACGTTGAATTAATAATTTAGTTTACACAAAAAACTTAGAAGTTCAAGTGATGATGCTCTTGCATTTATATAAAAATAAGACAAGGTTAATCTGCATTTGAAATAAAAGATTTTTTATGCTACTATGTATGACCTTATGAAAGAATCAATCATTGACATTTTGTTTAAAAACCTGGGGGAATTTTATTCAGGAAAGAAAATAGCGGAAAAACTCGGAATTTCATCTGTCGCAGTGTGGAAAAGGGTGAAGAATCTGATTGATGAAGGCTACGAGATAGAAGCTGTTCGTAAATTAGGATATAGATTGTCAGATCATCCAACCCGTTTGTGGCCATCAGGATATAGTATTAAAAAAACAAAATGGCTTCCTAACACCGTACTATTTCATAAACAAGTCAGTTCAACTATGGATACAGCAAGAAGTTGTTACAAAAACGGCAGCAGAGTTATTGCATTGGCAAGAAAACAGACAACAGGCAGGGGAAGACATGGAAATAAATGGGTTTCACAAATTGATTCAGGTATTTATATGAGTGTTGCCGTCAAGCCAAATCTCTTATTGATAAAATCGTTGCCGTTAATCAATATTGCTGCATGTGTAGCAGTACACAAATTGCTTAAGGAAAAATATAAGATAAATACAAAAATCAAATGGCCAAATGACATTTATTACGATGATAAAAAAATATGCGGTATTTTAATAGAAAGTGAAACTGAAGGAAACAGCATAACATATATTGCGATTGGAATTGGACTTGACCTCAAAGAAAACGAGAATTATGCTTCACTTTCAGAAAACGGCAGCTATATAAACCCTATGGAACTTGTCGGTTTACTGATTGATGAGCTTGATAGGCAGCTTAATAATATAACCAATAACTCCAACTTCCTAATATCATACTGGAAATTGCACAACAATACAATTGGCAGAAAAGTGCTGATTAATGATTTCGGTACTAAAATAAGCGGATATGCAAAAGATATAGATGAAATCGGCTGTCTTTTGGTTAAAGACGGTGATGTGGAGAAAAAGATAGTTTCCGGTGATATTATGTTTTTAGAGGGAGTGAAATGAAAAATGAATAAAAATGAATTAGTAAGACAGATATCAGAAAAAGCCATAAATAAAATTTCCAAGACAGGCGAACTGCCTACACCCGATGTGTACGAGTTTTATTTTAAACAGTTCTACGAAAAAGAAGGAATGGCTGATTATCAAGTATACGCCGATCAAATTAAGGCCAAGATAAGTTCAAAAAAACTTAAGAGAGAGACAGATAAGATAAAAGGTGTGATAAATGATGTAATGAATGCCGTCAATGACCATTCTGAGAAAGTTTCAAGAAGCGAAAGAGAATTATCAAACATTATCGATGTGGATATCAGCAAAAATACAGCATCGAGAATTATCGATGAGGTAGAAATCATAAAGGATGCCAATAAATTGCTCCGTGAGCATATGGAAACATCAAATAGTATTCTACTCTATGAAGCAAAACTCTTTGAAAAAATGCTGTCCACAGGTTTTACCGACCATCTCACTGGAATCGGCATGAGACGGCTGCTTGAAGAGACTATCACCAAAGAGTTAGAAAGGGTTAAACGATACAATATTAAACTCTCTATTATTATGCTGGACTTGGATAATTTTAAGAAAGTTAATGATAACTACGGTCATATAGTAGGCGATAGAGTGCTGCAGGCAGTTGCAAATATATTTAAAACAAGTATGAGATCTACCGATAGCGTCTTTCGCTATGGGGGTGACGAATTTATAGTGGTTTTACCTGAAACCGATAGTGAGCAGGCAACTATTACGGGTAATAAAATATTAAGTAGGATATCTAAGACTCAATACAGGTACAAAAACAGCCTTTTCAGTATAACCTGTTCATGCGGCGTAACAAGTGTATCCAAAAAAGACAGCATGGAATCGGTTCTTACGAGGGTGGACAGTGCATTATATGAAGTAAAGTCGCGTGAAAAAGGCGGTGTTTACTGCATAATTTGAAAAAAAACAGCTTATCGCTCAAATTATCTATCATATTTGTGTTGATAGTTATATCAATGGCAGTCTTGGCACCTGTTGTAGCTCCGTACAATCCTTATCAAATACACAAAGCGGTATTGTCTCCGCCATCGTCAGTTTATCTTCTCGGAACAGATCGGCTTGGACGTGATCTACTCTCAAGAATGATATACGGGAGCAGAATATCAATGGAGGTTGGACTTATAGCTGTCGGCATATCAACTATCATTGGCGTTTTACTTGGCGGAATTGCAGGGTTTAAAGGCGGTTTGATAGATGCCCTTATCATGCGTTTGGCAGATGTTTTCCTGGCATTTCCTGTGTTTTTTCTCATACTTGCAATAATAAGCTATGTAGGTCCCGGAATAATAAATATCATGATTGTAATAGGGCTTACAAGCTGGATGGGCGTAGCAAGAATGGTAAGAGCTGAGATTATGCGGCTGAAAAAAGCTGAGTTTATACTGTCAAGCCGGCTGATGGGTCAAAAAGAGATGAAAATTCTAATTTATCATCTCATACCAAACAGTCTTGCACCTGTTATAGTGAATGCAACACTCGGTATTGGAATTGCAATTTTGACAGAATCCTCACTCAGTTTTCTCGGCATAGGCGTAGAACCTCCAACCGCTTCGTGGGGATCGATTCTTTCTGAAGGAAAAGATTTTATCTCTATAGCATGGTGGCTGAGTTTATTTCCCGGTGTTGCAATACTAATGACAGTGTTATCGTTCACCGTTATTGGTGACAAACTTCAAAAACGCCTCTAAATAAAGAACCCCGCCGCAAGCAGCGGGGTATTAGAAGAGCGACAATTGGCGATCTTCATACAGTTTCCGATACTCTATTCCTTGATCTTTGACATATTTGCCGATCATATCCTCATTCCCATGTTTTCCTACAATGCTTACGAAGTAACCATCCGTCCAGAATTCGCCTCCCCACAATTGCTTTTTCACTTCAGGACAGCGACTGAATACTTCTCGTGCTGTGAGGCTTTTTATTATCATTAAGATCCTGGTTACGCTATATCCTGCATTCCCGCAAAAATGTAATGAGTAATTGTTGATAGGGGTAATAATACTTGTCAATTAGCCAGGATTTTTCTTGCATTTTCCATCGTTAC